>PMMO01000021.1:0-152 GCA_003162215.1 Ignavibacteriota bacterium
CGTGCAGGTTCAAGTCCTGTTTCGGGCACTGAGGAGGGTTCTGATTTTCAGAACCCTCCTGTGTTTCTGATGCCTCCCAAACCGTTGGCACGCACTATCGAAGAAGGATCAGCTTGCGCGTCTCCACGTACGATCCCGCTTCTATCCTGTAG
>PMMO01000021.1:247-2842 GCA_003162215.1 Ignavibacteriota bacterium
GAGATTCGTGCCGCTCAGGGCAAGAGCATGAACATCGTTGCCTGGCAATCCGTCACTGACCTGAGACCACTCTCCACCGCTATTGGTGGAAACGAACACACGGCCGCCGGGAGTCGAGGCGAAAAATTCTGTGCCGTTGATGACGAGAGCATTCACGTACGTCGTTGTCAAATGGGTATTGAGGGAAACCCAATTGATTCCGTTATTGGTCGTACGAAAAACGCCGCCTGCGGTCGCTGCGAAGAGAGCTGTATCGCTTAAGGTAAAAGCATTGACAGCAGAAATCGCGAATCCGGAATCTCTTGCGGTCCAATTGCCGCCGTTGTTGGTGGAAAGGAAGGCGCCCAAGTCAGTTCCGGCAAAGATTTCTGTAACGGAACCTCCATTCGCGGGTCTCACAGCTATGGTATTGGTCACAGTGCCTGACAATCCGGTACTGGCTGTAGTCCACGGTGTGCCGTTCACACTCGAACGGAAGAGACCGCCCGGGGAAAAACCGTGAATCGTCCCGGCAAAGAGGTTCGTATCGCTCACAGCGAGAGCATGCACACCGGTGACGTTCACTCCCNNGTCCCGGCAAACAGTTTCGTGTCGCTCACGGCAAACGCATTAACAGGTGTGCTTGTCAATCCGCTATTGGCAGAAGTCCAGTTGGCACCATTATCGATCGAAACGGAGACTCCGGCATCACTTCCCGCAAAGAGGTTCGGGCCGGCCCCGCCAGCAAAGGCCCCAACGTCAGTAATTGTCAAACCGGTGCTGGCCGGGCTCCAGGTGACGCCGGCGTTGGTCGATGAGAATACTCCCTCGCCTTCTGTTCCGGCGTACAGACTTGTGTCGGACACGGCAAGAGCAAGAACAGGAGTACCTGTCAATCCATTCATGAGCGGGGTCCATTTGCCGCCACTATTGGTCGACACGAACACGCCGCCATCCGTCNNTTTCACCGCTATTGACAGAGAGGAAGACCCCGCTATACGTCCCGACGAAGAGAAATGTGTCGCGCTCGGCCAAGGAGGTAACATTAGCAAACAATGGCAATCCGTTCGAGGCGGGCGTCCAATTGGTGCCGCCAGTGGCCGAAATGAATACGCCGTTATTCGTCGCCGCAAAGAGATTCGCACCCTGTCGTGTAAAAGCCCTTACAATAGCGCCTACTGCCAATCCGTTCGTAGCCGGAATCCACGTTGCGGCTGTATCCGTTGATCGAAACACGCTGTCAGACGCAAAGAAGAGATTCGTGCCCGACCCGCCGAAGGCGGGGAATGCGGCAAGCGCGGACACATACTTCCGGGCAATGACGAGAGTCCAATTGGACCCATTATCAGTAGAAGAGAAGACGCCGGCCTCGGTTCCGGCAAAGATATGCGTTCCGACAACGGCGAACGAAGTTACTGAAAGACCCGTCAATCCGGTATTGGCCGGAGTCCACGTAGCCCCGTTGTTAGTTGACCGGAAAATACCGCCGTTGGTCCCCGCAAAAAGATTTGTGCCCCCTACGGCAAAGGCTGGAACGCTCCCTCCGTAGGGGCCATTGGCTCGGGTCCATTGGGCGTGGACACGATCCGCATTGGTGAAGAGGAAGAGAACGGCGGATAGGATTGGGATTATGAATCTCATCTGTTCCTCCTTCTTCTGATTGGACACCGGGATTCGGAGAAGCGCTATTCCAGGTACTTATGACGCACCGCGTTGAACCCCAATGCTTTGCCCAACGTACCGAGCGCTCCGGCAAGAACGTCTTGTGCAAAAATCGGAAGAGAGGCTTCAGCTTCCAGGACAGTAACATGAGCATGACTAAAGGGATTCTCAATCGTGAAGCCTTTACGAATCACAGTATCCTCCTCATGGCGGGTGTGCACCGTTATGTAGTTGAACGCGCTGAAGTGTCTTATCGTTCCCCTTGTGGGATACAAATCAGGCAGCAGAAACGGAGTTGCAGGAACTGCCAATCTGCTTTCTGAGTGAAAGACGAGAAATGGATCAGGCGGATGTGGTTCGGTCGTCGAAGCGACTGCTGGGAGCGGAATTACCTAGAGGTGAGATCCCCCTATACAAACATCAAGCATCGCACAAAAAGAAAGAAAAGACCTTTCACCCCTCCGATCGGCAAACCAATACGAGAGTGTCGTTTCACTTCCCT
Organism: Ignavibacteriota bacterium; assembly: GCA_003162215.1. Classification (GTDB taxonomy): domain Bacteria; phylum Bacteroidota; class Ignavibacteria; order UBA10030; family UBA6906; genus Fen-1255. The sequence goes on from PMMO01000021.1 coordinate 2,391, forward strand.
ATATTTTCAATTGCGGCGGGTAGAGCGTCTTTGGGAGGGCTACACCCACCCACCCGACATGCCCTTACGTTCCGGACGAAGCCAAGCTGTCCATCGGAACCAGTACAGTGGTAGCGCCTTCGATCCTCTATCAGGGATATGAACTGTAACCGTAACAAAAGTGTAACTCAAGAAAGTCAACCTCTGATTGCAGATTGAAGAAAAGTCACGGTTACACTTCCGATTCCAGAGTAAGAAGCTTTAGCAGGTCCAGCACGTCACAATGTCAGTTTGTAGCGGACAAATAGTTCAGGACTTTCGATGGAGGTGGCGGGCGTACCGGGCCCCGATGGGTTCAATGCCTGCAAGCCTCGCAAAGTCGTGAAATAGGCTGTGATATTGTCACGAGGAGTATGCTGTTGGGGCTTTGTTCAATCAAGTGTGTACCCTGTTCCGGGCACACGCTGCAGTTG
>PMMO01000045.1:0-20677 GCA_003162215.1 Ignavibacteriota bacterium
CGTCCTGTTCGTAAGGAAGTAGATATACTTGCCGTCGGGATCGAACGATGGTTGCACGTCCGCGTAGTAGCCGGAAGTGACCTGTGTGCTCTTTCCGTCTCTGGAGTCGAACAGAAAGAGAGCGCTGCTGCGATTGTCAAGGTCGCGGGCATACGCCAGCCATCGGCTGTCGGGTGACCAGCTCATGGTGAAGCCGTCGAGTGCACCTTGGTAGAAATAGTTCCCCTTGTCGACGTCGGTGGTCCGGTTTTTCTCCAGATCATACATTTTGATTCGCATAGATTGGTCGATGAAAGCCACCATTTTGCCGTTGGGGGACCAGAAGAGGTGGTAACGATACCCGGGCCCGTAGGAGGTCACCGTCGTCTCGCTCCGTTTCTCGAAATCCAGTAGCGTGAGTTCGTATTCTCCTGAGCGATCGCTCCAGTAGGCTGCCAGTTTGCCGTCGGGGGACCAGGCCGGGTATCGCTCGGCTGAACCGGAGCTACGGGTAACATTGTATATGGGCCCGTTTTCGGCCGGCACTGAAAATATGTCCCCCCGTGCTTCAAACAAGCCGCGTTTCCCGTCTGGAGAGAGGGAGAATTCCCTGATGAGGTTGCTCACGTTTTCGGAATGAGGGTGGATCGATATCTCATCCGTGACAACCGTGATAGGAACTTCATGTTCCTTTTCGGTGGCAAGATCCAGCAGATAGAGTTTACCTCCCGATTCGAACACGATGCCGGGGGGACCGAGCGAAGGGAAATGAATATCGGTGTCAGTGAAGTGGGTGATTTGCCGGCTCTGCTTCGTGGGAATGTCGTAGACCCAGATGTTCGAGCGCTGCTCTTTATCACGATCGGAAAGGAAGTAGATCCTATTCCCGTGCCACATGGGAAATTCATCGCTGGCGTCATTGTTGGTGATGTTTTCGTCCGTTCCCTTCTCCAGGTCGAAGATGTGAATGTCCGGCGCCCATCCACCACGATAACGCTTCCACGTGCGGAACGCCTGCGTGATGTACGTGTACGCAAGTTTCTTTCCATCTGAGGAGAACGAGCCCATTTCGGCGTAGGGGAGGGGCAGTTGTTGCGGGAGCCCACCCTCCGGCGAAACGCTGAAGAACTGATTGAACCGCTGACGGCCGCTGAACATCGATGAAGCAAAAAGGATATGCTTTCCGTCAGGATACCATCCGATGACACGGTCCGGATTGCCGTGCGAGGTGACACGCAGAGGCATTCCCCCGAATTTTGAAATCACATAGACGTCCGTATTTCCATCGTAGTTTGCACTGTAAGCAATGGTCGTGCCATCCGGGGAGAAGCGGGGGAAGAGCTCCTCTCCTTTCGGCGAACTTAGCCGCACTGCGGTACCTCCCTCAATGGGCACAAGCCAGAGGTCCCCTGCGTAAGCAAAGACTATTTGTGTTGCAGAAATGTCCGGCGTACGCATCATTCGGGCATCGAGCTGAGCCGGCGAAGGTGGTGAAACAGAGAACATCAGAAGTACGAGAGTTGTAGAGGCAAACCATGGGGATTTCATCGGGCGGGGTCTTTTTATGTGACGGAATGGGGTTAATCGTGCTTGGGCAACGTCGGTTCTACTTTGTACGTGCGCTCCGGCAAACATGTTGCACGCAATTGATTTTCCCAATGATTCTGCTAACTTATCACCACTGCTATATTGTACTGTTGCCGGATCTGCGCGAGGCGCCGACGGCAGCAAAGTGACCGCCAGGGTTTCTAACCCCGGTTCAGAGCTTCCTTGATTCTCTCCGGGCTCATCGGCATCTGATGCAATCGTGCGCCGACAGCATCATAGACCGCATTCCCGACGACCGCTCCCATCACCACGATCGCCGGCTCGCCTCCGCCTTGAGACGGGTCATCCTTGCTGTCAAGGATGACGGTCTCTATCTTCGGCAGCCAGGAGAACCTCGGGATTTCATACGTGTCGAAGTTGACGTCCAGGATCTCTCCATCTTTGAAGCGGATGTCCTCTCTCAAGGAATAGCCAAGGCCCATCGTGATGCAGCCTTCCATCTGGATGGTGGCTCCTTCCGGGTTGATCACCAGACCCATATCCTGCGCACAGACGACCCTCTTGGTCTTCACCTGGCCCGTGATTCTGTCGACGTCCACTTCAGCGATCGCGGCCACGTACGTTCCCGCGTCAATCCCGCAGGCCACACCGTATCCTCTGCCGCTGGGCGCTTTCGCCGGTTTCCAGCCAAATTTGTCCGCAGCAGCCTGCAGAACCCGTTTCATTTTTGCGTCCGTTAGGTTACGGAGCCGGAATCCGACGGGATCGATGCCGGATTTAGCTGCCATCGTGTCAATGTGGCATTCCCGGGCAAACGTGTTCGTATTGTTTCCCGGTGCACGCCAGGGTCCTGTCGCAAAGGGGTGGGAACCCGGATCTCCGACCCAGCTTGAATTGTGCGCGACCGTGCTGTGGTGAGGGACATCGTAGAATAGCTGAGAGCCTCGTTCCCCCGCGAAGTATACGTGATAGTCCCAGAAGGCGATCTTTCCCCCCGATGTCATGCCTGATCGTATCTTGACAATTGCAGCCGGTCGGAACGAATCGAAGAAAAACTCCTCCCTCCTGGACCAGGCCACCTGAACCGGTTTTCCACTGAGTTTCGCACAGCGGGCGGCTTCAACAACCTGCAGATTTCTCGACTTTCCACCAAACCCGCCGCCGACAAACGGGGTTATGACTCTCACATTTTCCGGAGGGAAACCGAGCTCCTTCGCAACTTCATCTTTCGCTCCGAAGGGTGTTTGCGTCGAGGCCCAGACGGTCGCTTTGTTTCCTTCGATCTTCACCACAGCCGTGTGTGGTTCGATCGGTGCGTGCGATTTGTATCCGTCGAAATAGGTCTCTCCAACAATGGCTGCCGCCGCGCGTTCTCCCTCCTGAAGATTGCCTCCTTGCGCCACTATGCGGCCCTCGGGAGCAACTTTCAGTAGATGGTCGAAGATCGTAGAATCGTTAATACCCGATTGGGGTTTGTCGAATTTCGCCTTGATTTTCGACAGGGCAATTTCGGCGACATCCGGATACTTGTGCAGGGCGGCAATAAAGTCGCCTTGCTGGATGATCTGCACTCCTTGCACTTTCTTTGCTTCGGAGAGGTCAACATCAAGGAGTTTCGCGCCGTGCGCGGGAGGTCGCAGCAGTTTTGCGAAGACCATCCCCGGCAGCTGGATGTCCCCGGCATATTTCGCACTGCCGGTCACCTTCGCCCGTGCGTCACTTCGGAGCGTCGGCTTCCCCATAACCTTAAACTCCGACGGCTTCTTGGTGACCGCTGGCTGGGTGAGGTGACGTTCAATCTTCTTTCCCTGTGTCAGCTGGCCATAGGAGACGCGATGTTGACTGCTGGTTTTGTCGAACACGACTCCATTTTCAATAGTCAGATTCGAAACAGGTATTTTGAGATTCTCAGAAGCCAGTTCCAGTAAGACCTGTCTTGCCTGGGCGCCGGCGGTCCGGAGGGCTGGTCCAAAGAGGCGCGTTGTCATTGAGCCAAACGTCCCCATGTCCCACGGACAGAGGTCGGTATCTCCCATGACCATATCGACGGCATCGAGCGAAACGTCGAGTTCATCCGCCAGCTCCTGCGCCAGAGAGGTGATCGGGCCCTGGCCCATCTCGATTTTTCCGGTATAGCATGAAACGCGTCCGCCTTCTCCGATCTTCAGGAAGGCGTTGAAATCGGATGGCAGGCCGGGTGAGGCTCTTCGGCCCTCGACCTCTTGCTGAAGAAACGGCAATTCTCCGATGGTGAAGAAGAGGAAGATGCCGCTACCTGTCGTCTTGACAAATTCCCGTCGACTGATACGCAAGTCGGCGGTCAGCTCAGGGGGCTCGAATTTTAGGTTCTCTTTCATCTCAGGATCCTCCTCTCATTTCCACGGCCGCATTCTGGATGGCCTGTATGATGCGTGTGTGAGCCCCGCAACGGCACAGGTTGTCCTCCATCTCGAGGAGAATGTCGGCTGGTGAAGCGCGAGGGTTCTTGCGAAGGACCGCATAAGCGTTCATGATCATTCCCGGTGTGCAGTATCCACACTGAAGCGCATCGGACTCCATGAATGCTTTCTGCAGAGGATGAAGTGTCGCGTTGACGGCCAACCCTTCGATAGTGACCACATCCTTTCCCCTGACCTCGCTGACAGGCGTCATGCACGACCGGACCGCCTCATTGTTGACAAGAACCGTGCACGCCCCGCACTGGCTCTGTCCGCATCCGTATTTCGTACCTGTCAGTCCAAGATCGGTCCGCAACACCCACAAGAGCATACGTTCACTATCCACTGTCACCGACGTCTGCTTGCCGTTGAGTTTAAACTGGATCTTCTCTTCCATGATCAACTCCTTTTAAAGATGACGCCGAACCGTTGCCTTCCTTCTCCGGCCTGAAACAAAGTACATGTTGGCGGTAATGTAAGGGAGAGGCAGCCCAAAATCAAACCGACTCCTTATCTACAAACACAACTTCTACAAACACAACCTGCCCACACAACTCACTTTCGAGTTACCGACAAATCTTGCGCCGCCCAGAATTGTCAAAGGGATGAAGACGATCAATGAAGAGTTCACGGAGTAACACTATGGAGAGAAGGAGCGAAGGGATATGAAAGGATTCGCAGTGGTCGCAATTGCCGCGGTGTGCATCTTGGAAACGTCGGGATGCGCGTCAGAGCACTATGCAACACATCCCCGGGGGTCGCCGCAAGACTTGCTCGCGATTATGACCAAAGAGGATGTCATCGCGCCCGCAGATTCGGGCGTTGCCGATACAGTTATTCCTGCCATCCACGAGTCCTGCCACCTCCGGGCGGGGAAGGGGAGTGCACATAGCCCGGAAAGACCTATTTTGTCGGAATGATTCCTTGGCGCGCCAATTCCGGAACAACCAAACCGGTGATTTCATATCTGACAGCCTCTCTTGAGCTCGGATTAATCATCTCTCCCGTCCCAGCCCACACCAAACTGCCGCCTTCTTGCGTGGTAAAAACGTTAGCCTCATGACGTACTACTTTACTGGTGTCGGTGTAGCCCGGCTGCTGTACGTCCCGATAGAATGTAGAGTAACTACGAGTACGCTCGCTATATCGCGTAACCAGCTCGCTCTTTGCGTATCCCGGGACATAACTGGTAGAGATCTCTGTTGGCAGTCTCTTGATGAAAAGAACGCCGTCGAATTTCTTCTCTTGTACAGCGGCACCTACCTGGTCAGGATCTGGGATAGAATCTGCAAATAACCTATACGAAGGAGTTGACGCAACACCGTGGGCAGACAGTGCGGCGACGATTTCATCTTCCCATATACGTCGGTTCACGGGATTATTTTTCGCTGCAACGACAAGCATGTTTGTCATCGAGGGATTTTTGAAATTCGGATCTCTCCACATATTTGTCAGACGAGAAGAGGTGCATCCGAAGTCAATGGACGCAAGAATAGCAACCGTAGCAAGAATACTTACTTGCGATAAGCTGATTTTTGATCTCGTTAGCATGAATTGTTTCCTTTCGTGTAATTGGTAAAGTGAAGGCACAGTTGTGGATGCGATCTAGAACACGGGGGCCCCGACCGACCGATGAAGGCGAAAGCTGCTGATGACGGCGTCGTACAGTGACTGGAGATTCGTGAGCCGTGCCTGCGTCTGGTTTGTCAGGGCATCGAGCAGGTCAAGGTTCGGTACTGTGCCGGCTTCGTAGCGCATGCGTGCGGTGCGGACCGCCAGATCTGCTTGCTCGATATTGATTTCCGTGACCTTCACGCGCTCAGCCGCTGCCCTGGCCTCCGCGATGGCTTGCTCGACATCGGCTTGAATCATCTGATCCGTTTCGTGCTTTCGGGCTTCCGCCGCGCGCACGAGTGCCGCGGCTTCTTCCTCCATGCTCCGGCTCCGGTGACCGTCAAACATCGGGATCTTGAGCTCCACGCCTGCCAGCAAATTCCCCCGCAGCACATCCAGATTCGGCACGTAGCCGTTCTTGAGCCCATAGGAAACGAAGGCATTCAAAGACGGTGCATCACTCAAACGAGCCACGTCCTGCTGCGCCCTTGCCGCGGTGATGGCGTCCCAGGCGGCCTTCGCCTCGATGCGGCCGGTCATCGCCATGCCCAGGAGTGAATCGAGGGGAAGCGGCATTGGTTGCGTGGCGAATTCTCCTTGCAGCCTGAGCGGGGTGTTGGAGGGAAGTCCCGCCAGCTTGCGGAGCGCGATCTCCTGCGTGCTGAGCGAGGTTTCGAGGCTGATCTTGAGCATGGTGGCGTTTGCCACGCGGACCTGCGTGGTGAGCGCATCGAGCTGCGTCGCCGTCCCTGCTTCGATCTTCTTCCGGGCGATCTCCAGGTGTTCGTTCAGGGTGCGGATTTGTTCGTCCTGCACCACGATGCTCCGGCGGAGGAAGAGGATCGCGTAAAACACCTCGGCAGTTCGGAAGGAGAGATCGCGCTTGACCGTCTCGCGCGAGTCTTCCGCGATGGTCACCCGGGAATTGGAGAGGGAGACCTGCGATCCGGTTCGTTCGAAGTCGTAGATCATCTGCCGGGCGCCGAGGTGGCCGTCGTAGTTGCTGTTGGGGGCAACCTTCAGCGAAACCCCTCCGAAATCGAATTCCGGGACGGGGGTGATGAAGGCGTACGAGGCCCCGATCTCTGCACTGGGGAAGTAGCTGCTTCGGCTCTGTTCAACTCTCGCCTTCGAGGCCTCGATGACCTGTACCGCCTCCCACAAGGACGGGTTATGAGTAAGGACCAGCTGGACGGCATTACTGACGGTCAAGGAATCGGCCGCCGGTGTCTGTGCAACAGAAGAGGAAACTGTTAACAGAAGCAGCGCGATCACCGAACGTGCAGCATTCATGATGTAAGATCCTGATGTGTTGTTCATTCCATCGCCACTGCCTTCGCTCCGGCATTGCGCTTCCGCACCCGGAGGAAGAGTATCGGGACGACGCAGGCAATCGTGATGGCTCCGGCAATGAAGAAATCGTCGCCGATGGCGGAGACGAATGCCTGGTTGGACATGTGTGCCATCATGAGAGCCTTTGCCCGGGCAAGCGACTCCGCCGACGTTCCCCCCACGCTGTGCTGCGCAAAGAACTGGATCTTTGCCACCGCCGCATGGAACGGGGGAGAATACTCGTCGATGGCCTGCCCGTAGATGGCCGCATGGTGGATCGTTCTGCGGGTCAGCATGGCGCCCAGGATTGCCACCCCGAAACTCCCACCCACCTGACGGATGACGTTGAAGAGCCCGGAGGCCTGCGCCATCTTCCGGCGCGGGATATCCAGGAGAGCGAGCGTGCTGAGCGGTGTAAAGATGAGCCCCATACCGATCCCCCGCACGTACAGTGCTATCATGATCTGGTCCCGCTCGGAGAAGACCGAGATGAAAGAGTTCATATAGAGGCTGGCCGCGAGCAAGACGATCCCCACCAGGGCGGGGATTTTCGGGTTCTGCTTGTCCGAAAGGTAGCCGGCAATTGGCGCAAGGATTCCTTGCAGGATCCCCATGGGGAGGAACATGAGCCCCGCTTCGTAGGCGGTGTACCCCAATGAGTTCTGAAGATAGAGGGGAAGGAGGAACGTACTGCCGAACATCCCGAGGCCGAAGATGAACAACACCAGGTTCGTCAGGCCGAAGTTGAAATTCTTCAAAAGGCCCAGATCGATCAGGGGGTATTCGACCGTCAACTCGATGATGAAGAACGCCAATGCACCCATCGACGCGAAAATGTAGCAAACGATCATGAACTGCGACGTCCAGCCGCCTGTATTCCAGGCGGCGTTTCCGCTGGTGAGCGCCAGCAGAAGAGACGTCAGGAACACCGTCACCGAGATGAATCCGCCTGCGTCGAATGAGCGGACGTGCTCGGTCCTGTATTCGCGCTGTATCACGATAGTGGCAAACATGCCCAGGATGCCGACCGGCACATTCACGTCGAAGATCGTCTGCCAGGTGAAGTGGTCCACCAGGTACCCTCCCGCCAGCGGCCCCAGGGAGACCGAGGCGGCTGCGGCGATAGCCCAGAAACCGAGGGCTGTGCCACGCCGTTCGGGCGGGAACTCACGGGTGATGATGGCCATGCCGACGGGCATCATGAATCCCGCTCCCATTCCCTGGATAATCCGGAAAACAATGAGGGCATCCTCGTCCCACGAAAGTCCGCACAGGAACGAGCCGAATGTGAAGACGAATAGACCCAGAAGATAGGTACGCTTGTAGCCGAAATGATCGGCGACCCAACCGGACGTAGGCAGCATGACGGCAAAGACCAGCAGATAGGCGGTCAGCACCCATTCCACCTTGTCCACGGAAACGCCGAACGCCGCCATGATCTTGGGGAGCGCCACGTTCACAATGGTGGCGTCCAGCACCGCCATGAACGTACCGATCATGACGTTCGCGAGCACCCACCACTGGTAGGACGCATGTTCATGGTGCAGCGACGGTAGCTGCCGGAGCGCGTGTGCACGAAAGCCGTGGAAACGGAAGACGCTCATGGCTATTTGACCTTGATACGGACTTCCACCGACATCCCGGGGAGAAGCTCGACCGGCTGATCACCGGCAGCCCGCACTTCCGCGACAGAAATCTTGACCGGCACCCGCTGAGTGATCTTGGTGAAATTGCCCGAGGCATTGTTCGGCGGAAACAGCGAAAACTGCGCGGCGGTGGAGCTCCCGATTTGGTACACTCTGCCGGAGTAGATTCTCCCCGGGAATCCGTCCACTGCAATCATCACCTGCTGATTCAGGCGAACAGCCTGGAGGTTTGTTTCCTCAAGGTTTGCGGTCACCCAGATCTCTTTTCTATCGTACACGGAGAAAATGGGCTGACCCGGTTGTACCACATCGCCGCGGAGCACCCAGCGTCTGGCTACCTTGCCGTCAACTGGGGATGCGATAGCGCAGTTCTCCAGCTGTGCCTGCACCACGCCGACCTGTGCCTTAGCGGTCCCGACACGCGACAGCGCGATGTTGTATTCGGCATGTGCGGCTGCGAGGGCGCTCCCGGCGTGGTCATACTGCTCTTTCGTGATGACGGCGTCCTTGAACTGGTGTTCCGCCCGGGTATAGTCATCCTGCGCGCGTGTAACGTTCACCTTCGCGAGGCCCACGCTTTCTTCGGAAAACCTGAGCGACGCGACCGCCTGTTCCTTCTGCGCCAAGAGATCGGTGTCATCAAGCCGAACCAGTATCTTCCCCTGCGTGACGGTATCCCCCTCGTCGACAGTCAGTGCGGAGATGCGGCCGAGGATCTTGGAACTTATCGAGACCCTGTTTTGATCGACATAGGCGTCGTCGGTGGAGACAAAATCGCGCAGGTTGACATACCAGTACCACGCACCTGCCAGGGCGGCGAGGATGACCAGCGTCACCGGGATGACCACGCGCCGTTTACGGTAGAGGGGGACGTTCTCGATGCTCTGGATTGCCTCGCTATCACTTGCTTCGGCGTCTGCGTTCGGTGGAAGCTGTTCGCGGGGATGTGCAGTCCGCTGATCGTCTCGTTGCATGAAGCTGCCTCAGATTAGTGATGGGATCGTAGTGCGTGGAGGAGTGTATGCACGACGAGTGCCGATTCCTTCTTCAGTTCGGCGTAGGCCTCGTCGGTTACGGGCCTTCACTCTTCGCCCAGGAAGACGCGGAGCCGGAGGCCGTGAAGCACGTGAAGCAGGAGCGAGGCTGTCTGATGGGGTTTGGCACAGCAGAACTCCCCGGACCTTTTCCCTAACGTCAGGATGTGGTGGATCGCCATGAGCTCTTGTTCTTCCAGATTCTTGAAGAGGTCTCCCGACATAGACCTAACCTCCGACCAGGTTCTGAAGCTCAGTGTGTTGAGGTTCACCAGTTCCCGGAAGAGCCGGAAGGGGATGCGGGTTCGACTATTCTACCTTACAAGTCGAAAATACGACATGCTTCCCGGAAAATCAACAGAAACTCGCTCACGGAGGTTTAGTTGCAGAATGCGTATACCTTCCACGGTTGGCAGTTTGCTGATTTGACAGTTCCCACCCCCTTCGCTATATTGCCCGCCAGGAATCCTCCCGGAGCCCGCGCGCTCCTCGTCTCCACGGACCCCGGACNNACAGTCTCTCACTATAAGATCCTCGAACACCTCGGTGGCGGAGGCATGGGCGTGGTCTACAAGGCCCAGGATCTTAAGCTCGACCGCCCTGTCGCACTAAAGTTCCTCCCCCCGGAGCTCACCCGCGACTCCGAAGCCAAGCAGCGATTCATCCACGAGGCGAAGGCCGCCGAGTCCCTGACGAAAATCATTCAACTCTATCCGCAGGAGAAGGATGCCTACCTGTTGCTCGGAATGTACTACTCCGTTCACAAAAATGCGCCTGCTCAGGCGATGCAGTATCTCCAGAAAGCCCTGGAACTCGATCCCGGCTATTCTGAGGCACTAAACCAACTTGCATATCTCTGTGCCAAAAAGGGAGATTTCGAGGAGGCGGTGAAGTACCTCGAGAGATATGCTTCCATCCAACCCGGCGATCCAAATCCCTTCGATTCCATGGCGGAGATCTATTTCAAGATGGGTCGGCTCGATGAGGCCATCGCCAAGTACACGGAAGCATTGGAGGTGAAACCTGATTTCGAGTCGTCTTATTCGGGCCTTGCGTACATCTATTCTCTAAAAGAGGATTTCTCCACCGCGAACCGATACCTTGCTGACCTGTTAGCCCTGACAGACTCTCAGAGCCAGCAGGCGTATGCGTGTTGCGGGGCTGCTCTGTCGCGCTACGCCACAGGTGAACTCAGGGAGTCTTTGCGCAACCTCCGCAAGGCGACGGAAATCGCGGAGGCCTCCGGCAATGCTGAAGCGAAAGCACTTGCTCTCTGGCTCGAAGGATGGATCGCATTTGATAGGGGGGAGCTTTCCAACAGCATGCAACAATTCGCCACCTGGTACAGCGCCTGCGTGAAGAGCGACACCTCCCTCGGATCGGTCTCCCGTGTGAAGTATTGCCTCGCCATGGGGCTTGTGGATCTCCGGGCGGGAAGAATCGACTCTGCGAAGGCCCGGCTTATCAGGGCCACATCCGTGTTGCCGAAGGTGGGCCCCTCGGGCAAATCTGCGGCGGGATTTCTTCATGACCTTCTTGCCGTCGGAGTGCTCATTGCACAGGATTCGGTCGACGCGGCACTAAGGGTCTGCCAAAACTCGAGACCCCTTCCGATACCTACCTTTAGCGCTTCCGCGCTCATTTACTACAACGTGCCGTTCGCAAGAGACATGCTGGCACGGGCGTATCTGAAGGCCGGTTCACCAGACAGCGCTATTGCAGAATACAGGCGTCTCACTTTCTTCGACCCTTCCGGCTGGGACCGCAGGCTCATACATCCTAAGTACCACTACCGGCTTGCGATGCTGTATGAACAGAAGGGGATGAAGGGCGAGGCAATCCATGAATACCGGAGATTTCTTGAACTGTGGAAGGACGCGGACAGAGATCTGCCGGAGCCGATGGATGCGCGCAAGCGGCTGGCAAGTCTGATGGGGGGAAGCTGACTCTTCCTACTGGGCACTAGTGAGATTGCTTTGGCCCAATCACCGACGGTGCGGAGCGTCTTGATGCAGGTCTCAACCTAAGAACGAGTTCGGCGAAATTGCCGCATGGAGCTACCCACAATTATCAACCGAGTCTTTTGGAGGACGTATGTATACTCTTCTCAGAAGAGTGCTCTTGATCACGCTCAGCTGTCTTGTCTCTTTGCCATTACCAGGTCAAGAGATCGATATCCAGAAAAAGCTCAGGGGCTTTGATAAGTACATTGAGAAAACCCTCAAGGATTGGAACACACCTGGGGTAGGAGTTGGTATCGTTGTGAAGAACCGCCTCGTCTTTGCGAAGGGGTATGGATACCGCGATTACGAAAAGAAGCTCCCTGTCACCCCCAACACGCTTTACCAGATTGCATCCAACACGAAGCTGTTCACGACTATGGCGATGGGGTTGCTTGTCGCCGAGGGAAAACTGGACTGGGATAAGCCGCTCCGGCAATTCGTCCCGATTATTGAGTTTTCGACGGAAGACCTTAACAATACAGTCACCATTCGCGACATGTTGGCTCACCGGACCGGCATCTCGCGCCACGATATGATCTGGTACAAGTCGGACTTCACCCGGAGAGAATTGTTCGACCGCTTGAAATACCTTGAGCCGAGTCAACCAATTCGCCAGGGATTCCTGTACAACAATATGATGTATGCAGCCAGCGGGTACGTCATCGAGTATCTGACCAGGCAAACGTGGGAAGATTTCCTGCGGGAGCGGATCTTTAGACCGTTGGACATGAGCAACACGCTGTTCAGCATTGAGGAGATGACAAAGCAGGCGGACACCTTCGTGCCGTACAACGAGAAGCGTGACACGACGCTTCTGTATAGAATTCCTTACTATGAGGAAGCACAGGGAATCGGGCCGGCTGGATCCATTATTTCGAACATCACCGACATGTCCAAGTGGCTTATCGCGCTCATCAACGGAGGGACTTATAACGGAAAGCAGGTCATACCGTCAGATGTGGTCCGTGCTACACTGGCCCCCTCCATTGCCCTTCCGAACTCACAACTTGAAAACAGAGGGTACGGTGAGCTTCTGAACCCAGTCTATGGAATGGGGAGATGGTTTGCATCGTACCGGGGTCATTACCTTGCATATCATGGCGGCGACCTTGACGGCATCCACTCGCAGATCTCCTGCATGCCATATGACAGCATCGGGGTCCTCGTGTTCGTCATTGGTGACCACAGTGCTCCACTCTACAACGTGATCAGCTACAACGTTTATGAACGTTTGCTAGGTCTTTCAGAAACTCCCTGGAGCGAACGGCGCCTGAAGGATCGAACGGAGGCGAGAAAGCTGGACAGGGAGGGAAGGAAGAAATCCGGCGGGGAGCGGGTTGCCCATACTGCGCCTTCGCATCCGCTGATGGACTATGCGGGCGAGTACGAGCACCCCGCGTACGGCACCCTGAGGATTTCGATGAAGGACTCCGCACTCCGATTTGATTTTCACAAGATCGTGCTTCCACTCGGCCATTATCATTATGACAGGTTCGACACTCCCAACGATGAACTGTACGGGCAGTGGTCGGTGAATTTCAAGACGAACCCTCAGGGGGAAATCTTCCAGGCCGTGATGTCGCTGGATGAATCCGAGGCATCGTTTGTCCGCAAGCCGGATGCCTCTTTGAGCGATCCTAAGAACTTGCTACCGTACACCGGAAAGTACGAATACGGCGGTGCGACATTCGAAGTGATGTTGAAGAGCGACCAGTTCCTGTATTTTTTGATTCCGGGACAACCGGCGTACCAGTTTTTTCCGTACAAGGCACGGAAATTCCGGATACAGGCGTTTTCCGATGTTACGTATGAATTTGTTGTCGAGGACGGGAAAGTAGTTTCGATGAAGCAGATCGAGCCTTCTGGTGAGTACGTATTCAAAAGGAAAGCTGACTAAAGGGCGAATCCTGCCGCGGTGACATCGGGCTGTAGCGTCACCGAGCCGGTGCGAGTTCGTGATCGTTCTTATGGACTATGGGTGCGGACGAATACCTTCGAAATCTCGAGGCATTCATCACGCTATACTGATGATCCGTGGCTCGCGAATTTCAACCGGAATATTTCTTGATGAAGATGGATAGACATATTTAACACCCGCCAACTGCGGTCGTATCATCTGCAGAGAACCTCTCTCCCACAACAATGCGCGAAAGCCTACGCCTCGCAATGGCAGAGCCGACCGAATCCCTGATGGATCGCTGCAAACGCAGCGACAAGGATGCTTTTCGGCAGATCGTGGAGCGCCACCAGGAGTATGCGTTCGCGCTGGCGTTCAAGATTCTCTGCGAGAGTGAGGATGCAAAAGACGTGGCACAGGAAAGTTTCATACGGGTGTGGGCGCATAGAGTCGACTATCGTGCTGATGTGAAATTCACAACGTGGCTCTACAAGATCGTGGTCAATCTCTGTTACGACCGGCTCCGTGTAGAGCGACGACGCGAGAAGATCTTCCTGCGCCCGGATCATAGGATGGAAGAAACCGCGGAAATACACAGTTCGAATCCGGAAGAACTCGCCGTAAACCGGGATCTCGCCGAGCGGATCTTTCACCTTGCGGAGAAGCTCCCGGAGAAACAGCGAATCGTTTTCACGCTACGCGACCTCTACGATCAGACAATCGAGGAAGTGGCCACAATTGTGGGGATATCACCGGAGGCGGTGCGGGCAAATCTCTGTTACGCACGAGCCGCCATCCGGACGAAGCTGGAAGGGAAGAGGAAGGAGTAACACCATGCGATGCAGAAAGGCGCGGCGTCTGATGTTTCTCTACCGGGAAGGAGACCTTTCCCCTGAACGCCGGGCGGCACTCACACGACATTATACTTCCTGTGCGGAGTGTGCTCGAGAAGCGAAAAAGGTTGTTGCGGACTTTGCTCCGCTCGATGCATTGCGTCACATGCAGCCGGTGCTGGACGAACCGTACGTTCTTACGTTGAGGATCATGCGCGAGATCGAAGCGGCACATGAACCTGCTCCAGCTGTCGTGCCCCCCTTGCGATATGTTGAGCGCTTCCTGCCGGTGATACGTCTGGCGGGGGCGGCTGCATCGATTGTCCTGGTCCTCCTCTACGCGACTCTGTCTTACACCGACGCACGAACGCTGGCCTTGCTTGAGGAACGTTTCCGGCATAGCGGCAGGGAGGCGGGATCTGANNCTTCAGTCTCTTTTAAGCCAACAGCAAGAGCCCGCGCAAGTGACCATACAGGATTTTCTTCTCCGCAAGTATCCAGCGCTGGCGTCAGTGACACTGCAGGACGGACTCGATGATCGGGAACGGGCCGTCCTTGCAAACGAGGGGGAGCGTTTTCTTAAGGATCTGGAGAGACTGATCAGAAAGGAAGAGACGACTCATGAACGGTAGACATTCCTGGCTGGCATTATGTGCAGCGTTGTTCCTTTTGCTCGGATCCCCGGGCTGTCTGGAACAGAAGGTGAAAACCACTGTGTCTNNGCGAACCATTACTGTGAGCGCCGACTCCGGCCGCGTACCGGACACCAAACTCCCTCTCCCGCTGGATACCACCTGGACGGTCCGTTGGGAAAGGGAGGATTCAGTGAAGAAGGGATTTACGTGGATCGCTTCGAAGAAATATGCAAGCCTCACGATGCTCGCTGAGGATACCACCTTGCTCATACAGCCGGGGAAAATCCGGATCACCATCCAGGCCGGCCGCTCGTTTCGCTGGTTCTACACCTACATCCATTACCGGGAGACATACCACCGGTTCGCAACGGTGGACCGGGTTCCCCCAAGTGCAGTCATGACGGAAGATGAGATCAGGCGATTCACCGCCGGCGAAAGGAGTGATACCCTGAAAAGAAAAGTGGAGGAGTGGCAGAATCGCAATATTGCCGACCTCTTTTTCTGCACGCTCGACACTCTTCTTCAGGGGGAGGTTTCCCCGCCCGTCTCTGCCGGGATGCTGCAAGCTCACAGGGAAGACCTCTTCCGCAATCTGTCAAGCAAGAAGGAGATCGATGAGTCCCTCTCAGAATATCTTCCTTCGGTCAAAAAGAAAGATTTCCATCAGGACAGTACATTCGTCATGACCGCCAAGGGCTTGGAGGCGATGCGTCGCTTGTTTGTGAAATCGTTGGGGACTGAGTCAGCCAGGCAGCTCCCGCTGAATGAAGCCTGGACGAAGACGATGGTGTTCTTCTATCAGGCTGTTGAGAAAGATGAAGGGGGAGATTTCGAGAATGTTGTCAGCCTTCCCGGCCTTTTCCTTGATACCAATGCCGGCGAAGTAAAAGGGAATACAGCCACCTGGTCGTTCAAACGACCAGGCCAGCTTGAGCTGATGGACTNNAGCGTGTGGTCAATACCTGGGCCTTTATCGTCTCCGGGGTGATCGCTGTCGGATTCCTTGTCCTTCTGCTCATCCCGCTCTTCCGGTGGAAAAGGAGCTTGTAAGTTTTCAGGGGAACCGAGGAATCGCTATTTGAGTGGATCGATCGCCCAAACATACTCTCCACGATTGAGAATGTCAAGCGATCATGGTTGTCTCTATGGGCCTTGGCAAGTTGGAATTGAGGGATCTATTCCATAATTTCTCTCGTTCCAGAACCCGTCCAGCACATCCGCTGATCACAGTCCAGAGACTACTATGAATATCTGGTCCACCCGCTTCATATGCTTTTGTGCAGGCTTGCTCTTTACGGCTGCGACGACAAGTTACGGCGAGACGGTTGTTTTCTTTGAGAAAGACTTCCCGATTGTCGAAAACAGCACGATCAGCCGCTCAGCGCTGGAGCGTGCACTCGAATCACTGCAGCCTCACTTTGTCGGCCTCGCTGACTTGCAGAAGAAGGATGCCTTGGCAGAAGGCGATCTGCTCGTATTACCCTACGGGTCGGCCTTTCCCGCAGATGCGTGGGAAGCGATCCGCCACCATCTCGACCATGGCAATCTTCTCGTGCTGGGTGGACGGCCGTTGTTTGTGCCGGTATATCGTGACAGTACCGTATGGCGAGTTGGACAGCCGCAGAATACGTACGCGTGTTTTCTCGGGATACAGCATTCTTATGAAGCACCTCAACGCGGCCCATGGCGCCTCCAGTGGGACGAAGATGCACCGTGGTTCCGCGATACTGTTCTGCACGCACGCCGTGTCTTCGTAAATGCAGGATATGGAGGAAGGTACCGTGGCGTTGGTTTTCTTGTGGGCCCTCATGGCGATCGGCTTGCTGCTCCCGTTGTGGCCGAGGACCTGGTAGGCCGTGGTCTGGCGCCGAGGCGGCGCGTCTACCTGAGCTTCGATGCGGAGCCGGCATATTGGGATTCGCGGGCAGGGATTGAGCTGATACGGCAAACTGCAATGTATGCCTCTCGCGGAGGCCTCCGGCTCTGGCTTGATCTGCAACAACTCACTCTGGAGCCAGGTTCACGAGTATTGGGCGCTGTTGACGTCGTCCGATGTGATACGCCCGCGCGACTCACTCTGGAACTATTATCCGGCCATAAGGTCCTCGCAGTGAGAACGACAACCTGCCGTAGTTCGCTGCACGAAGAACTTGGGCTTACCGTGCCATTGAGCGATCCCGGGCTGTACAAAGTGCGAGCGACCCTTGCCTTTGGCGACACCTTGTTTGAGCGATACACGTCGGGCGTGTTTGTGCGTGATCCCACGCTGCTGCAATCAGGGAAGCATCTGGAAGTCGGACGCGACTATCTTCGACTCGACGGGAAACCGTTTCTGATGGTGGGAACAAACTATTTCTCTACCGATCCCTACACATCGGGCTTCTTTACCGGCGGGAGCCTTGGCGGCAATGTGTGGAGGTGGGAACAAGACTTTTCGGAAATGGAACGGCAAGGATTGACCGCAGTGCGGACAGGCATATGGCAGAATCGTGGGCGCTACTTGGATATGGTAAGTGGCGCAGCAGATGAACGTCTGCTGTGCGCGATTGAGGCGTACCTTCACGTAGCGGCGCGGCACAATATGCAGGTTGTTTTCACGTTCTCTGCATTTGATCCGCAAACAGAAATGCAACAGGGGCCGGGGCAGGAGGGAAATCGCCTGGGACCTGGCTCCAACCCCTACCTGGATCCGGTTGCGATTGAAGCGCAGCTCGCCTACGTTCGGGCCATCGTCTCGCGTTTTCGGAATGTGCCGTTCCTGAGCTACGACCTCATCAACGAGCCCAGCTTCACCAACCCCAAGCGTCCGTGGAAGGGCAACTCGCCGAACGGAGACCCGAGGGAACTTGCGGCCTGGCATCGTTGGCTTGAACGTCGCTACAATTCTATTGACACACTTGCCCGGGCGTGGCGCACCGCGCCTGTAGAATTGCGTACATTTGAGAATGTTCCGCTGCCGTCTGTTGCTGACCTCGAGCTCGCGCGTTCCGGCAATCCGCGAAATGTGCGTGCGGTTGACTATAACCTGTTTGCACAAGATGCATTTTGCCAGTGGGTCGACACCTTGATCCATGCAATCCGCGCTACGGGATCCGAGCAAATGGTTACTGTCGGTCAGGATGAAGGTGGTGTGGCGGATCGCGTGCTGAATCAGTTCTGGGCGGATGCACAAGTCAACTATACGGTGAATCACAGCTGGTGGCGCGATGATGCGCTTCTGTGGAACTCGGTGGCGGCCAAGAGCCCGCACAAACCGAACATCATTGGGGAGACAGGCCCGCAACCCGTGTGGTCCATGGACGGCTCCTGGCGTTGGGACGACGTGCAGGGGATGTCTCTTCTCGAACGTAAACTGGCGCTTGGGTTCGCGAATGCGAACACGGGTGTTTTGCACTGGGATTGGTCACGGGACGATACCTATAGCCTCCTGAGACGCGATGGTTCACAGAAACAATGGATGGATGTCATCAAGGGCATTGCCACCTTTGCACGCGAATCCCAATCGCATGCAACTGAGGCCCGGCTTCCTGATATCGCACTCGTATTGCCGCAGGCGCTCCAACTTTCTGTGTTCGGCAGTTGGGGGATCGCAGTCCAACAAAACGCCGTGCGAGCGCTGTATCATCATGCAAGGGCAACAGCGTTCGTGACGGGTGAGTATCAGCTTTCACGAATGCCCGACGCCCGGCTGATTATCGTTCCGGCGCCGTGGGTTTTGCATCAAGAGGCGTGGGACCTGCTCATGAGCCGGGTGCGGGCTGGAGCAACGCTTCTCATTTCGGGAAGGATTGATGGCGATGAGCACTGGGTGCCGATTCCCGAGCGCACACGCGACTGGAATAGTGAGTACACGTGGGGAGCGCTGACCTCACGGGAGGCCACAGTGACGTGGCCGGGTAGCTCAGCGCGTTTGAGTTATGGCGGCGACAGGACCACCTACGGCGAACGGGGTATCCTGCCTGGTGGACAGACATTCCTCGATGTCCAGCTCGGTGCAGGCCGGATATTGTACTTTGCGCTACCGCTCGAGCTGGCGGATCAACTCAATGAAGTCGGACGTATCTACAAGTATGCAATGAATCGCGCGGGGGCAAGAGTTGCCTATGAGACCTCGTGCGAAGATCCGGGCATTCTTATCAGCCCGACGCAGCTGCCGGATGCGACACTCTATGTGCTGACTTCCGAAAGCATGGAGTCTTCGCCAGTCGCATTTCGAGACAAGATGAGTGGAGCAGACTTCCGCATTAGCCTCGGTGCCGGGAGGGCTGCACTGCTGCTCGTGGGCCGTGACGGACACCTCCTCGCATCATACAATACTCGCGACAACGTGCTTTCTCACTGAAGCCGATTTCCAGTTCAACGCTACGATCGCATTCATCCAGGAATATCTTCTCAAGTGAACCCCACATCATCCGCACCCACATGCGACCGAACTGCCAACAGAGCATCCCTGTCTCCACCGTCGAATATGCCGATAGACGTTCACAATAACGCGGAACGTACCGCTCGGCCTAGAACACCTCGGGCACAAACGTCTGCTCTGTCTTCGGAGGACGAACATACCCCATCGCTTTCTGTCTCGGAAGCAGAACCGGCGGCTTCGGTGTCAGGTCCTCATGAGGTATGAGATTGAGCAGATGCTGAATGCAATTCAGTCGCGCGCGTTTCTTGTCATCGGCATCCACAACGTGCCAGGGACACTGCTTGGTGTCGGTGTGTGCAAACATCTCGTCCTTTGCTTTGGAGTATTCCACCCAGCGAGCGCGCGATTCCAAATCCATCGGACTGAGTTTCCACCGCTTCGTGGGATCTTCGATGCGCGCGCGGAATCGACGCTCCTGTTCCTCGTCGCTCACTGAAAACCAGTATTTTATCAGGATGATGCCGTCGCGCACAAGCATGCGTTCGAATTCGGGACAGGTGCGCAGGAATTCGGCATATTGCGCTTCCGTGCAGAATCCCATCACCCTCTCCACCCCGGCCCTGTTGTACCAGCTGCGGTCGAACAGGACGATCTCCCCTCCNNTCGAAATACCACTGGGTTTTTTCCCTCTCGGTGGGTGTCCCGAGTGCAACGATGCGGCATACACGCGGATTCATTTTCTGAGTGATCCGCTTTATCACTCCGCCTTTTCCCGCAGCATCGCGCCCTTCAAAGATCACGGCAACCCGGAGCCCATTCTCCACGATCCAGCCTTGTAGATTCACCAGGTCAGCCTGGAGCTTCGCGAGAGCCTTATTGTATGTCTTGCCATCAATCTTTTTTTTCGATTTCAGTTTCTTCGACATTATATACTCTCCGAGCGTGGCACAGATGAAAACCGTCGCGTCTCAAGTTGGAAGGCATATCCGCAAACAGAGTGCCTGATTGAAGGCAGCACAGAGCGCATAAAAACGCCGAAAATATCAAATTGTGAAGGAATACGAAGGCCNNATTTTCGCCATTTGGCTAATGAGGTGCATGTTTTCGCGAGCCTTGATACTCGCATCATAATAGCGTAGTTTTAAATACTCTACTCCTATCAAGAAAGCGAGCTGTCGTTGGCGATATCCGTGTTCAAAAAGATCGGTGACCTTTTCAAGAAGATCACCGGTGCTCAAGCTGGCCGCACGGGCACTCCGGTGATTCCCCCTCAACACCCTCACGCGCAAGTCCGTGAGCAGAGAACACGTGCGAGACGTGAAGCGCCTTCTCCCGGGGCAAGACGTGACCAGCGC
>PMMO01000045.1:20688-37024 GCA_003162215.1 Ignavibacteriota bacterium
ATACAGGCGGGTATCCTCAACGTGACGCTCGCAGGGGCCGATGCATCGGGCCGCGCGCAAACAGGAACAGGAAAAACTGCAGCATTCCTCATTACCATCCTGACCCACTTCAGCCGCAAGCCCCTGCAAAAGCCTCGAAAGAGCGGAACGCCGCGAGCCCTTATACTTGCACCCACTCGCGAACTCGTGCTCCAGATTGACAAGGACGCGAAAGCTCTCGGCAAGTATTCTGACTGCGCCACGATGGCGGTGTTCGGTGGGATGGAGTACTCGAAGCAAGAACACATGCTGAAAGACGAATTCATTGACATCGTTGCCGCAACCCCGGGGCGNNGAGGCGGACCGGATGCTGGATATGGGATTCATCCCCGATGTCCGCCGGATCATTGAGAGCACGCCGATGAAAGGAAAGCGGCAGACAATGTTCTTCAGCGCGACCCTCACGCCGGAAGTGCATCGCCTCGCCGCTGCATGGACGCGTGAGGCTGTGCAGGTTGATGTCACCCCCCCCCGCGATATCACGCTCGCCTCAATCGACCAGTTGGTCTACATTACCACGGACGAAGAGAAATTCACGTTGCTCTATAACATTATCACCAGGCTCAATCTGGAACGTGTCATGGTCTTTGCAAATCGGCGGGACGAGACGCAGTTCCTTAAGGATCGGCTTGCCGCGCGTGGGATCAGAGTGGGGCTCCTGTCAGGCGATGTGTCACAGGACCAGCGGGTCAAGACGCTGGAGGCCTTCCGCAGTGGTAAGCTCAAAGTGCTCGTGGCTACCGACGTGGCCGCGCGCGGTTTGCACATTGAAGGCGTCAGCCACGTTGTCAACTACTCATTGCCTATGGATCCTGAAGATTATCTCCATCGTATCGGGCGTACCGGTCGTGCGGGCGCGAGCGGAACATCCGTCAGCTTTGCGACAGAAACAGAAGCGTATGAACTCCCGGACATCGAGAAGTTTATCGGTCGTGATCTTCCGGCGATCCACCCGGAAGCGGACCTGCTCACACCATTGCCGCCCCTTGCTGAAGGGACCATTGAGCCCCGGAAGAGATCCTCCCGCGCACCAGGGCGGGCAGGACAGAGGGGGAGACCTCGCCGCGGAAGAAGACCTGGAGCCTGACATAGCAGCGGAGGAAAAAGTCTCTGTGGAATAAGTCTTTGTTTGTGAATATCCCCGGAAAAATCTATATTCAAAACATTCCCTGGATCGCATCCTCACACATCAATTGGAGTAAAGAGATGAGAAAAATCCTGGCTGCTCTCACGGTGCTGGTTGTTATTAGCGCACTGCTCGTGTCAGTGTCCGATGCGCAATCAAAAAAAGGGGAAAACGTCATCACCGCCGGGCTCGGCCTGGGATACCCGGGCTTGTATGGAACCGGCAGCATGCCGCCGATTTTCCTCTCCTTTGATCACGCGATTGTGCAGAATATCGCAGTCGGCGGCATTGTGTCGTATTCCACCTCCACCTATGATTTGACTGTCGACAAGTGGTCCTACACCTACATCTTCATTGGGGCACGTGGATCCTACCACTTCGCCGACCAAATCAAAGATCTCAAGAATGTCGACCTGTATGGCGGTCTTACGCTCGGGTATAATATCGTGAGCGCGAAATTCTCGGGTGCCAATGAAAAACTGTATCCCTACAGCGCAGGCGGAAGCTACTTTGGCTTTGGTATTTATGTCGGCGGACGATACTACTTCACTCCGAAATTTGCCGCTACGGCCGAACTCGGATATGATATCGGTTTTTTCAAGGTGGGTGTGTCGTACAAACTGTAAACGCACTTCCAATCGCCCTTCACGAGAAGGCCCGGCACATTGCCGGGCCTTTTTCTTATCACGAATAAATTTCTTTGCTTTTTGTCTGTCTCTTTGTACATTGCCGCTGTAGTCCACGCTGCGCCGGGAGTTTGACAGGGAAGCTTCGGGCGCGTTTTACGTCCCTGGGGAAGGGAGGTGATCCTATTTTGAAAACAAACATAGGAGCCTCCGGTGAAGCCTGGTAGCGCAAGCTTTGGGGGCTCCGGATTCATGCGAAACCCCGTCCGGCAATATGCTGGGCGGGGTTTCTTATTCATATATGATGCTCCGCACGTCACTCGCTGCGTGAGCGGTCTACCTATCGGTACGAAGCATTCCCCTGATCGCCGATCCATTCCGCACGTTCCTGTGCAGTCCCGATTCATCAAGAACAACCTTCCCACGAACAAGCACGTAATGAATCCCCTCGGAACAATTCTCGGGGTGTTCCACTGTCGCTCTATCGCGAATGCGCGCCGCATCGAAAACGACAACATCGGCATCAACTCCCACCTGCAATCGTCCCTTCCGCTTCATCGACTCGCTTGCACTCTCCATGCGACGGGCGGGCAGAATGGTCATCTTCGCAATAGCATCCATGAGCGATATGGTCTTGTGCTCACGGACATAGACCGCTATCGTTCGGGAGAAAGTCCCGGATGCCCGGGGGTGATTGTTGAAACCAGGTTCGAGGACCGCATCACTGCCTATCATTACGTACGACGATCGGAGTGCGGCGAGGTTGTCTTCTTCAGGAATTGCATATGCCACCGCCAATTTGCCGAGCCGGCGATTCTTTAGGAACGTCTCCCGCGTGAGCCGATCTGATGATCCGCCGAGCTGGAGATCTCCATACGAAATATGGAACCGGTCCTGCCACCCGGCGTCAAACCGGGCACTGTTGAGATATGTTGCCCAATAGGCATAGGGATACATGCACGCAGTGATGTCCAGCCCTCCTGAGCGTGCTGCATCGATCATGGCAAGCGAACGTGCCATAGAAAAGGTGCCACCTGTGCTGTTAATATGATCAATGTGCACAGCCGCATGCGTCGTCCGTGCATACCCGATGATTTCCCGGAGTCCATCAAGATTGGTGCCGGGCTCTTCCATGTCTGAATACCGCGCATGAAAGAAGACAGGGAGGGAATATTTCGCCGCAAGCGACATGATGGGGAGAATCTCTTCGCTGGAAGTGCCGGGGACATATTCCAGTGCAAACGAGACACCGAGCGCACCACGACGTACAGCTTTCTCTGCCCGTGCCAGAAGCGTTTTGCGCGCTTCACCGGAAGCATGCAGATACCGGTCCCTGACAATCCGAACGCGGGCTTCGTTGTAAAAGAATGACGCGCCAAAGTTTATCGGAGGTCTTTGTTTGGCATACGCAGCGTACCAACGATCAGGATCAGCCGTTCCCCCATGCATCGCAAGCGCTGTAGTGACGCCATCACGTATCTTGCTCCAAACACCCGGCTCGATCGGATCATAGGAGAGGATGTCAATGAAACCTGGAGCAACAACCAACCCGGTGGCATCAATGACCCGGGTTCCATGCAACGAATCAGTGGTTATGGCTCGAATTGCCCCGCCGGCAATGCCGACGTTCATCACAGAATCCAGCCGTCGCTCAGGATCCATGACGCGGCCGTTCTTGATGACGATGTCGAATGACCTACCCAAGGAGTCCGGAAGCGGTGGGGATGTTGTCGTCTCTGCAAAGACAGTGGCACAGGAGAACTGAAGAAGCAAAGGAAGGATAAAGTGTGTGAAGGCAGGTATCATGTTGAATCATGCACAAATCTCCCTTGAGACGCAACGTCAATTGGCCATAGTCCATGGACAATAGACAATCGGTTGGGGTCTGACCCCTTTTGCTCACCCCCTTTGATCAGTAGCTAGTTGCGTGGAATTTTCCGATATTCTTTCCATCCTTTTTCCTTCCTACCCAAACGATCAGGAGACTTCGCTATGACCCGGCGACTGCGGGGCACACGTGCCGCCCTCTTACTGTTGCTCCCCGGCATCCTGTTTGCCCAACCTGCTGTGAAATTCGAGCAATATGTTCTCGATAATGGCCTGACGGTCATCCTCCATGAGGACCACTCGGCCCCGGTGGCATCGATCATGATGATGTATCACGTGGGTTCCAAGAACGAGAAGAAGGGTAAAACCGGCTTCGCGCATCTCTTCGAACACATGATGTTCCAGGGATCCCAGCATGTACAGAAAGAGGAACACTTCAAGCTCCTCCAGCAAGTGGGCGCAAATGTAAACGGTTCAACGAGCGAAGATCGCACAAACTATTTCGAGACTCTCCCAAGCAACGGAGTTGAGCTTGCCATCTACCTGGAGTCGGATAGAATGGGATTCCTCCTGCCCGCTATGGACCAGACAAAGCTCGACAACCAGCGGGATGTCGTCAAGAACGAACGCCGGCAAACAACGGAAAATGTCCCGTATGGATTGTCCTACGAGACGATTGCAAAAGCCCTGTATCCGGACACTCACCCCTATAGTTGGCCGGTGATCGGATCCATGGCCGATTTGAGCGCCGCTTCACTTGAAGACGTGAAGGCATTCTTTGCCACGTACTATGCGCCGAACAATGCGTGTATCGTGATCGCGGGAGACATAGATCCGGCACAAGTGAAGACATGGGTCGGCAAGTATTTCGAGCCGATTCCACGCGGGAAGGTCTTTGACCGGCCGGCACCGCAGGAGATCACCCTCAAAGCAGATAATCGCCTTGTTCTCGAAGACAGAGTACAACTTCCCCGGCTCTACCTTACGTGGCCGAGTGCGCGGGGATACACGCGGATGGATGCTGTGCGAGACGTCATGACCGATATTCTGGGTGCTGGAAAGAACTCGCGCCTGTACAAGAGCCTTGTGTACGAGAAACAGATCGCACAGTCCGTCACCGCGTCACAGGACGGTTCGGAAATCGCAGGAGAGTTGTCCATCACCGTCACGGCCAAACCCGGCAAGACACTGACGGAGATCGAAACGGCGGTTCAGCAAGTGCTCGATGATGTGCTGAAGAATGGCGTGACGGAAAAGGAAGTGCAGACGTCACTGAATCAAAAAGAGGCCTCCGTCATCAATCGACAGGCGACGGTGTTCGGAAAAACCAACGGCCTCGCAAGTGCCTTTACTCTTAGCGGTGATGCCGGAAACCTCAACAAAGAACTGGAGAGGTTCCAGGGGATCACTCCCACCGAAATTCTTGCCGATGCACGTCAGGCGTTCGCCCAACACAAGGTGGTATTGAGTATCATCCCGCAAGGGAAACCTGATCTTGCCGCCCAACCGCCTGCATCGAAATGACTGGAGACCTCCAATGAACCGCTCGCATATGCTTTCTTGCCTCATTCTGGCAGGGACCCTGGTCCTGCACTCGCTTGCCGTGGCACAACAGCCCCTGGATCGGACCGGCCGGCCGAGACTTGGACCTACACCGGAAGTGCATCTTCCGAAGATCCAACGCGCAGAGCTGCCAAACGGCCTTCGTGTGTGGCTTGTCGAGAACCATAAACTACCGGTCATTGCCTGCAACCTCGTACTGTTTGCCGGATCAGAACGCGATCCGTTGAACACGCCAGGGCTGGCCTCGCTCACTGCATCCATGCTCCAGGAGGGAACGAAGTCCAGGACGTCACTCCAGATTGCTGACGAGATCGACGGCATCGGAGCGAGCATGCGGGTGTTTTTGCAATCCGATTTTGTAAGCGTATCGCTGGATTGTTTGACCAAACACCTCGATGCTGCTCTCGATGTCTACGCGGATGTCCTCACGCATGCCACATTTCCCGAAAAGGAATTTGTACGCGTGAAGAACGAGAGACTCACCTCGCTCCTTCAGCAAAAAGACAGGCCGCCGGTGATTGCCGCCGTGGCATTCTCACGTATCCTGTATGGGGCCAACCATCCCTATGGCAACGATGTCTCAGGCACAGAGCAATCGGTCAAGGCGCTGACGCGGGATGACCTTGTGAAGTTCCATCAGACATACTACCGCCCGAACAGCGCCACGCTAATTGTGTACGGTGACGTGTCAATGGAGATAATGCTTCCGAAGATCACCAGCATGTTCGCCTCCTGGCAGAAGGCCGATGTGCCTGCTGTGGGATCCTTCCCCACACCTCAGGTTGATGCGCGAAAAGTGTATCTCATCGACAAGCCCGGCGCACCACAATCGGAAATTCGCATCGGCTTTCCTGCACTCGCCAGGACGACGCCGGATTTCTTCCCGGTGAATCTGATGAACATGATTTTGGGCGGCCAGTTTTCAAGCCGCCTGAACTCGAATATTCGCGAACGCCGGGGCTTCAGTTATGGTGTGCGCTCCGGGTTCCAGTTCACCCGGCTGCCCGGGCCGTTCGTGGCATCCGGTGGTGTGCATACCGCGAAAACGGACAGCTCACTGCAGGAGTTTTTGCGCGAGATCGACCTCATGCGGGAGAAGGGCCTGACCACAGAGGAACTGGAGTTCGCGAAGAACCGGACAAAGGGCGTGTTCGCGACAGGATTTGAAAGTCCGCAGCAGATTGCCGCTGCCCTGGTGAACCTCGTCGTCTACACATTGCCCGACGACTACTTTGTGAACTACTTGAAGAACGTCGATGCTGTGACTCTTGCCGATGTGCAGCGGGTCGCGCACCAGTACCTTGATACATCGAAAATGGCAATGGTCGTCGTCGGCGATACCAAGGTCATCAAATCTGGTATCGAACAGATGAAGTTCGGACCGATCGTCATTGCAGATGTGAATGGGAATCCGGTTGGCAAGTAGATCGAAGTCCCAGTGCTCGATACATCAACCCAAGGGCGCCTGATCAGGCGCCCTTGAGTGTTCCCTGCCTTGCTTCGCCAGACCCATTTGCGTATCTTTAAAGATTCACCCACAGCAGAAGACCAAGAATGCGTGTCAGTTCCGGATTCATTCCCACAGTCAAAGAAACACCTGCCGACGCAGTCATTCCCAGCCATCAATTGATGATCCGCGCGGGCATGGTTCGCGCGCTCGCTGCCGGGGTTTATGCATACCTGCCATTGTGCTACCGCTCCTTCAAGAAGGCAATGGAAATCATCCGTCAGGAAATGGATGCCATCGGCGCACAGGAACTCCATCTGCCCGCATTGAGCCCAATAGAGCTCTGGGAGGAGACCGGCCGCGTAAAGGCCTTCGGCGACATTCTGTTCCACCTGAAGAACCGGCCGCTGGTTCTTGCGCCGACTCACGAAGAAGTCATCTGCTGGCTGGCAAAGAACCACATCTCTTCCTACAAGGAAATGCCGCAGATATGGTATCAGATCCAGACGAAGTTCCGGAATGAACCGCGGCCACGGTCAGGCGTCCTCCGGGGTCGCCAATTCATCATGAAAGACAGCTACAGTCTCGACTCCACCTGGAATGGCCTTGACAAGAGCTATGATCTGCATGCGCAGGCGTACAAGAAGATCTTTGCCCGCTGTGGACTGAACTTCTTCATCGTCGGTGCATCCAGCGGAGCGATGGGCGGGACCGGCTCGCAGGAATTCATGATGGAATCGAACGCGGGCGAAGACATCATCGCCGTGTCTGCCGACAATAGCAACGCCGCGAACGTTGAAGTCGCAACATCGCGTGTGCCTGCGGCTCCCCGGGACTCTGAAAGCAAGGCTCTCAAGGAGGTCCGTACACCGAACATCAAGACCATCGACCAGCTTGCGGAGTTCCTTACGGTTGATCACAACCGTCTGGCAAAATCTGTGGTCTACTGGGCTGATGAAACCCCTGTGCTCGTGCTGATGCTCGGCAATGATGAATTGAATGAAGCCAAGCTTATGACTGCGATGGGCACAGAAGTCCGGCCCATCGAAGCGGAGAAACTGCTCGCTCTGACCGGCGCAGATGGCGGGTCGATTGGCCCGGTCGGGCTCCGCGAGCGCACACCGGCAAGCGCGAAATTCAAGATTGTCGCCGACAACCGCTTGAGAGGCGCGAACAACCTCATTAGCGGTGCGAACAAGAACGACTTTCACATCATGAATATTGATCTTGAACGTGACTGCACTATCGACAGCTACTATGATCTGCGCACCATCAATCCGGGCGAGGAAAGTCCCAATGATACCGGCCCGTTGCGCGTGGTCAAAGGGGTAGAGCTCGGCCACATCTTCAAGCTGGGGACCAAGTACGCTGATGCATTGCATGCGAAGTTCCTCGACGAAAATGGGAAAGAACAGCCGATTATCATGGGCAGCTACGGAATCGGCGTAGAGCGCATCATCGCGTGTCACATCGAGCAAAACCACGATGAGAACGGCATCATCTGGGATAAGTCGCTTGCACCCTTCATGTTCCATCTCGTTGCGGTGGGGACAAAGAGCAAAACGGTGATTGAGGCTTCGGAGCAGCTCTATGCTGCAATGCAGGCCGCGGGTCTCGAGGTGCTCTTTGACGACCGCACAGACGTGAGCCCCGGCTTCAAATTCAAGGATGCCGACCTGCTCGGGATGCCGTTCCAGGTAATCGTGGGAGAGAAGAACCTCGCCCAGGGCAAAATCGAGATTAAGGTGCGGAAGACAGGGGAGCGGTCGTTCGTGGAAAAAGAGAGCCTGATCTTGCACCTGAAAAGCCTCATTGAAGATTGAAGACTACTCATTCGGGGGGGATTGAAAATCGGGGATTGCGAATGAAGAGATGAGAGCAAAACCCTTCTACATAGGCGGCTCCTGGCGTGAATCGGGCACTATCCGGAGCGTTAAGAATCCCTTCGACGGACGCCCGGCAGGAGACGTTTTCCAGGCATCCGCAAAGGATATTGACGAGGCAATTGGCGCGGCCACGGATGCATTTGAAGTGACACGCCTATCCAGCGCGTTCGAGAGGCATAGAATCCTGAGCGAAATCGTCCGGGGCATGGAGGCGCGATGTGAGGAATTCGCTCAGATGATAACCCTGGAGACGGGAAAGCCGATCTCCCTGTCACGTTCTGAAGTTGAGCGGAGCATATTCACCTTTTCCATTGCTGCAGATGAAGCACGCCGGATTGGCGGCGACGTGCTCCCATTGGACCTGAATGCCCAATCCCTCGGTCGATTCGGTCTTGTGCGACACTTTCCGCTGGGGCCAATCGGCGCGATAACTCCATTCAACTTTCCTTTGAATCTTGTCGCGCATAAGGTTGCACCGGCAATAGCTTCAGGGAATGCGATTGTCCTGAAACCCTCCTCCAACTCGCCACAGGTTGCACTCATGCTGGCTGAGTTGGTGTCAGCTTCTTCGCTTGCAAAAGGTGCATTCAATGTGGTCCCATGTGCTGGAGACGAAAGCACTCAACTCATTGAAGATAAACGTATTAAGCTGCTCACCTTCACTGGGAGTCCATCTGTCGGGTGGTCCCTGAAATCAAAGGCCGGGAAGAAGAAGGTTACACTGGAACTGGGTGGCAACGCAGGTGTCATAATCGAGCCCGATGCGGATCTCGATTCTGCGATCCGCAAAACCGTTACAGGCGCGTTCGCCAATGCCGGACAGTCGTGTATCTCGGTCCAGCGGGCGTATATTCACAAATCCATCTGGGAGCATGCAAGGGAAAGGCTTCTCTCGCTTACGTTACAGCTCGTGGTGGGGGATCCGTTCGACGCTCGCACGATCGTGGGCCCGATGATTACCGAGGATGCAGCCAGGAAAATTGAAGCGTGGATCGGAGAGGCTTTACAGGGCGGTGCCCATCTCGTCTGCGGTGGACAAAGGAATGGAGCCATCCTGGCTCCCACTATCCTCGAGGATGTCGCCCCCCGGTTGAAGATAAGCTGCCTCGAAGCCTTTGCCCCGATCATGACAATCGAGCCGTACGATCACTTAGACGAAGCGGTTGAGCGGGTGAACGCATCTGACTTCGGGTTGCAGGCCGGGCTCTTCACACGTGATCTCCCAAAGGCGTTTATGGCCTTTGAGAAATTGCAGGTCGGTGCAGTGGTGTTGAATGACGTTCCGACGTACCGCATTGATCATATGCCGTATGGCGGCGTCAAAGATTCGGGGCTTGGTCGGGAAGGCATACGGTACGCAATAGAGGAGATGACTGAACTTAAGCTCCTTGTGGTGAATCCGTTTTAGTAAAGGGGGTTCCCCTGTCTCATTGAGTGTAGATTCGATGCGCCGGATCTGTTGTCCACTTCGCTATGCGGAAAGATTGTGTACAAATTGTCCGCGGTGCCTCTTGACTTCACCTGTCAATGAAACTACTTTGCTCAGAGTTGTCACCGTTGTCACCTGGAATCGATCCAGATTTTCTCTTGCGCGAGGTTCTTGATCTTCCTTGAATAGGCAATGAATCAGTTCATACATCTTCATAATCATTCGCATTACAGTCTTCTTGACGCAGCCTGCCGTATTGACGATCTGATCGCCGCGGCAGTCGCCGAGAATATGCCGGCTATCGCCCTCACCGACCACGGCGTACTGTTTGGCGCCATTGAGTTCTACAGGAAGGCCAGGGACGCTGGAATCAAACCGATTGTCGGGATGGAAGCCTACATCCTGACGAAAGGGAATCGGCAGGAAAGGAGTACGCAGCAAACTGAGTCGGGGGGAAAGCGCGGAGCATATCACCATCTGGTGCTTCTGGCAAAGAACGAAGTCGGCTACAAGAACCTTCTCAAACTCTGTTCAATCGCTCATCTCGAGGGCTTCTACTACAAACCCCGAATCGATACGGAAGTGCTCCGCATGTACAGGGAGGGGCTTGTTGCCACGTCTGCATGTGCCGGGGGCGTCGTTTCTGCCCATCTGGCAAACGGTAACGACAGGGAAGCCTATGAAGCCGGAGAGATCTACAAAGACATATTCGGCGACGATTTCTATATCGAGATACAGGATCATGGAATCGACCGCGAGGCAGTGATTCGCAAGAAAGCGCCCAAGCTTGCAAAGGACCTGGGCCTGAAGCTTGTTTGCACAAACGATATCCATTACCTGAAGCATGAACACGCAATAGCTCACAACATCCTCCTCCTGATCCCGGATTCGACAAGCGGAGGCACTCAGGATTATACAAAACTGCGCTATCAAACGGATCAGGCTTACTTCAAGTCCACCAAGGAGATGACCGAACTCTTCAGAGATTTTCCTGAGGCCATATCCTCGACACTTGAGATAAACGAAAAGTGCGACCTTCAGCTGTCACTCAAAGGCAACCGCATGCCCCAGTTCCCGATACCTGCCGATGCAGGCGTCGGAAACCTTGACGACTTCTTCGAGCAGCTCGCGCGAAAAGGTTTTGCGGAGCGGTATACGCAATCGACGCCAGAAATGGTGCAACGGCTGGAGCATGAAATCGGCGTTATCAAGAAGATGGGCTATGCCGGGTATTTCCTTATCGTGCAGGATTTCATTCGCGCCGCGCGCGAGATGGGCGTATCCGTGGGCCCGGGCCGGGGAAGCGCCGCCGGGAGCATTGTCTCCTACGCCCTGCGGATCACCAATGTCGACCCGCTGAAGTACGGCCTCCTGTTCGAGCGTTTCCTCAACCCCGATCGCATAAGCATGCCTGACATCGACGTGGACTTTGCCGATGACAAACGGGAAAAGGTGATCCAGTATGTGAGGGACAAGTACGGCGCAGATTCCGTGTCGCAGATTATCACGTTCGGCACCCTTTCGGCCCGTGCGGTGCTCAAAGACGTCGGCCGCGTACTCGGCATCCCGCTGAGCACTATCGAGTCGATCACGAAGCTGATCCCTGTGGAACAGGGGAAGGTGCGTCCGCTCAAAGACGCTCTTGACACTATCGCGGATCTCAAGTGGGTAAAGGAAAGTTCCGACGAGAAGATAAAGACCCTCGTCTCGGCTTCATTGGCACTCGAGGGGTTGAACAGGAACGCGGGGATGCATGCCGCCGGCGTGGTCATCGCCCCCGGATGCATCTCCGATTATGTGCCGCTGTACAAGACGCCTGCCACAGAGGTCATGACGCAGTACAACATGAAGGACCTCGAGAAGGCGGGTTTGCTCAAGATGGACTTCCTAGGTCTGCGAACGCTTACCGTCATGGAAAACGCCATGCGCCTGATCCAGGAAAATCATGGCGTGACGATCGATCTGGATGAAATTCCCGAAGACGATCAGAAAACCTTCGAGCTGTTTGCCCGGGGTGATACCGTCGCCGTCTTCCAGTTTGAAAGCTCGGGAATGCGCGACTGGCTGCGTAAGCTCAAACCGACAACGATCAGCGATCTTGTCGCGATGAACGCGCTCTACCGGCCCGGTCCGATGGAGATGATCGGCGATTTCATTGCCAGGAAGCATGGCATCGAACCGATCAGGTATATGCACCCAACGCTGGAACCGATTCTGAAGGAAACGTACGGCGTCATCGTGTATCAGGANNCGCCATGGGGAAGAAAGACAAAGACCTCATGGCAAACATGAAGAAGGAGTTTGTCACGGGGGCTATGGGAAGGGGCCTGGACAAGAAGCCCGCGGAAGACATTTTTGACCTCATCGGAAAATTCGCGTCGTACGGCTTCAACAAATCGCACAGCGTTGCCTACTCCGTGATTGCCTATCAGACCGCATATCTCAAGGCGCACTATACCGCCGAATACATGGCCGCAACGCTGACATCCGAAATCGGCAACACGGACAAGATACCGCCGCTGATCGACGATTGCCGGCACGGCGGGATCCAGGTGCTGCCGCCCGACGTGAACGAAAGCGGGAAGGATTTTACCGTCGTCCACGGAGCCATTCGCTTCGGCCTGGTCGCCATTAAGAACGTGGGGCAGAGCGCCATTGAAAGTGTGGTGCAGGCCCGGTGCTCGAAAGGACCGTTCGCGAATCTCTTCGACTTCTGTTCGCGCATTGACCTCCGGCTCGCAAATCGCAAATGCCTTGAAGGCCTGATCCAGGCGGGGGCGTTCGATTCGTTGCCCGGACATCGTGCTCTCTTCTTTGAAAATATCGACCGCGCGATGCAGTTCGGACAGTCGTCTCAAAACAGCACGGCTACCGGGCA
This sequence comes from Ignavibacteriota bacterium, assembly GCA_003162215.1. Lineage (GTDB taxonomy): Bacteria > Bacteroidota > Ignavibacteria > UBA10030 > UBA6906 > Fen-1255. The sequence goes on from PMMO01000045.1 coordinate 33,510, forward strand.
GGAGAGCCTCTTCGGCGGAGCAGACAGCGACAACCNNTATCCTCCGCTTGGCGACGCCGCACCCTGGAACGAAATGGAGAAGCTGGCGAGAGAGAAAGGGATGCTCGGACTCTATGCATCGGGGCATCCGCTGCTCAAATACGAAGAAGAGATAAAGGAGTTTGCCACTGTACGCCTCGGTGAGGCGGGTGATCTGAAGAGCGGCGCTACCGTGCGCGCGTGCGGCATCGTCACCTCACTCAAGAAAAAGCCGGATCGGCGCAACAATATGATGGCATTCGTGGGGCTTGAGGACTTCAGCGGAAGGTGCGAGTGTATCGTCTTTTCTGATCCGTATGCCAAGTATCAAGATCTTCTCGTCGCCGATGCCATCGTGATGGTCGTCGGCAAGGGAGAGCTCAACGGAGACCAATTACGCATCCTCGTGAACGAAGTGTACCCGATCAGCAAAGTGAAGGAAAGGTTCACCCGCAGCATCATTCTCTCGATAAACGTGGACGCTGCGCGGGAAACTGTTGTTCAAGACCTGCGGAAACTGCTGGAACAACACCCCGGGAACTGCCCGTGCTACATCGCTCTCGAAGGGGCACAGCGAGCACGCAGCATGTACCACTCGCCGCGATACAAAGTGGATCCGACCGACCGATTCCAGGAAGGAGCGAAACTCCTCCTCGGAGATCGGAGCGTGCGATTCGTCGGTGATCTGTCGGCTCGATCATGAACATAAGGAGAAACGATGAAACCTCTGGAAGTGTCTGATTCAAGCTTTGAAACAGAAGTGCTGAAATCGAACATCCCGGTGCTTGTGGATTTCTGGGCGACCTGGTGTGGCCCGTGCAAGATGATCGCACCGGTCGTCGAAGAAATTGCCAACGAAAATGCCGGCAAGCTCAAGGTCGTCAAGGTCGACGTCGATAGTAATCCTGAGATCTCGATGAAATTCAGCATCCGCAGCATTCCTACGATCATGATCTTCAAGGGGGGGAAAGTTGTGGAACAGCTTATCGGTGCCATGCCGAAGAAAAACCTCATGGACAAACTCCTGCCGCATCTCAACTGACCTGTGGGGGGCCTATGAAACGATTCGGTTGGATTGTTGTCGCAACCGTTGCCGTCGTGGTGGCAGTGGTCGCCGTGAAACTGTCGCTGAGCGGGCATGGCATGCCCAAGTTGCTCGGAACGCTCAGCCTCGCGCAATCTGTTGCCGGATCTGATGCCCGTGTCCTGGTGAACAAGATGCATGGACGCGCAATTACACCGCAGGACAACGTGGTGGGCACATACAAGGGGGATGATGGATCAGCGACTCTTTATGTGTCCTACTATCCGTCTGCCGATTCAGCCAGAAACGTCGCGCGGGCGATGGCCCACCGGATTGAAGCCGGCATCGGTCCATTTGAGCATTTCAGGACATTCGCAGAAGGCAGGGACCCGGTATTCATGTGCCTTGGCCTCGGTCAGGCGCACTTCTTCTTTGTCTGCAACGATCGCCTCTACTGGCTGGCATCGGATATCGGTGTCGCAGAAGTGGCGCTGAATCAACTCCGGAAGGAAGCCTGCCAGCAATGAACTGGAGGAGGAACTAGGCGCGCTTCTGTCCGCTGCGCTGAAGCACGGCGTCGACAGAGGCTGGAGACACGTTGCGCGCCGATGCGATGTTCTCGCAGATCATCGTCCGGATCCGTTCACGCAGTGACTCAACATCATCGCGTGTGAGACCTGCCGTAGACACTTCGGGAAGTACAGAAACCGTGATGTTGATGGTGTCGCCGAATCGCCAGTTCTTCTTCGGCAGTGCGTCTCTGGTCCCCTCGACCGCTACGGGAAGGACCGGTACCTGCGATGCAACGGCCAGATGAAATGCTCCGTCGGTGAAGCGACCCACAAGACCGTCGGGTGAACGGGTGCCTTCCGGGAAAATGATCACGGGGCAATTGTTCTTGAGATACCGGGCCGCATGCGCGAGAACGCGGGCGCCGCTCCGGGCGTCTCCGCGCTCCAGAGGTATGTCTCCAGCCAGTTGCATCATCCATCCCACAATTGGTACCCGGAAGAGCTCGCGCTTGGCAACCCATTTCATCTCCCAGGGGAGCCGGGAGATCACCGGAATGTCTGCCAATGACTGGTGGTTACTGACCACGACAACGGGTTTTCGCACATAATGTTCCGGGAGCCCTTTGACTGTAATGTTCCAGACCGGATTCACACGGGTCATCGCCGAACCGAGCCTGCGAAACCAGCGTCCCGTTGTGTACAGGGCAGGATCGCGATCGAGCAATCGGATGATCGCCAGAAGAGGCAGCCAGAACAGGATCAGAAGCGTTACTGCACCCCAGATCCAGAGTGATCGGACATAAGCTAGCATGAGACTAATCTACAACCCATCTTCTTCGGATTCAAGGGGAGCACGAAGGAGCACGAAGCCCGGCTTTTTTCCCAATGCGCATACTTGCACTGTCTGATATACATGGCGCCTACGAACTCGCGAAGCAGATCGCACGTGCAGAGTCAGGCATAGACGTCCTTGTCGTCGCAGGCGACCTGACAACGCACGGCAGCCGCGCGGAGGCTACCGGCGCCATCGACGATCTTCGTTCGCTTGCACCGCGCGTTCTCGCCGTCGCCGGCAATATGGATACCCGCGAGATTGAAGCCGGGTATGAAGACGGTGGAGTGTGCATCAGCGGCAGGGGAGTCTGCATCGGAGATGTCGCATTCTTCGGCGTCTCGGGGTGCCCATTCTCTCCGTTGCATACCCCCTTCGAGCTCAGCGAGCAGGGGATTCTCGATCTTGCAGAACAGGGGTGGAAGGAGATTGCGGATTGTCGATGCAAAATCTTCGTACCTCATGCACCGCCGTACGGAACGAGATTGGACGTCATCAGGAGCGGACGCCATGTCGGGAGCACTGCAGTGAGGGCATTTGTCGAGAAGCGGCAGCCCGATCTCGTGATTTGTGGACACATCCATGAATCTGCGGGAGTGGACACCATTGGACGCACCAGGATGGTGAACTGCGGCTCAGTGCGCGAAAGGAGATATGCAATAGTAGAAATCAAGGATGACATCCTATTGTATCAAAAGGTATTAGGTGATCTGATATAGATGAGCTTCTTGCTTCGCTCAAAAGAAACACTTATTTTTGTATAACTCCGGAGATGCTGAAGATGAATACGATGAAGACGTTCTTCCTGATGGCAATCATGACCGTACTCCTCGTCGTTGTGGGCAGCCTTATCGGCGGACGGGGTGGAATGATGATCGCTTTTGTGATCGCCGTTTTCATGAACTTCGGGAGCTACTGGTTCAGTGACAAGATTGTCCTCCGGATGTACGGGGCCCAGGAGCTGGCGCCGGCAGATGCCCCGGAGCTCTTCCAAACCGTGCAGGACTTGACCGGCCGGGCCGGGCTGCCCATGCCGAAACTCTACATGATCGAAGGAGATCAGCCGAACGCATTTTCCACGGGCCGGGATCCGGAGCACGCCGCGGTGGCAGTGACAAAGGGCATCGTG
>PMMO01000233.1:0-3484 GCA_003162215.1 Ignavibacteriota bacterium
AATATCCGACACGGCATTCCTGTTGGGATGCTGATGCTCCTGTAAGGCGGTGAGGATGGTTTCGTATGAAGCATTCTCGCGGAAGTCGGTCCGGAAGAACGAACTCACGCGGGCGTGGTTGTACAGATAGTCGAAGAAGAGATCTGAGAACCCGCCGGCGGAAGAGGGCAGCTGACGATAGTCAATCCAGTTCATGGCGGCTAATATCGACAAAAATGCGATTGCTTTCAAGTAGAAAGTTAGGTAAACTTGCCAATCACGGTGCCCGCTTATGCGGATGATCCCATACCCGCATCCGTTTCCTGTCGCTGAATGCCTATGAAGAAATCGCTACTCGACTACACGCTAAAGATTCGCGTGCCGCTGATCATATTTGTAGCGGCCGCCTCATTTGTGGCGACATACTACCTTTCGCGGGCCGAGCGCGACGGGGTGGGATACGCTCCCGTTCAACCGCTGGCATTTTCCCACAGGCTGCACGCCGGGACGATGCGGATTGACTGCAAATACTGCCATTCTGCAGTGACGGCATCTCCCTACGCGAGTGTCCCGGCGGTTTCCGTGTGCATGAACTGCCATGCCGTCGCACGAAAAAACCGTCCCGAGATCATCAAACTCACAAGGTACTATGAAGAGGGCGTAAAGCTGCCCTGGAAGCGCGTGCATCGCGTCCCTGATTATGCCTACTTCAACCACAGCGTGCATGTCAACCGCGGCATCGACTGCGTGAACTGTCATGGAAAAGTTGAAACAATGGAGGTTGTGGAGCAGGTTTCCCAGTTCACTATGGGTGCCTGTCTGGATTGCCACAGGAATGCACCCACCAGACTCGCAAGCGTTGCGAACATCAAGCCCGGACCGGTCAATTGCGGTTCGTGTCACAGGTAGGAGCAAGCAATGCGTACTACTACGTCAGACCTGAGGTCTGTCATTATGTCAGATGAAAGCCCCGCACCATTGCAGCGGCGGTCATTTTTCGGCCGGTTTGGCCGTATACTGGCCGGACTCCTCGCAGGGTTGCCGCTGATCCATGGGAGCATGCTGAGGGCAGACGATGCGTCTGCGACGCCACCACACGCGAGTGGTGGGAGCATACAGGCCCGAATTCATCCCATGGCGGTTCCGCGCGCATCATCGAGGTCACTCCCCAATGTCTGAATTCCAGCCAGGTGTGACTGACGCGTTTTCTCCGAACGAAGTTTCACCGATATCGCGGAAGCAGTTTCTCGGTCTGCTTGCCGCTTCAGCGGCATTCGCCACGGCCGGGTGCACAAACTACCGTGACAAGGGGGAGATCGTCCCGTATACCAAGAAACCCGAAGAGGTTACTCCGGGTGTCGCGAACTACTACGCTTCCACATGTACCGGATGTTCCCAGGCTTGTGGAACGTTGATCAAAACCCGGGAGGGAAGACCGGTAAAGGTTGACGGGAATCCCGATCACCCGATCAACAGGGGAAAACTGTGTGCGAAGGGACAAGCCTCGATCCTCTCATTGTATGATCCGGCACGGCTTCGTTCGCCGCGGTACGGGGCTGCATCGACAAAGAGCGGAGACGTTTCCTGGAGTGATGCCGATGCCGACATCGTGCAGCATTTGACGGATTGCCGGCGCGATGGCAAGCCCATCTTGTTGTTTACGCCTCCCGTACAATCGCCGACGCTCCGCAAGCTGCTTTCGGAATTCGCAGCGACATTTCCCGGCACACAGATCATCGCGTACTCGCTGCTTAACGATGAGGCGCGCAGGAGAGCATGGGAGGCTTGCTACGGCCGGACTCCGCTTCCCGCGCTTCTCTGGGAAAAGGCANNAAGGCAAAGGTGATCGTTGCGCTCGAAGCCGATTTCCTGGGAACAGACGGCTTCAGCGTCGAACAACACCGGCTGTTCGCATCGGGCCGCGACATCATGCAGTCGTCGGATTTCAACCGTTTCTACGCCGTTGAATCAGGGTTCTCCCCGACGGGCGCAAATGCGGACTACCGCTTGAGGCTGCACCCCTCGGCGCAGGCTGCATTCGTGCTGTCGCTGCTGAACGAGATCGTTCTCAAACGCAAAGCCGCCCCGGTCCCGCAAAGCCTGCAGGCCGCAATCGGTGCACACGGCCTCGCCGCCTTCTGTACCCGGTACGCAGTATCGCCGAAAGTTGTGACGCATCTCGTGGATGATTTGATCGCCAACCGCAAGAAGGCAATCGTGTATGCCGGTCCGGCCCTTCCGGAAGAAGCACATTTGGCCGTGCATGTCCTGAACGATATCCTGGGCAACACGGCACTCTATGGCGATCCTTGGGGAGAAAACCGGGGCGGGACTTGGGGCGAAAGCGGGGCTGCGGCGGAAGCAGGCCGGCTTGCTTCTTCCTCCGATGTTGACAACGCTGTCGGAGCCATGAAGTCGGGCGCGGTGGGAGTGGTGTTGCACTGCGGTGTCAACCCCGTGTATGATCTTCCCCGCGCGTTCGGATATGCGGAAGCTCTGAAACATGTTCCGCTCAGCGTTGACCTGGCGGAAGCCGAAAGCGAAACCGGCCAACTCTGTACGTACATGTTGCCCGTGAACAATGCCCTGGAGAGCTGGGGTGATCATCAGGTACGAGCAGGTGTCTACTCGCTGCAGCAACCGGTGATCGCACCGCTCTTCGATACGCGTCAGCGTGAAGCGGCGCTGCTGCACTGGATGGCGGGCCGGACAGCATTCGCAGAGACGCTGTATCACGCGTACATGAAGAGTCACTGGGAGACCGGCATCTTCCCATCGCTCCATCTTGCGGTGCCATTTGGAACGTTCTGGAATGCATCCCTGCATGACGGCGTCGTGCTCACATCCGCGCCCGGCGGGCAATCACCGGGGGTAGCTCAGGACGCCATCTCCGGCTTGACTGCGGGGAAAGCCCAAAACGGGATGACCCTCATGTGGACTGAGGGGTTCTTTACCGGTGACGGGAGATTTGCGAACAACGGCTGGTTGCAGGAATTGCCGCACCCCATTTCCAAAGTTGTGTGGGACAACTACGCTTCGATTTCTCCGGCAACGGCAGCCTCGCTCGGCGTGAAGATGCACGATCTTTTGTCGGTGGAGACAAGCTGGGGAAAACAGACACTCTCGGTGTTCGTGCAGGCGGGTATGGCTGACAATGTCGTGGCGGTGAGTGTGGGCTACGGCCGTTGGAATGCGGGGCCTGTCGGTACCGGCGTAGGTACGGATCTGGTGCCGTTGTTCCCGCGCACAGCGCTCGACGGCGGGCGAACGCTTCCGCTGCTGAAGGCGGAGAAAGTCTCCGGCCAGCATATNNGTGCACGGGCTGCAACGCCTGCGTCGCCGGCTGCAATGTAGAAAACAACCTTCCTGTCGTCGGCAAGGAGCAGGTTGCGAAGGGGAGGGAAATGCAGTGGATCCGCATCGACCGCTACTTCAGCGGGACCCAGGAAGAGCCGATTCCTAGCCATCAACCCATGCTGTGTCAGCATTGCGACAACGCCCCCTG
>PMMO01000233.1:3499-3645 GCA_003162215.1 Ignavibacteriota bacterium
ATGGAGAAGTGCACATTCTGTGTGCAGCGGATCATGGAGGCACGGCAGCACGCAACAGAGGATGGCGTCACGTTCGATGGCACCGGCGTGCGCACCGCCTGTCAGCAGGCATGCCCGGCGGAGGCGATTGTGTTCGGCAATATGAA
>PMMO01000035.1:0-276 GCA_003162215.1 Ignavibacteriota bacterium
TACTTTCGCTACTTTGAAATGTGGACAAACCAGCCGGACAGCCGCCCAAATGCTCAGATCTGTCTTCTTGTTTCTCTTGTCGCTCTTCAAATCTCAAACCCAGCTCCACCTCGAGGTTTTGTTTCTGAGAAAGCAGCTGGAGATAGTCGCGCGGTCAACGCCAAGACTCAAGATGAAGCCTGCGGACAGGTTCTTCTTGGGCTTTCTGACTGACCTATTTGATTCCTGGAAGGCAGCGCTCCTGATCGTCAAGCCTGAGACCCTCATCCGCTGGCT
>PMMO01000035.1:290-3389 GCA_003162215.1 Ignavibacteriota bacterium
CTGGAAAACCTTCTTGAAGAACCATTCATCACAAATCGTATCAGTTGATTTCCTCGTCGTCCCCACAATCACCTTCCGGTTGTTCTACGTTCTGGTCTTCCTATCACACGACAGGCGAAGAATCATCCACATCAACGTTACTCCTCATCCCACCGCTCAGTGGTGTGCGCAGCAATTGCGGAACGCTTTCAGCGATCATGAACCGCCGAGATTTCTTCTGCGGGACCGCGATGCGAAGTTCGGAGAGTTGATCACCGAGACTGTGACCGCGCTTGGTATCGACCCACTGCTGACGGCCTACAGATCGCCGTGGCAGAATGGATACNNGTCCGCTACTACAACACGCAACGGACTCATCTGGGAATCGGCAAGGATTCACCAGAACCGCGAGAAGTTCAAGCCGACGGGGAGATTGACAAGGTAGCTGTCGTTGGCGGGTTGTACCACTACTACTTCAGACGCGCTGCATAACGAGCGAGAAGGTATCTTGTCTGCGGGCATTCCAAACATGGATTGTGGAAGATCTGTGTTTCAGGCGGTTGATGCGGGGCTCTTCACTCTGTTCCAACTAGCATTTTCTTCTCCGTAAACCTCGCACTTCATCCCACTTGCCTTCAGATTCCACCGAACAGTCCATTCAAATCATAATCCGTGGAGAGATTCTGCGGCGGATGAGATTTTGAAGAAGGACAACACGCATGCCGTATGATTCCACCCGGACTTGCACCNNGCACCTGCAACCACACCTACAACCTACAACTTCACAAAAAGAAAGAGCCTCCAGCGATTTGCCAGAGGCTCCCGTGTAGCGGGGGCAGGAACATCGGTCGACATACAACTTTCCTCCGCGTCGTCGAGGTGGAGATAACCTGACATTTGCGCTGGAATCGATAGCCGGCGAAGTAAGCTACCATGTTTGCACTGAAAGTGGAGTGTGCTTTCCGGGGCGAAATATCGCCACTTCAAAGGTCAGAGGGAATAGGTCCGCCCTGTTGGCATGCGATCACACATATCCGAACACGAACGGAAAGACGATCACGACGATGGCTCCCCACACCGCGTACACGGGCAGGTAGTTGGTCTGCCATCGTTCGAGGTCCGCAAACGATCCGCGTTCTCTCAGAAAGCGGATGTACAGAACGGCAGACCATGTGAGATTAACGAGGAGGATCACGTTCACACCCAGACCGGCCACCCGATTGGGTGTATAACCGAACTCGCTGATGCGCGCGGAGATGGCCCACAACGCGACCGTGTCGGCCAACAGTGCACTGACCACCAGCACAACCTGCATCACGTCAAACCCCCTCCGAGGCAGCTGCGGCTCTCGAGCGGAAGCAGAATAGAGCAGAAGGCCCAAAACGACCACTAACAGAAGGTCGAAGGCGATGAGGACTTCACGTTCGATATCCAGGGCTCGCCCGGTTAAAAGCATGGTCGCGAGAAACGTGACCAACAATATGGCGAACAGCGGAGTGAAGAGGCGCGTCAATACAGGGGCCATGTTTTCGATCACGCTTTGTTTGGCTTCGACCAGCCAGGATGCGACAAGGACAGCCCCGGCGGCTCCGCACGGGATCAGCCAAGACTGGATGAACCACTCTGCATCAACTCCGATGGTTTTGAACATCATCATCAGGAATCCCGTGAAGACCACACCCCCAAGAGCGATCAGCACGTAGTAGATGAACAGCTCGCCGGAGAATCGAATGAAGTCCATGCGCCCCGCGACTTCATTCCAGCGGCCGCCGGCATAGGCCATGCCCACTGCAACCCAGAGGGCGATCGGCAGATGTATCACTGACAGCACCTCAGTGGATCCTCCAGGCGCGAAAGGATAGACGTTGGCGAAGACACCCGCCGCGGCAAATGCGACGGCCAGAAAGCTGACCGCCGTGGCGCCGAGCCGCCGCTTCCAGACGAAATAGCCGGACAGAAGAGGCAGTACGAAGAAACTTAGATTATGGGCGTAGAACCCTTCGTTTTCCACAAGCCGCATCCCGAAGAGCTCCGGCGACTTGATGAGTACGCCCGCGGCCACCGCAAGTGCAAAGGCGACAAAAGAGTCCGATCGAGTCCGCTCTCTCTGATCCCTAACGTCTTCGGGAAGAACGACGAGCTGCTTCCAGAGGCGGTCCGAGTGCTCGCGGGCGAACTCCCGCGTGAGGTCGTCGAGCGCCCCCATGCGCTTTACCGCCACNNGCTTCATCGATCGATAGACCTGCCTTGACCAAAGCCGCGACCTGTTCCCGTAGGTGGTCTTCCAGTTCCGCTACGTCGACGGAGTGGATCGCCTGTCGTCGGAGAAGGTAGCTTCGCCATTGGTCGACTTGCTCTTCGAGTGATGCCGATTCCTCTGATTTCGACATTGTTCAGGCTCCCTGAAGTAGTGGCCCGCCTACGTATATACTTCGGCGCGCCGGCGCGGTTGACGCCGGATGGTTGAATGAAATGGGAAGAGAAAGAGAAAGCAGCTTCCAAATCCCCCGCAGTGTCGCATCTACCGCCTGCCACTGCTTGCATTCCTCTATGAGCTGATCCTTGCCCCGAGATGTGATCCGGTAGTACTTGCGACGCCGGCCGCTCTCAGCAAGTTCCCACCGTGCCTTGACGAGGCCGAGTCGCTCGAGCCGATGCAGAACGGGATACAGCATCCCGTCAGTCCACTCCATGTGCCCACCGGACACCTCTTGTACTCGCTTGATGATGGCATAGCCATAGCTGTCCGCTTCCGAGAGTATCGCCAGGACTATCGGGGTCGACGAAGCGGCTATCAGGTCCTTGTTGAATTCCATGATCTTACTCGTTGCGCGCCGTCAATGAGGCCAAGGGTAATAATGCATAGCAGCAATATACATAGTACTTCTATGTATGTCAAGGGATTTCTTGATGAAAATAGCGGGGGCCCACACTTCCCTCNNGGATGGAATTTTGACGAGGGACAGGAGTTTGATTACGGATAGGCTGGATTGCGCCGGTCGCCTGATGATCTCGTAAAGAAAGATCTGTTAGAAGTTATACACCACGCCAAACTGTCCCCTTAAGCCGTACAATTGGGAACTCGTGGGCAGCTGTCCGGTCACTCCATCGATGTAGTAG
>PMMO01000261.1 GCA_003162215.1 Ignavibacteriota bacterium
CGCCTCCGGGATGTTCGACATCACCGGGACAATGTGGTTGGTCTACGTGCTCTTTGTCTACGGTTTCAAGAGTGTGTGGATGCCCTGGGTATGGCCGACCTTCAATCAGATTTTTCTGATGGTGTTTCTCTCGATCTGGCTGCGCAAGTCGAAGGTGATGACCGGCGCTCAGTGGATCGAGACGCGGTTCGGGAACAGTACGGGTGCGAAGCTGTCGCACATCAGTGTGGTGATTTTCGCTCTCGTGAGCGTTATCGGTTTCATTGCGTATGCGTTCAAAGGCATCGGAAAGTTTGCCGCTGTCTTCTTCCCCTGGCACCTGTCGCCCGACGTCTATGCGATGATCCTGATGTCGCTGACCGCCATCTACGCCGTGAAAGGTGGAATGTTCAGTGTTGTCATTACCGAGTTCCTTCAGTTCATCGTGCTGACGATTGCGTCTTTGTCCATCGGCGTCATTGCCTTTACTATGGTATCACCGGAACAGCTCCAGGCCGTCGTTCCTGCGGGCTGGACGACGCCGTTCTTCGGATGGACTCTCGATCTTGACTGGACCGGGTTGATCGATGCAGTGAACACGAAGATTTTGGCGGATGGGTACAGTCTGTTCGGCATCTTTTTTATCATGGTGCTCTTCCAGGGCATCCTCAAAAGCGCAGCGGGTCCGGCCCCGAATTATGATATGCAACGCGTGCTGGCAACACGTTCGCCCAAAGAAGCAGCCAAGATGAATTGGTTTGTGAACGTCGTTTTGATTTTCCCGCGCTATGTGTTGATCACCGGAATCACGGTGCTGGCGCTGGTCCATTTCTCCCCGCAGCTTCATGCCATGGGGGCGAACATCGATTTTGAAATGATCCTTCCGCACATCATCAGAAATATCCTTCCTGTCGGTCTTGTAGGCTTGCTCCTCTCGGGTTTGCTTGCCGCCTTCATGTCGAACTACGCGGCGACTATCAACGCGGCGCCGGCGTATGTGGTGAATGATATCTATAAACGGTTCATCAACCCGAACGCTTCGGATCAAACATACGTGCGGCTCAGCTACATCACCACGATTGCCTTTGTCGTAATCGGGTTCGCGTTTGGCTTCGTGGTGGAATCCATCAATCAGGTCACACTCTGGATCGTGAGCGCATTGTACGGCGGGTACACAGCGTCGAATATCCTCAAATGGTACTGGTGGAGATTCAATGGCTACGGATATTTCTGGGGGATGATTGCAGGAATCGCCGCATCCATGGTGATTCCTTTTGCCTTCCCCTCAATCCCTGCGCTGATGGCGTTCCCCTATGTCCTGGCGGTATCGCTCGTGGGGTGTTTGGCCGGCAGTCTATTGACGAAGCCCGAACCGGATGCGGTGTTGATGAAGTTCTACATGCAGATCAGGCCGTGGGGATACTGGAAACCGGTGCTGCAAAAGGTACGGAAGTACTACCCCGATTGTGAACCGAACAAACGACTCCCCAGAGACATCTTCAATGTTGTCGTCGGTATCGTATGGCAAACTTCTCTGGTGTTGACACCGATATCGCTGGTGACGAAGCAGTATCCCCTCTTCATCGGCGTTGTGTGCAGTATTGCACTGACGTCGCTGATCCTGAAATTCACCTGGTGGAACAATCTGGATGAGGCAAGCAAAGAGACGCTACCGGAAGACTTCGAACAACGAGTCGTGGGCGGGGGAAGGTGATCTCCATGAAACAACGTCAGTTCGTTGAAGCCGTCAGGCGTCTCCTCCGTGAGCAGGAGCGCCTACTCAAGAGAAAGAATCGCGCTGCCCGGCGAAGCAACGGGATCGTTCAGCGGCACATGCATCCTGTTGTCACCGCTGACCATGTGCCGGTCACCTGGCGATATGATCTGGACTACACAACGAACCCGTATCTCATGGAGCGTATGGGCGTGAATGCGGCGTTCAACCCCGGGGCCATTGAGCACAGAGGGAAGATTCTGCTCGCTGTCCGGGTCGAGGGTGTGGATCGGAAGTCGTTTTTCGCGATTGCCGAGTCGCCCAACGGGATTGACAACTTCAGGTTCCGGGACTATCCTGTCCGGTTGCCGGAAACTTCCGACCCGGACATCAACGTGTACGATATGCGATTGGTGAAGCACGAAGACGGATGGATCTATGGGCTATTTTGCACAGAGCGGAAGGACCCGAACGTGCCCCGGACAGACACCTCATCCGCCATCGCACAATGCGGTGTAGCCAGAACGAAGGACCTCAAGACGTGGGAACGGTTGGAAGACATCCGTACGGGGTCGCCGCAGCAGCGCAATGTTGTCCTCCATCCGGAGTTTGTCGGTGGAAAGTACGCGTTTTACACCCGGCCGCAGGACGGGTTCATCAGCACGGGTTCTGGAGGGGGAATCGGATGGGGACTCTCAGAGACTATTGACCATGCAGTAATCGACAGAGAGACCGTCATTGATGACCGCGTGTACCACACCATCAAAGAAGTGAAGAACGGCCAAGGTCCGGCCCCCATTAAAACTCCGCAAGGCTGGCTAAATCTTGCTCATGGCGTGCGTGGTACAGCCGCGGGTCTTCGCTATGTGCTCTACATGTTCATGACCTCGCTCGACGACCCGGCCAAGGTGACCGCGCGGCCCGGCGGCCACCTGCTCTCGCCCCACGGCACGGAACGGGTCGGCGACGTGTCCAATGTCACCTTCTCCAACGGCTGGGTGCGCCTGCCCGACGACAC
>PMMO01000217.1 GCA_003162215.1 Ignavibacteriota bacterium
CCGAGTTTGACCGGCACGCCCACGAAGGTATTCGTGAGGCCATATTCACCCTGCAGGTAGGCCGAGCACGGAAGGATCCGTTTCTTGTCCTTCACAATGGATTCCACCATCGCAACAGTTGCCGACGAGGGGGCATAGTATGCACTGCCGGTTTTGAGATAGTTGACGATTTCAATACCGCCGTCGCGCGTGCGCTTCACCAGCCGATCAACAGTGGCCTGGTCCATCAGCTCGGTNNCCGTGTCCGCCGAGCACGAAGGCATTCACATCTTCCACGGAGACGTTGAGTTCAAGGGCGATGAACGAGCGAAATCGGGCTGCATCCAGTATGCCCGCCATGCCGATGACACGCTGACGCAGAAGATTCGCCGACTTCATGGCGACGTAGGCCATGACATCAAGGGGGTTGGAAACGACAATGAACAGCGCGTTGGGAGAAACAGCGGCTGCGGACGCGGCGCAGCTCTTGACAATCGCGCTGTTGGTGTTCATCAGATCGTCCCGGCTCATGCCCGGTTTGCGGGCAATCCCGGCAGTGATAACGACTATGTCGGAATGCGCTGTGGCATCATAGGTGTTCGCGCCGACAACGCGCACATCCACCTTCTCCACCGGCGATGCTTCGTACATGTCAAGCGCTTTGCCCTGCGGGATGCCCTCGAGGACATCGACCAGCACCACTTCGTTGGCGAGCTGTTTGTCGACCAACCGTTGAGCGGTTGTGGCGCCGACGTTGCCCGCACCAATGACGGTGATCTTCATGTGAGGCGCTCCCTGTTGTTCGTGGGACGAATCAAGCCTGGGGAACAATGCTGACGATGTGGCGGGATTTTCTGATTTTCTTGAAGTTGACAATGCCGTTGGCCGTAGCAAACAGTGTGTCGTCGCCGCCGATGCCCACATTGACCCCGGGCTGGAACTTCGTGCCGCGCTGACGGACGATGATGCTTCCGGCCGGCACGACTTCGCCGCCGAACCGCTTCACGCCCAATCGTTGCGCATTGCTGTCCCGACCGTTACGTGAACTGCCAACGCCTTTTTTGTGAGCCATGACGCACCCCTACTGTGTAATGCTGGTGATTTCGATTTGGGTATACCCCTGCCGATGCCCGCGCTTTACGCGGTACCCCTTCCGGCGCTTCTTTTTGAACACGATAACCTTGGGATCTTTGCCGTGGTCGACGATCGTCGCTTCCACCATCGCGCCGGCAACCAAGGGATGCCCGACGACCACCTTTTTGTCGTCGCCCACGAGGAGCACGCGGTCCAAACGGATCTTTGTCCCTGGTTTCTCCTCAAGGCTCGGCACTTCCACCCTATCCTTAGGCATGACCTTGAACTGCTTTCCGGCAACTTCCACTACGGCAAACATCGTTGGTTTCCTCGAAATGAATAGGAATAAAAATGTACTAAATCCGTGTCAGAAAGTCAATTAGAAGAATACCGGAAGGTCAGAACGCGAAGGCTGTTGAGGATGACCACCAGTGCCGCCCCATCATCGGCCAGAATAGCCATCCAGAGCGTCGCAATCCCTGCTACGCTGAGCACAAGGAAAATCACTTTCAGTGCGAGGGCGAGAGCGATATTCTGACGGATAATTCGCATTGCGTAGCGCCCCAGAGCAACCAGATAGGGCAGTTTCTCAAGGTTGTCGCCCATGAGAACCACGTCGGCGGTCTCCAGGGCTGTGTCAGTCCCGGCCGCCCCCATCGCAATACCAACCGAAGCTGCCGCCAGCGCGGGGGCATCATTGATGCCGTCACCCACCATCGCAACATCCCCATGCGTCGCCTTCAACCGACGGATTGCATCAACCTTCTCCTGGGGAAGCAAGTGCGCAAACCACTCCCGCACCCCGGCTTCCCCGGCCATTCTGGCGGCGGCATCGTCGTGGTCACCGGACAACATGATCAGGTGTGCTATTCCGTGGGCGCGGAGGTCAGCCAGAGAGGCCCGACATTCCGCCCGCAGTGAATCGCGCAGCGCGATAATGCCGAGCGCATGTCCTTCTACGCCGAGGACCATTGTGGTCTTTCCCTCACGCACGAATTTTGCAGCCGCCTCCCGGGCGGCCGGAGACCAGAACTGCCGTTCCTGCCCGAAATCTTCGTTTCCCACGAAGTAGCGCGTTCCGTTGACGGTCGCTGCGATGCCCCGGCCGGGGATGGCATCGAACTCATCCACCCGCAGGTGCAGGTATGCAAGATGGCGATGATGCATCTCATGCAGGAGTGCAGCGGCAAGATGGTGCTCCGACTGATGCTCCATCGCAGAAACAATCTGGAGGATTTCTCCGGCGGAAAGAGAATCCAGGCTCACCACGTCTGTCACAGTCAACCGCCCCTCTGTGAGCGTTCCGGTCTTATCGAAGGCTATCGCCCGGATATTCGCCATCGCCTCAAGGTGCCGCCCCCCCTTGATCAGCACTCCGTTGCGTGCACCGTTGGCCAGAGCACTCACCAGAGTAACAGGTGTTGAGATCACGAGCGCGCATGGGCACGCAATCACCAGCAGGACGAGGGCACGATACAGCCAGTCGACAAAGGAGGCACCCATGACGAGCGGAGGGAGAACAGCAACAAGAATTGCCATGCCGAGAACTGCGGGCGTGTATACAGCGGCAAAACGGTCGATGAAACTCTGTATCGGCGCCCGCTCGTGTTCCCCTTCTTCAATGAGGTGGATGATCTGCGCAAGTGTGGTTTCTTCACAACGGCGTGTAGCGCGGACGCGCAGTGCTCCCCGTTCATTAAGAGAGCCTGCATACACCGCGTCTCCATCCGACCGTTCGACGGGAACAGATTCGCCGGTGATTGTGCTCTGATCAACGGAAGAGCTCCCGCCGATCACGAGACCATCTACGGGAATCCGTTCTCCCGGACGGATAACGACAACGTCACCCGGCTCGATCGAGGATGCCTGCACGGTTACTTCGGCACCTTCGCGCACCACACATGCCTGCGCAGGGGAAAGAGCTATCAGCGATTGGACGGCACGCCGTGCACGCGACGTACTGTACGTCTCAAGCATAAGTGCAACCGAGAAGAGCACAATAACTGCGGCACCTTCACTCCACCGGTCGATCGCCAGCGCTCCGATTACCGCCAGCGACATCAGCACGTTCATATCCAGCGCGCGATTGCGCAACGCACTGACCGCCTTCGGAAACACTTCCCATCCGCTCACCACGATCGCAGCAAGCAGGAGGAATCGTCCGGCAGGATTGGTTACAGCGTAGTGCACCGCGACGAAACCGGCGACGGTCAGGATCGCTCCCACAAGAGTGCGAAGTGCATGACCGTGCCGTTGAACGAATGACTCATCGGGAATGATTGCGGTTTTCGGCCTGCCGTGGAAGCCTGCATGCCGGATGCCCCGGAGGACATCTCCCTCCGGCACAACAGCATCGACCCTCAACTCTGCGGTTACCAGACTAAACGTATAGCGGCCTTTCCCGAGAGCGCCGTCCAGACTTTTGCGAAGCACCCCCTCCTCCGTCGCACAGCACACGCCTGCGACAACATACGCTTTGTGAGTTTCACGTGTAGTCATGAACGCGCCCTTGGGCGTTCATGAAGTACGTCATTTGGGAGTGAAAATCAAGTAATGGACTCCATCCCCTTGTACCGGCTGTCGATGGTATTGAAATGACGCAGTGTGAAGCGGTAGAGGAGAGGAGCGGTGTATATGCAGATCAGGAAGAAGACCAGGCCCCCGAACAGATCGACAACGTAGTGATAGCGTTGATACACCGTTGCTACGATGAGCAATGTGCCATTCACAATCATGACGTATCTCGTGCTCAAACGATACCGCACGCTGAGCGACATCAACACGAGCATCATCATTGTATGACCGCTCGGGAAGGCATCGCGCTGGGCCGCCGCTTGCGCAACAGCATTCGAGACCCCCATGGGCACCGATTCGCCGACGTTCACGAACCAGCGGAGATACGGAGTCAAGCAGAGCCCCGGCAGGTCCCGATCGAGCATACCGAAATCGTGCAGCGTGAAGCGTGGCCCGACAGCAGGAAGTGTGAAGTACCCCAGGTACGAGAGGTAGAAACCATAGACGCAGGTGAATATATAGAAGTGGAACATCGTACGATCCTTGCGGAGATACAGCTCGAAACCGGCCGCAAGAAAGAGGAGGTAGAATAGGGTATAGGCGATCTGTAGGATTTCGGTCAGTGCTGGGTAGGAGAGATGCATGAGCCACTGCGTCGGGTTCACGCCGAAGAGCCACCGGTCAGCCGCAATGAGCAGGTCGTCATAGCTGCGGCCGCCGTGAAGCGGAGCGATGATGAAGTACAACTCCTTGAACGTCAGAAAGACCAGCGGGGCGGCGTACCAATCATGCACTACCTCGAGAATTTTCGAGTCAAATCGCGAACGGGCGACGGCAAGGAGGCATATCGCACCGCTCACCGCAACGTTGATGAGCACCAGGATCCACCAGTTCGGAAGCCGTGAAGCAAACAGAGTATTCAGAATACTGAGGAGGATGCCATAGGCAATGATCACCAGGTCCGCCGAATGAAGAGCCCGGAACAGTGTGCGCAGATTCATGTCGTCGGTGTTCCTCCAGTGGACACAGGGGCCAGGGCATTCGCCAGAGAGACAAGCTCCTCAATGGAGAGATCTTCCGGTCGGCGCTGAAGATCCACCGGCAGAGGAGAGGTCGGAAGCTCCGGCAGAAAATACCTGAGCGATGCGCGGAGGGTCTTGCGGCGTTTTCCGAACACCGCACGCACCATGGACCGGAAGAAAGGTTCATCCTTCACAACACACCGCGGCGTACCGAGAATCCGCAGTTGGACCAAAGAGGATGTCACCTCGGGACGGGGGAAAAAGACATTGGGAGAAACGTCGAACAACACGTTGACATCCGCATAAAGTTGACAGAACACCGAGAGAATACCGTATTCCTTGTTGCCGTGTGGAGCCGCCAATCGCCGCGCCACTTCGCGTTGCATCAGCAGCGTCGCGTCCTGCACATGCTGTCGTTGGTCCAGAATCCGGAAAAGAATCGGGCTGGTGATATTGTACGGAATATTCCCGACAACCCGCAACACACCGTCCACACCTGCGAGCGCGGCAAAATCCATCGTAAGAATATCGCCCGCGATCACTTCCGTTGGTGTGCCGGCAAGGTGCGCACGGAGATGAGGGATAGCCCGTTCGTCAAGTTCAACTGCAATCAGCCGTTTCACCCGGGGGGCCAGCAGCGTGGTCAGCACTCCTTCACCCGGTCCGATCTCCAGCACAATGTGATCCCTTGTCGGAGCAATCGCTTCGATGATCTTGCGGGCGATGTTCATGTCCCGCAAAAAGTTCTGACCCAGGGCTTTTCGAGGACGAAAGGGGGGTAGGGCAGTCACGGTGTCTGATTGCACATCTGTAAGAAAAATATAGAAAAGTGGGGACAAAATGTCAACGAATTACCTCTAATTCATTGATTATCAAGGGGGAATTGGTTAATTTACAATGATTGGTTTACTTGTTCGATCCTTCCATGGCGGGTCCCATGAATGACACACCAGCACAACAGGCGGCTACTGGTCCCACCCAAACCGACCAGCAACAACCACGGAACGCCCCACAACAGCGCCCCCGGCAACACGCTCCTCAACGCGCGCCGCAACAGCCCTGGAACGACCTCAGTGTGGTAATTCCTCTCTACAATGAGGAAGACTCACTCAAAGAACTCCACCAGCAACTTCGCTCCACGCTGGGGCGTATGAACCTTCGATACGAACTCCTCTTCGTCGATGATGGCAGCACCGACCGCTCGTTTCAGGTGCTCCGCGATCTCAAACGGGTGGACAAGCATGTAAAAATCATACGGTTTCGCAGGAACTATGGAAAAGCAGCGGCGCTGGCGGTCGGTTTTGACAAGTCGCAGGGGAACGTTGTGATTACCATGGACGCGGATCTCCAGGATGACCCCGCGGAAATCCCGGCCCTCAAGCGGAAGCTCGATGAAGGCTATGACCTCGTGTCGGGGTGGAAGAAGGTTCGCCACGATCCAATCACCAAAACCATTCCTTCACGGTTCTTCAACTTCGTGACTCGTGTACTTACGGGAATCAACATCCATGATTTCAACTGCGGGTTAAAAGCCTACCGCCGCGATGTTGTAAAGACAGTCAAAGTATATGGCGAACTGCATCGCTATGTTCCGGTGCTCGCGCACTGGGAGGGCTTCCGCATCGGTGAACTCGTCGTCCAACACCGGGCCCGCCGCTACGGGAAAACCAAATTCGGCATGGGCCGTT
Source organism: Ignavibacteriota bacterium (assembly GCA_003162215.1). Classification (GTDB taxonomy): domain Bacteria; phylum Bacteroidota; class Ignavibacteria; order UBA10030; family UBA6906; genus Fen-1255. The sequence continues at coordinate 6,278 of PMMO01000217.1, forward strand.
TCTGGAAAGGATTTCTCGACCTTCTGACTGCGCTGTTCACCACGAGGTATCTGCGCCGGCCTTTGCACCTGTTTGGCGTCCTGGGTATGTTGACCGCTCTTGCGGGGTTCATCATCGACGGGGTGCTCGTCGTCGAATGGTTCCTGCAAATGACTTCCCTGAGCAACCGACCGCTCTTCTTTTCGGGGTCCATGCTCATCGTCATCGGCATCCAGTTCATCTCGATAGGCCTCCTTGGGGAGATGATCAGCAAGACCCGCGCGTCGTCCGAAGAATACGCGATCCGGGACTACATCAAATAAGACCGGACTCCAATGATCAAGCCGTGGTCTTCTTTTGACGCCCTGAAGACGGATTGCCGTTGGTTCCGCGGAGACATTCCCTGCCAACCGCACAAACAGAAGGGATGTCATTGCACTGAGGTGGATGGCAGCACCTGTGCGTATTATCTTCCGCAATCGGGCAACACGCTGATCATCAAACTTGGCGCACTGGGCGATGTTATCCGCACCACGCCGCTCCTCCGCAAACTTCAAGAAGTAACGCCTCAACGCAGGGTCTGGTGGCTCACACTCAGTCCCGAAGTCGTCCCCGATGTCGTCGATGTCGTTCTGCCATTCACGCTACAAAGTGTTGTCAGCCTGCAGGCGGTACATTTTGATCAGTTGATCAATCTGGACAAAGACCGGGAAGCATGCGCACTGGCGAGCATCCTGCGCGCCGACCAGAAGCAGGGGTTCACTCTGGTGAACGGCAAGCCTATTCCCATCAATGCACAGGCATTACCGAAGTACCTCACCGGCATATTCGATGATGTGAGCAGCGAGAATACACGGAGCTATGTCGACGAGATATTTGACATTGCGGGTTTTACCTTCCGCGGTGAAGAGTACATCCTCGACAATTTTGCCCGTGACGGCTATACCTGGAAACTTTCGTCGAAAAAACCCATCGTCGGCCTGAATACCGGATGCGGCGGCCGTTGGGTGTCCAGACTCTGGCCGGAGCAATACTGGATCACACTCGCCAAACGTTTGAAACATGCCGGGTATGTTCCGCTCCTCCTTGGCGGCGAACAGGAGCATAAGAAGAACCTCCGCATCGCCAAGCGCAGCGGCGCGCGGTATTTCGGGCATTTTCCCCTGCGGCAATTCATTAACCTGGTTGATCAGTGCGATCTTGTGGTCACCGCCGTGACAATGGCCATGCACATCGCAACGGGACTTCGAAAGAAGCTGGTGGTGTTCAACAACATCTTCAACAAGCACGAGTTCGAACTCTATGGCCGGGGGGCGATTCTCGAACCGGAGTTTGACTGCCCCTGCTACTACTCGCCTGTTTGTCCAAACAATTGTATGCAGTATCTGCGGGTAGATGCAGTGTTTGACCAAATCCGCGAACTCCTGCCCACCTAGACATCCGCAAATCCTATGGCACGCTCAGTACCCAAAGTGCGGCGCAAAGCAGAACGTGTGTGGGAGCCGACGGACTGGCAGTGCATCGGCGTCCTGTCGGTTCTTGTCGCCGTGTTCTTTTCCCCTTTCCTTCTCGGCAGGGCATTTCTCTGGGAAGATTTCGTCTATCAATGGTATCCCTTCCGCCAATTCGCAGCATCAACTCTTGCACAGGGTGAACTCCCCCTCTGGAATCCTTATACGTTCAACGGGATGCCGTTTCTGGCGGAGGTGCAGACGGAAGTTTTCTACCTGCCGATGACCCTGCTGACACTCTTTGTGCATGGCGGGCGGCTGGATGTCTTCTGGCTCCAACTTGTGAACATTCTGCACTACTGGCTCGCCGGTGTGGGGATGTTCATGCTGTCCCGTTCCTACAGTCTGCGCCGGATTCCTTCGCTCTTCGCGGGGATCGTCTATGCTTTTTCGGGATTCATGGTTGTCCACGGTATCCATCAGGTTATCCTCGTAGTGGTTGCGTGGTTTCCCATGATTCTCTGGTTGTTCCGCAAGAGCTTCTCGTCCCCGGGATGGTCATGGGTGTGTGTGGCCGGGCTCGTTCTCGGACACAGCTTCTTCGGCGGATCACCACAGATGTCCTTGTTCCTGTATGTCTTCCTTCTCTGCTATGTTCTGTTCGAACTTGTTTCCATTGACGGAGTGCGGGGACTCGTACGCCCGCCGGCACTGACGATTGCGGCAAAAGCTCTGGCCATTGTTGCGATTTCTGTCGGCATCGCCATGGTGCAGTTTATTCCCACGCAGGAACTCTCGGAGCTTTCGGCCCGCGCCCAGATCACGTACGAAAAAGCAGCCGAAGGCAGCCTCGGCTGGACGCAATTGGTGACACTTCTCGTCCCGAAGTTCTTCGGCGTTTCTGATGCGCATGGATATGCGTACTGGGGACCAGGCACCTACTGGTATTACTGGGAAACGTGCGTGTACGCAGGAGTCCTTCCCCTGCTGCTGATGGTGTTCGCTCTTTGGGTGATGCGTAACAACAGACACGTACTGTTCTTCGGCCTGTTCGCCCTTTTTGCCCTCCTCTATGCACTTGGCGGCAATTTCATTGTGCATCATTTCTTCTTTTCCGCCGTCCCCGGGTTTGCTTCGTTCCGCAACCCCGCACGCATGGGTGTGTTCATCGCATTTGCCGCAGCACTGCTTTCCGGTTTTCTCCTTCACCATTTCGGCGAAGAAGATACATCACGGCAGTACGCACACTACCGCCTGGCACTCGCTGTTGTCGCAGGTGGAGCTCTCCTCCTCGTTTTGCTTCTTCTAACCGGATCACTCGACACCGTCCTGGGGTCTCCTCCTCAACCCCAGGCGCGCATTCTCGCGCACCAGGAAGTGCTTTTCGCCCTTCTCTTTGTGGTCCTCAGCGCCGGCCTTCTCTGGCTCTTCATCACGCGCGCGCTGAAGCCGCATTGGCTCGGCCTTCTGGCCTGTGGACTACTGTTTCTTGATCTCTTTCGCTTCGGCGCCAATCACAATACCTCGCCGGATGATCCTGCCGATCACTTTCGCCGGGCAGAGTCAATCGTCAACCACATCAAACACGAGGAAGGTTTCTTTCGCACCAACACGCGGAACTCTGACGGCATGGTCATGGACCGTAATCAGGGACTGGTGGACAGAATTTTCACGAGTGAGGGGTACACACCTCTGGTATTGCGGCGCGTCTATCCGCCGGCCGCAAACATGGACCAGATGCGCGACCTGTTAAACATCCGGTTCTTCACCGATACCGATCGTGAACGGAATGTGCTCACGCTCCGCGAGCGCCCCGGATTTCTCAAGCGCGCGTTCATGGTCTACTCCACGCACACTGTCCATTCCGAAGACGAGCTGACCGCGTTTCTCCACAGCAATCAGTTCAACCCGCGTACGGTAGCAGTTCTCGAAGAAGAACCGCACATCACGCTGGCCCAACCGGTCGATGCAGTCCGGTGGCAGGCAGATATCACGGCATACCACAACAATGCACTCACCCTTCATGTTGAGACGGAACGACCGGGGATGCTTGTGGTAAGCGAAGCATGGTTCCCGGGATGGAACGCCTACGTCAACGGCGCACAGACACCGGTGTACAGGACGGATTTCAGCCTGCGGGGCATGTTTGTGCCCGCGGGAACAACAACCGTCGAACTGCGCTACGAACCGGCAAGCTTTGCGCGAGGGGCGACGTTCACCCTGACAACCCTCGCCATCTGTCTGTGCGTACTCATCGCACCGTTCGTGCGGAAACGGCTTTCGAAAACCAACAAGGCGACAGCCTGACCGCAGTATGAAGATCACCATTCTTGGAACTGCCTACCCCCTGCGCGGCGGCATCGCCCACTACAATGCACTTCTCGCGTCTGCGCTTGGCGCGGCGCATACGGTGAACACGGTAACGTTCAAGCGACAGTATCCCGCCTTCCTGTTTCCCGGCAAGACGCAGCAGGAATCCGGGGAGACGATGATCGCCCCCCCCGCTCCACAACTTGTAGATTCCATCAACCCGTTGAACTGGGTGCGGGTAGGCCGCATGATCAGAGATCAACGCCCGGATGTTCTTGTGTTCAAGTACTGGCTTCCCTTTTTCGGGCCTTGCTTCGGCACGATCGCCCGGATCGTCCGTTCCAACAAACACACAAGAATTCTCTGCATCTGTGACAACGTTCTGCCGCACGAGAAGCGGCCCTTTGATGTCTCGTTTACCCGGTACGCCTTCGCCGCTGTCGATGCCTTCATCGTTCAATCCTCCGTTGTGGAACGGGATCTGCAAAAACTTCTCCCCCGGGCTCTCTACCGCCACGTCCCACATCCGGTCTACAACATTTTCGGTGCAGCAAGTGATAAGCACAAGGCACGCGCGAACCTGGGAATCAAGGATGAACGCATTGTTCTCTTCTTCGGCTATGTGCGGCGCTACAAAGGCCTTCATGTGCTCCTCCAGGCGATGCCTCATCTTCTTGCACTTTTCCCCGTTCGACTTCTCGTTGTAGGAGAGTTCTACGACGATGAACAGGCCTACCGGGAGCAGATCCGGACATTGGGACTTGAGCACGCAGTGACTCTCTATTCCGACTACGTGCCCAATGAGCGCGTGGGAGAATTCTTCTCCGCCGCAGATGTTGTCGTCCTTCCCTACCTGTCGGCCACCCAGAGCGGTATCGCCCAAATTGCGTATAATTTCGATCGTCCGGTGATTGCCACCAACGTGGGTGGACTTGCAGAAGTAGTGATCGATGGGCGCACGGGATATGTCGTTCCCCCCGAAGATCCGGAGGCATTGGCACAAGCCATCGCGAGGTTCTACAGGGAAGAGCGTGAACAGGAGTTCGCTGTGCAAGTGCGCGAGGAGAAGCGGAAGTATACATGGGAAAACCTGGTCGCCGCGATCCAAGAACTCGGGCAGTCGCCCGGATGAACGGCACACGTCATATCTACGGGTCATTTCAACCATCGGCTGATCCTCTCGTCTTTATTGTCCTGGTCAACTGGAATGGACGCGAGGTGACGCTGGAGTGTCTGGATTCGCTCGCACGTGTAGACTACACGCCTTTCAAGGTTGTGGTCGTGGACAACGGATCTTCCGACGGTTCCGCAGACGCCGTCCGCGCAGCACATCCGGAGGTGCACCTCCTCCCCCTGATGGAGAACCGCCGGTTCGCGGGTGGAAACAATGAAGGGATACGGTACGCTCTGAACGAAGGGACAGAGCTTCTCCTTCTTCTCAACAATGACACCACTGTTGCTCCGGACTTCCTCCGTGTTCTTGTTGACCGGATGCATAGCACCGGACGGTGTGGCCTGGTTTCTCCCAAGATCTATTATGCGGATCCTCCGGACTGTCTCTGGTACGCGGGCGGGGAAATCTCATACTGGACGGGCACGATGCGCCATACGGGGATCCGGGAGATCGACCGGGGGCAGTATGACACTCTGCGGGATATCGATTACGCAACGGGGTGCTGCATTCTCACCACGGCCGATGTCATCCGCGCGGTCGGCACTCTGGATGAATCGTACTTCATATACACGGAAGATGCAGACTGGTCGGTACGCATCAAGAAGGCAGGATACCGGCTCGTGTTTGAGCCGCGGGCGCGCGTGTGGCACAAACTCTCGGTCAGTGCCGGCGGGCACCTTTCTTCATTCAAGCTCTGGAACAAATTCAAGAGCAACTTCCGCTTTTTCGCCCGGCATGCCTCCTGGTACCACTGGTTGACGTTCCCATGGCTGAGCCTATTCGTGAACTTCGGTGCAGGACTGCGATATTCCATCACCAAACATCGGCGATAATCATGAGGCATTCCTCCCCTATGAAGATGTATCACCTCGCGCGCAAGTCGGCCGGGCATGAGACGCGCGGCCAGAGTTGGTCCGGTGAAACAGTGGACGAGGGTATTGCTCTTTGCCCCGCTCAAACGATTGAACCCGTGTTCCTGAAGCACCTTCCACGGAGTGGCCGGATTCTGGAGTCGGGCTGCGGTCTGGGCCGGTGGGTGTTTTATCTCCGTCGAAAGGGGTATGACATCGCCGGCATTGATCTTGCCGAACCGGCTATCCAGGCCGCGCGTTCATACGATCCCACGGTGCCGATCCATCGTGATGATGTTCTTCATTCTTCTTTTGCCGGCGGAGTATTTGACGCTGCAATTTCCCTTGGCGTTGTCGAGCATTTTGAGGATGGACCCGAGGTCGCACTTGGCGAATTACGACGCCTTCTCAAGAACGACGGACTCCTCTTCATCTCGGTCCCAACTCAGAATCTGATGCGGATACTTCTCACCAACCATATGAAAGCCCTGTACCGGCTGATCCTGCAGCGGCGCGGTAAAGAGTTTGTCTTCGAGGAGTACCGCTATACCCGAAGTGAGTTCCAGAGCCGGCTGGCACGTGCCGGCTTTGAGATTCTTGAAATGGTGCCGGACGATTTCATCCCACCGCGCAACATGGGACTTTATGTAGACTTTCCCTTTCTCCGTCACTCCTCACGGAAATGGGAGCTCAATGCCGCAGGCCGGATGCTCCGGGGTGTCACCGCGATCTTTTCGCCCTGGTGGACATGCGGAGGAACACATTGGGTTTGCCGGAAATTTGTTGAGCGGCAATAAAGGGGGAACGCAACGTTGGAGCTGGGAAAACATCTGACCAAGAGCCTCTGGGGACTCGCCGACAAGGCATTGCCGGTGGCCTATGGTATTGGCTACGTGTACCTTGTTATACGGGTGCTTCCGGAAGAAGAGTTTGGCAATTTCGTCCTGCTTCAAGAGATCTTTCTGATCCTCTCGAGCCTGGCGGCCGCGCTGGCCCTCCAGCCGCTTTTGAAATTCGCTGCTGAAGACACACAGGACACGGGAGGTATCGTCACCGTCAGTATTCTTCTGAATGTCGTCTTTGTGCTTCTCACTTCAGGCGCTCTGGTTCTTCTGCGTCACCCTCTGTCGGCAATGATGAACGCCCCGACGCTCGCTCCTCTTCTGCTGCAACTTCCGGCGTTGATGGCGGCATCGTTCATTCGCAACGTTGCACTTGTGCTTCTGCAGAGCCGGTTTCGCATCAGCCGCCTGTTCTGGGTTGACGCCGTGCATTTCCTGGGTGCGCCGGTCCTTATCTGGGTGTATTCACGCATGCATCTCTTCAACTCGGCGATGGATCTCGTCGTCATTAGCATTATCTCTCTTTCGGCGTCTTCCCTGCTTGCCCTGATTCTGACCTGGCCGTTGTTCCGGTGGAACGTGCGGCCGGCGGCGGCGGATTTCCATCGTATGTGGGACTTCGGCCGCTATTCGCTGGGCGGTGTCATAAGCTATCTGGTGTACTCCAAGGCAGACACGTTCATCCTTTCGGCATTCACCGGCCCGGCACAGGTCGCGGTGTACAGTTCTGCAAAAATCTTCACGCGGATCTTTGAGATGGCGACGCAAATCATTCAAATGTTCCTCCTCCCCGGTGCATCGCTTCTCGCATCCCGCGGGGATCGTTCCAACCTGAAAACCGTTGTCGAGAAATCTCTCCTGTTTTCCACCGTGGGAATGCTTCCCGTGATGATTCCGCTCATTCTTTTTGCGGGACCATTGGTGAAGCTGATCTACGGCGGACGATACCCCGATGCGGTGCTTATTCTTCAGCTGTTCAGTCTCATGTCTCTGGCAGTACCCGCATTCGCGATCGGTGTAAATGTGTTGATGGGTCTCGGCGAAGCTCGTGCCAGCTTTGTGCTGGGCATGCAGATGCTGGTTGTTTCCGTCGCGGCATATATCGCGGTAATCCCCTGGTTGGGAGCGGTCGGAGCCGCGATCGGTGTTGTGCTCTCCTCGTTTGTCACGGCCGTTATCGCCTTGAAGCTGGTCCAACGCTATGTTCCGTTCACTTTGCGCGAGGTTCTCTCGCGTTGGCAGGACATTCTCGAGTTTGTTCGTTCAAGATTCCAGAGGAGATAAGGCACTCATGATCAAGCGTATCACCAGGGTGATCCGTCGCACATTCATGGCAGATCTCATCGGAACCATCCTGATCGCAGAGCGACGGCCTGCGTTTGGAGAACGATGGATCATCGTAGCATTCAAGCCGGTTATTTCTTAATTTGAACGTTCAGTACATGAACGCCGCGGCAGCCGCACGGAATGTTGAGCGATCCACTTGATGTGCTTCGAATCGTATACGCACTGAGGAAGAAACCGGCGTAGTATGGAACTGGGCAGGCATCTTGAGAAGGGCCTCTGGGCATTTGCCGATAAGGCGCTACCGCCGGTGTACGGTGTGCTGTTCATGCTTCTTGTGATACGGATTCTCCCTGTTGAAGAATATGGATCCTATCTCCTCTTCCAGACGGTCTTCCTGCTCATTGGCGCACTAGCAAACAGCCTTGCGATTCAACCCATGCTGAAATATGTGGCAGAAGGGATGGATTCTGTCAGCACGTCTTCAAGCGTCTTGATTATTCTGACTCTCTTCATAGGCATCTGTGTTGCGATCATTTTCTTTTTGGGAAAACCTCTGGCAAATCTCCTCGATGCCCATTATGCAGACAAAGTCAACGCGCTCTTTGTGTATCTTCCGGCGCTCTTTGCCGTCACGATCTACCGGTTTATCGCCTCTGGTTTGCTTCAAGCCAGGTTTCAAATCAAGCGATTGTTCATCGTTGATGCAACCTCGTTGGGTCTGTCGCTGGTCCTGATACTTCTTGCAAGAGCAAACGGGTTGATGACAAACGCGCAGGTACTCGTTCACATTGCGTTGATTTCTTCGCTTGTTGCCTCGGTCGTTGCCTTCTTTCTTTCGCGACACATCGCAATCCCCTCATTCCGCTGGCATCCTGCCGAGGGAAGGAAGATTCTTGACTATGGCAAGTTCAGCCTCGGCAGCACGGTCGGAAGCGTGGTGCAAACGCAGTTCGACACCTTTTTCGTTTCTGCGTATGGCGGGGTGAGCGGCGTGGCAATGTACGGTGCCGCCAAGAACTTCACCCGGCTGTTTGATATGTATTCACAGGGCATTCAAATGCTTGTGGTTCCCGCGAGCTCAATGTTGCAGGGACGTCAGGAGGAACACAAACTTCCGGCACTAGTCGAAAAGTCCATGTGCTTTTCGTTCTACGCGATTCTTCCGGCCATCCTTTTGTTCGTCGTTTTTCCGGCACCCTTGTTCAACCTTATGTATGGAGACAAGTACCTTTCCGGAATTCCCATCCTAAGAATACTCGCCATAACCGGTTTCATTATTCCGTGGGGGGCGGTAATTGCTGGTGTGTTGTCCGGACTTGGCAAAACCGGAACGGCATTCATCATGAGCGTCTCTGCCCTCTTCTTGTCTGCTGTGCTATACACATATTTTGGATCCATAGCCGGCATTTATGGAATAGTGTGGGCGGTTGTGTGCGTGTATGGCATCCTTGGGACTATTGGTATCCTCGTGCTGAGGCATTTTGTCCCATTCACCATAGCTTCAATCTTCCGCCGAAGCAAAGACATACTCTCTTTCCTTAAGAACCGCGAATGGCTGTCAGAGGATTCGTGAGCATTCGCCCCGGTATCACGCATGAAGCATAGCCTCCTCGGTCACTATCTGCAGCAGACAAGAGCAGTCGCGGAGCTCCCAGTTTCCTTCAAGGCAAAGTGGAGACTTTTTTCATGCTATACGCGCATGACATGGACGTATTTTTGGAATGTGAGGCTGCTTCGGCAGCCGGTGACGACATTCTCACTGTGGAATATGGAGTTCGAATTCATCGATGTTGCGGTCTTACGGCATCTCTTTGAGGAACTTTTCATCGCCAGGATCTACGCAGTTCCATTGGAGGAGGATGAGCCACTCATTGTGGATTGCGGGAGCAACATCGGGATGTCCATCGCATTCTTTAGAACTGAGTATCCCAAGGCGCACATTATTGGTTTCGAACCTGATCCAGTCAACTTCACATGTCTTACAAAGAATGCACAGAGGAACTTTTCAGATGTGACTATTCATGAAAAGGCACTCTCCGATCATGCGGGTTCGACATCCTTGTTCTCCACGAACCAGAATAGAGATTCCACAACAAAAACACTGTTCAAGGATCTCTTGGGCAATGTCAATGTGCTCTCCAATGACATAAGCGTTGTGCGCCTTTCCAATTACGTTGCAGAGCCCGTGGATCTGTTAAAGCTTGATGTTGAAGGAGCTGAGACCCTGATATTGCAAGATCTTGTTGAGACCGGCAAAATTGCGTTCATAAAGAAACTTATTGTAGAATACCACGATATCAGACAGGTCCCAGGGTATAGCCTATCCGCTTTTTTGAAGACTCTGGGAGAACAAGGTTTCTTGTACACACTTGCAGCTCAACCTCACATGCAAGGTGAGCATATAGATATTCCAGCAATTCAGCATGTGTTGATCTATGCAACGAGAGACATGTCTCATGTGCCCACGGTTGGCATGAGGGCGTAACGGAAATGACGCTCATGTCCTCAAAAAACCTCTCCGTCATCATCCCGTGCTACAACGAAGAACACAACATTGGAAAATGTCTGCAGACGCTGTCCCATCAATCGATAGACGAGTATGAGATCATTGTCCTTGATGACGGCTCGACAGATGAGACGAAGGAGGTCGTAAAGAGATTCGATGTCCGGTTTCTCGAGCAATCTCATTGCGGACCCGCCGCAGCGCGCAATCGCGGGGCCCAGGAGGCAGTTGGAAGCATTCTTGTTTTTGTGGATGCCGATATGTTTTTTGACAAGCACTTCTTGGAACGATTGACTGCACCCATTCGAGCAGGGCAGACAATCGGAACATTCACAAAAGACGAATTTGTCGGTAACAGCGATAATATTTGGGCCGTGTGCTGGAACCTGGAGACCGTAGATTCTCCAAACCGCAGAGTACGTACGAATGAGCCGGATGATTCGGTGGTCTTCCGCGCAATTCTCCGCGATGAATTCCTGCGAGTAGGAGGATTCGACACAGCTGTCGGGTACGACGATGATCATACCCTCTACCCAAAGCTCGGTGTGAAGGCACGGCTTGCCATGGGTGCTATCTGTTACCACAATAACCCCGGAACGCTGCCGGAAGTGTATCAAAGTGCCCGATGGATAGGGAGGAGCCGGAGGTTTTCGGACCACCCCGAGCGTCTCATCAAGTTCTTGCCTCCGTTTACTTTCTATTTTGCATTCGCAAAGGCACTCCACTACAAAAGTGCTGCGTACATTGTGTTCAAGCTGGCATATGATAGCGGCATCGCGATGGGAGGTCTGTCAAGACTGTTGTTCCGGAAATACACCAAATAGCCCGAGCGCCATTTTATCCAAAAAACGTTGAGAAATTAACCCAGGTGAACCTCAAACGATCCGTTATCCGCAGGCTGCTCCCGGCGCCAATTCGCGCTCGCCATGCCGAGTACTCAATGATATTCTCCGCAGATGATGAACGGGCGCACCCGACACATGATTTGATTTCCCGTGCGCTTGAAGCAATACGGCAGGCTCAATCCGTGTCGCTTACTGACATCAGTAAGAGGATGAAGACCTCCCCCTACTATCCCGACGTCTGGCCCGGCGAGCACTACAAACTGCTCGCTGGATTGGTGCTGACCTTGAGACCAACAAACATCATCGAAATAGGAACGGCCACGGGCCTGTCTGCATTGGCAATGAAGAAATATCTCCCGCAGAATGGCAAAATAGTAACATTTGACATCGTGGCCTGGAAGTCATTTGCCGATACTTGTCTCGTCCAGGGAGATTTCGAGGATGGCAGGCTCCTTCAGGAGACAGACGACCTGAGCGATCCTGCGCTCGTTCAGAAATACCGCGAACTACTCGTCGACGCAGATATGATATTTCTCGACGCCGCAAAAGACGGCAGTATGGAAGAACGATTCATCAGCAATTTTAGGTCGGTTCCCTTCACGAAAAGCCCTCTGTTCGTCTTTGATGATATTCGCGTATGGAATATGTTGAGGATCTGGAGAGACATTTCCATGCCCAAACTGGACTTGACATCGTTTGGCCATTGGAGCGGCACCGGACTTGTGCAATGGCAATAGAGTTCACCCGAAAATACTTGAAGGAGAAGCCGGTGGCCAGGCCGGATGTCTCGGTAGTTGTCACAAACTGGAACGGTCGCGAATTGCTGCAGGCATGCCTCCAATCGATCTATGACAAAACAACTGATATCAGGACGGAGATCATCGTTGTTGACGATGCTTCGACTGATGGCAGCGCTGAGCTGGTGCGCAGCAAGTTCCCGGATGTGAAACTGGTTCTCAATCAGACGAATCTCGGATTTGCACGTGCCAACAATCGCGGCATCGAGCCCGCTACCGGACGATATGTCCTGCTCCTGAATTCCGATACGGTGTTGCTGAACAATGCCATCAAGATTCTGGCAGATTTTCTTGATAGCCATCCCGACGCAGCTGTGTGCGGTGGTTGCCTCAAGAATAAGGATCTTAGCACTCAAATTTCGTACGGCAGTTTCCCTACATTCTTCCAGGCGCTAGTCGACGCTTTGTTTCTCAATGATCTTTTCCCCCGCGCCGGTCTTCCCAATCGGGGGGCGTTCCCACCGGAGTCTGCCGTTGGCCCAAGAAAGGTCGACTTTATCATTGGTGCGGATATGCTCATTCGAAAGGAAATCATCGACCAGTTAGGCCTATTCGATGAACAGTTCCAAGCCTATTGTGAAGAAGTCGACTTCTGCTATCGGATCAGACAGGAGAAACGTGGGAAGGCGTACCTTGTTCCCAGCGCGCACATTGTGCACTTATGTGGTATGTCATACAGTAAACTCGGCGAGCGCCAGATCCAATTGCTTTACTCGGGATACGTTAAATTCCTCCGCAAGCATCATGGGAACCTTTACGCGCTCGCCACGCGGATATTGTATGCCTGGCATCATTTTGTCAAATTCTGCGTCCGTTGTGTTTCGTGGCTGCTCTCTTCCGGAGAACTGAAGAACGTGAAAAAACGCAGCGTCTTCAATGCGTGGTACACGGTGTGGTACAGTGTATTTCCGGACGCAGAACCTGCGCCTCGATCATGAGCTACGTTGGCTCGGAACTCGGAATGTATGTGTTGGGGTTGCGGCTGGGTCTTCTTCACTTGCTTCGAGGAAAGATCCGGCGGGGGATCTATTTGCTGATTAGGCCCATTGATTACTGGCGAACGCTCGAGTTTCCCATCGCATTGGAATACCTNNCGAATACCTCCGGCCTCAACCCGGCGAGCATATTCTGGACGTCGGGAGTCCAAAGTTAATCTCCATGTACATCGCCACGCGTTACAGTGCGTATGTGTACGCAACGGATATTTATGACGACAAGGGCCTTACAGATACACTGTTCTACAAGTCTTCTACCGGAACGGACACCTTGCATGTTCTCACCGCTGACGTGCGAGAGCTTCCGTTCGCAGACAGTTCGCTGGATAAAGTGTTCAGCATTTCCGTCCTTGAGCATGTATTTCCCGCAGATGGCGGGGACGTGAAAGCGCTCAAGGAGATCGCTCGCGTTCTGCAACCCGCTGGGAGACTCGTCTTCACAGTCCCATTCACAAAACAGTCTCGCGTGGATTACCTGAAGCAGGATGTGTTTGACCGAAAGCGCACCACACCAGATGAATTGGTATTCTACCAACGGCGGTACGATGCACGATCACTCCAAAAACTTCTGGCAGATGTAGACGCATTTGAGGTTGACCGGCAGGAGTACATTTGCGAAAGATTCTATCACCGGCCGCAGAAAGAGCTCTGGAATATTATTGGAGAGGGTAACAAGCTCAAGCGATTAGCGTTGGCCCCTCTCTATCCGATTTTTGCCATGATATTCTTGAAGAGATCACCCACGCCCCTTCCTGCATCTGACATCATGGCGGTGTGCTTGAGCTTGCGGAAAAAGAACCGGACAACTACACCTTGAAGATTCTCTTCATATCCCCGTATCTTGCGCATCCTCTCTCCGGACACGGCGGCGGCGTCTACATGTACGACATGCTGCGTCATATTTCCAGAGAGCACACGGTGAGCTTGATCTGCTTTGCAGATGCACGAGAAATGAAACTCGCTCCTGATTTGCGTTCACTGCCGATCACCGTGCAGCTGATTCCCAGAATGAGGCAAACGCACAGCGGCAGGCGCGAGGCTCTTGCGCTCTTTCTCATCAGGTCTCTTCAACTGCTTCGCAGTGTGTTCCTCTGGCAACCGTACTATGTGAGCAAGTTCAGACATCGGGGAATGGCGCGCGCAATCTCAAAGGCTACCACGGAACAACACTTCGATATCATCCAGATCGAATATGCCCAAATGGGGCAGTATGTTGAGCAAGTGAAGCAGGGAAAGACCGTTCTCCACCTCATTGATGTCGCTTTCCGCCCGGCATACCGATATTACAAGGAAGCCAGATCCCTTTTTCCAAAAGCCGCGATGTACGTCGAGTGGTGTCGCTGGATGTGCTATGAACCCCGGATGGTACGTACGTTCGATGCTGTCACAACTCTGACAGCGCCGGATCAGATGTTATTACAAAGACTTACGGGTCTGCCGCGGGTTGAGGTACTGCCCCCTGGCGTCGATATTCCCGAAAAAGCACCCGCTGCAGCCGGACGCGATCCGTGTTCTCTTGTTTTTGTCGGCAACCTCGCTCAGACGCCGAATGACGATGCCGCTGTCTGGTTGTGCTCTGAGATCTTCCCCATAATACTTGAGAACTCTCCGCAGGCAACACTCTTGATTATCGGCCGGAGCCCTTCCTCGGCGCTGCGCAGCATAGCGGAGAAATCCGCCCGGATCAAAATCCTTGACTTCGTGGAGACCCTGAGCGAGTATCTCTTTCAGTGCAGTGTGTTTATTGCGCCGCTGAGGCTTGGGGGAGGAATAAAAATCAAGATCCTCGATGCCCTTGCACACGGTATTCCCGTGGTGACCACGCCTGTTGGAGTAGAGGGAATCAGCGGATTGAATTCTTCAAACATAAGAGTGGCGCGCAAAGCATCAAGCCTGGCTGCACAGACTATCGAATTGCTGAACGACCCCGCGAAAGCAGAGTCACTGGGACGACTGGGTCAGGAAGCGGTCATCAAGCACTACTCATGGGCGCCGATCATTCAGCGCACAGTTGAGTTCTATCAACACATTCTCAGAAACTAAATCATCAGGGCTAACATCTCTCCGGAGTTCTCTCATGACAAAGCACCATCGGAAGCAGCCAACACGGGTTCAGTCCGCAGAGCCGGCATTCCTGGCCCGACTGACCTCATTGCAGCGCGACCTGCTCTGCGTGGCCCTGCTGTACATACTCACTGTGGTTGTCTTCCGGGGCATCATCTTCAACAATGCTGCATTTTCCACAGAGAGCGACACTGCGGCATCGCTTTCCTACACCTATGCCGGACAAAAGATCGAGCAAACTGAAGGCGTGGATGCAATATGGATGCCCGGCTTCTTCAGTGGGCTGCCGACCTTTGGCAATGTTGCCTTCATTCCCCACAACGTATCGTACCTGCAGACAGTGGTGCAGCTGGCGGTCAATCTTCTGTACCTGAACGGGCGGTGGACATGGATGATTGTGTACTATCTTCTTGCGGGAGTATTCATGTTCTCTCTCATGCGCACATTGAAGTTTTCCCGCCCGGCGGCTCTCCTCGGAGCATTGATGCTCATGATGTCGCCACATGTCATTAGCCTCGCGAGTGAAGGACACGGCTCTAAATTGATGGCGCTCAGTTATCTTCCGCTGGTCTTTCTTCTGACTCACCTGGCATTCGAACGTCGTTCGGTGCTCACGTTCGGATTGCTTGCAGCAGCCATCGGCACACTACTGCTGACGAATCACATGCAGATCGTCTACTACGCTCTCATCGTCATTGGGTTGTATCTGTTGTACAACATCATCCTTGATATCCGGTCGGCTCCCAAATCGGCGGCGGCAAAAACGTTGCTTCTTTTGGGTGCTCTCGCGCTTGGATTCTGTATTTCTTCCTATATCTACCTCTCCGTCTATGAATACTCACACTTCTCCATTCGAGGGGGGGGAAGCGCAGGAGCCAGCGGCGGGCTTTCCTGGGATTATGCTACCAACTGGTCGTGGAATCCGCAGGAGATGCTCACACTCTTGGTCCCCTCATTCTTCGGGTTCCACTCGCCGTACTATTGGGGAACTATGCCCCTCTCCAACGCACCCATCTATGTCGGCGTAGTCTCTCTTATCTTGTCCGTCGTTGCACTCTCGTATCGTCGCACACGACTGGTGATCTTCTTTGCTGCGTTGTGTTTGATCGTCTTTGTCATTTCGTTCGGGAAGCATTTCCCGGTCTTGTATCAGCTCATGTTTGACTACTTGCCATTTTTCAACAAGTTCCGCGCACCTTCCATGATCCTCCAGATTCTTCCGTTCATTGTCGCGTTTATTGCCGGCGCGGGACTGGACTACCTGTTGGATCGGGATACGACGACCATTCCGGAGACCCTCGGCCGAACACTTCTCATCATCGCTGCAGTGTTCGCGGGCATGATGCTGCTGCTGGCCCTTACAAAGACATCGTTGTTCCAGACCTTGTCGAGTTCCATGCTGGCGAAAGAAGATGAGCTTGCTCTTTACCGTCAACAATATGGGGCCAAATCCACACAGATCATGGCGCAGCTTAAGCAGATGCGCTTCGACATGTTGTGGAAAGATCTTGTGAAGTTTGTCATTATCACCGTGGTCACGCTGAGCCTTGTGAGTTTCTATCTGAGACGGAAAGTCTCGGCAACTGTCTTTAGTGCAGCCATCCTCCTCATCGCCGGAGTCGATCTCTTTATCGTGGTGCGGACCGGTGACTTCATTTCACCAAAGCCCCAGGCAGAGCTGGACCAGAAGTTTGTCCCTGATGCAACAACAACGTTTCTGCAGCAACAACCCGGACTTTTCCGGGTCTTTCCGCTCGGCGAACTTTTTATGGACAATACCTATGCTTACCACGGTGTGCAGTCCATAGGCGGCTACAGTCCGGCGAAGTTGAAGATCTATCAGACATTGATCGACTCTTGTCTCTACCGTGGAGCCGAATCGGATTTCCCCATCAACATGAACATCGTGAACATGCTTAACACCGGGTTCATCATGGCACAGGGTCGACTGCCTGAGGATCGTTTTACACTCGTTAATGTGGACCAGGCAAAGAAAATCTTCACGTACAAGAACCTCCGGGCTCTCCCCCGTGCGTTCTTTGTACGTGAGGCAAGAATTGCACGAAACCAGACCGAGGTATTCGAAACATTGAATGCCCCTTCGTTCGATGCGGGCAAGACGGCGGTGCTGGAAAATGTGTCGACGCTCCAGATCAGCGCTCCTGACAGCGCCTCCGCGCAGGTCACAGAGTACAAATCGCGCCGCATTACCGTCAAAGCGTACACCTCCTCTCCCGCACTCATGGTGCTGAGTGAAGTCTACTATCCTGCCGGCTGGAAGGCCTCTATTGACGGCCAGGAGACCGAAATCTTCAAGACCAACTCCATCCTGCGTTCCGTGGTGGTCCCTGCGGGGACGCACGAGCTTGTGTTCAGCTTTGATCCGCTGTTCTATCGTGCCGGCTATCTGATATCGAACATCGCCTGGGTTGTTGCATTACTGTGCATTGCCATAGGGCTCTGGCGAACGCCCGAATTCCGCATGTTACTGAAGAAACACGCGTAGAAGTGCAGATGAAAAGCATTACCGCAGAGGTGCTGAGGCGCAGAGAGAATATTTTTGTAGAGGGCTTCCCCCAACTTTATATGCTTTCTCTGCGTCTCTGCGGTGATATTTTCTTGTAAGGGTTTTCGACCGTTATTCTAGTGCGGCTATGGATTGCTTCTCTGCGGGGTCTTGTCTATATTTCCATACTTGTTAGTGCCATTCCAACACGTTCTTTGCGTCAGGATACAGCAAATGTTAGTTGGGAGGGCACTAGTTTATTTCTTTTCCAAGGAGATCATGACTCATGCCAGACATGTCGATGGATGCACTCGGGATGGTGGAAACCAAAGGACTAGTGGGCTCCATTGAGGCGGCCGACGCAATGGTGAAAGCCGCCCGCGTAACACTGATCGGCAAGGAGACCATCGGCGGTGGTTATGTAACCGTGATGGTGCGCGGCGATGTCGGTGCGGTAAAAGCTGCAACAGATGCAGGCGCAGCAGCAGCACAGCGCGTGGGCGAGTTGGTCTCCGTTCACGTCATCCCGCGTCCGCATGTCGATGTGGAGCTGATTCTTCCGAAAAGAGCAAAATAGAAGCAGGGTCTGGGGTCTAGGGTCTGGGGTCTAGGGTTTAGGGCCTGGGTGTCACGCTGTGCTAGGCGGACCGGACACCCGCGATGACCCGATCGACTTCCTCGAATGAATTGTAGATGTGTGTCGAAATGCGCAACGCTGCCAGCCCGCCTTCCGTAACACTGCGCGTCCGCAGGTTATCGGTATCAAGATGCTTCTGCATTTCGAGGTGAGGGAGCCGGTCGTGCATGAACGTTATCATAGCGCTGCGAAGATCCGGTGACGGGGATGACAGCACTGTGACACCGGGTATTGCACGCAACCCGGTGTACAAATGGTCAGCCAGCGCACGATCGCGCTTCCAGACTGTTTCGATACCGATGCGTTGAATGAAGCTGATAGCCGCACCCAGCCCATACCGCAGCGGAGTGCTCACCGTGCCATATTCATAGCGCTGCGCACTCGGTTCGTACGAATAGGAACCCTTGAGAAAATCGAAGTCCGCAGAATAGGCGCCTATGAACATTGGCACAATGGAGTCGAGCATCTCCTTGCGCACGTACAGCAATCCTGTCTCCTTCGGCCCCAACAGCCATTTGTGACCGCTGGTGGCATAGGCATCGCATGCGATATCGTGGAGATTGAACGGCATCATACCCGCCGATTGCGCACCATCGAGGAAGCACCAGACGCCTCTTGTATGGGCCAGTGCACAAATCTCCTTCACGGGCAGTAGAAGTCCCGTTGTGGTCACGATATGGGGAATTGAGATCAACCGGGTGCGGCGGGAGAACAACGTGCTGATCCGCGCGAGATTTTCCTCGGCCGATGCCGTCGAGGGTTCAAACAGGCGGAGGGTCAGGCCCTTCCGCTTGGCCAACGGCATCCATGTCAGTGCGTTTCCAACATGTTCATGCGTGGTGAGGATGATTTCATCCCCCTCTTTGAACGGAAGACCATGGGCGACAACGTTGATCCCTTCCGTGGTATTGCGCATGAATGCCAACTCCGTCGCATCGCACCCCAACAGCTTCGCCGCACTCCCCTTTACTGATTTCCAGAGCTCTTCATTGTGCCCTGTCTCAGAGGCGTATTCCAATTCATCCGTTTTTGACTTCACCGCATCGATCACCGCAAATGGTGATGCGCCCAGGCCACCGGTATTGAAATATGCCCGATCACGCGTGAGTGGAAACTGATCACGCAAAAACGCCCAGAACCGTTCCTCGTCACTGCTCACTGACGGCCACGAGTGTGGTACAGTTGATTCCGCATGCACCATCCGGGGAACAATAGCGCCGCCCACCAGACCTGCTGCGCACGTCGCGAGAAAATCCATTCGTTTCATCGACCGGAAACCTCCAGAACAATGTCCGTATGGCCACCTTTTTTCGGGTACGCGAGTGTCAGTGCGCCATTCTTCACTTCTTTCTTGGCGCCGTTCACTGTGGCAGCGGGTGTGTCGGATCGTTTCACGGTCACATCCACGCTCGCGCCGCGAATCATGAATGCTGTGTGAAGATGATCCACTCCGCGGATCAATCGCGGCCGGACGACTATGCCATCCAGGTTCGGACGGAATCCCATGAGGTGGTGGACCATGAGAAGTACCACCTCCGCCCATCCCCAACCCACCACGGAGACGGGCGGAGCCGGTGGCGTGATACTGGGGCCGTACCGTTCGAACCACCCACCCGATTTGCCGCCGTGAATGGTGCCAACCCAATCGATGGCACGCCAGGCGCGGTCATCGTCGCCCATCTCAACAGCAGCCCGCGCCATGAACAGCGAAGCGATTGGCCAGGGCGCCGGCGGATCAGGTTCACTTGTGGTGTTGTACCGCGAATACCCGCCAAAATTCCACTGCTGGTTCCAGAGAATGTCCATCCATTCCAGGGTTTTGCGCGCGATATCGCCACGGGGATTGACGTATTCATAAATGATCGGGTATACATTCGCACTGTCGGGTTCACACTCCGGTTTGTCGTTGAGTGCGGCGGGGGACCCCGGAGGCATCGTTGCCCGATTGGCGGGGATCATGTACCGCTGCCATCGGCCGTCCAGAGTGCGCCTCTTGATCAAACGCCCTTCTTCAATAAATCGGAATGTGGAATCCTCAAACAAGATATGCTTGAATTCAGCAGAAGCACCTGCCCATCGTGCGGCCGTGACCGTATCGCCCAGCGTCCGTGCGACCTCACTTCCTTTTTCCAGTCCAAGCATCACCCAGAATTGATATGCCAGCTCAAAACCGTCCTCCACACCGAAGCGATCATCGCGTTCCCAGAATTCTCTTTTGTTCCTCAGCAATCGAGTGCGCTTGCCACGGAATACTTCCTGCAATGGATAATCACCCGCGCGCACAATCTCCGGCCAGAACTTCTTGATGAACTCCCGATCGCCTGTCCAACAAAGATACAGCCAGGCCCCATACACAAGCTGGCCATTCTGATCGAGTTCGGTGTAGTCATATCCGGACCAGCGGCTTGATTCGACAAGGCAGCCGTCTGCGCTGACGTTCTTGGAGAGATTCTTCAACAACAGGGTGCGTGCCTCGTCATGCATCCCTGCAATTGACAGGGCCTGAACCATCATCACGTCGTCGCGGACCCATTCCATATTATACTGCCAGTATCCTCCATCACGCTTCCCGCTGCGGGCCAGCAATGCCTTCAGACCGCTCCGTGACACCGCATACATGTGGTCCAGCCGTTCGTTTCCGGTCACAAGAACCGGTTTGGGCTTCCAATAGGCGACGGTATCCTTCCAGACTTTTGGCATGTCCTGTGCACGAAGCTGAGGCGTCCCCTTCCTGATGGTGTACACAAAGCGCGCAGTGACTTCTCCTCCCGGCGTAATCGGACCAAGCTCCGTCGATATATCATAGCGTCCTGTCGCCTTTGCGGCCCCATCCAGACAACTGAGCGTAACTTCGGTGTATCCTCGTCCAAACGCAATCTTCGCCTTCGGGTCTGTGCCGATATCATCGAACATCGTGAAGTTCGGAACACAAGGCAGTCGGAGCAAGACCGGTTCTGCGGTTGCCCCTGGATTGCGCAATCGCACCTGGCGGACCAGGTACCCACCCTTTGATGGGACAAAGAACTCCTCTTCGACGTCGATACTTCCCGCTTTCCACCGAAGTGAAACCATCGGAACAGCTTCCACAAGCTTCCATTGTACCTCCGCCAGGCTCTCCGGTGTCACAATGTGGCTGACGTTGTCAACCGTGACATAAAGTTTCGAATTCTCATAGCCCCGCTCGGGATGAAAGAGGTACGTACTCCACTTTCTCGAAAACCGTTCGGCATCCATCAGTGTGAGTCCGACAAATGTTTGCGGGAGTTCACCCGAACGATCAGGGGAATACTGCACGACCGCCTGGATGTCGCCGTTGCCCAGAAAGAAGTACTCGATGCCCGGTTGGTAAGTGGAAAAGTCCTGATGAAGACGTTGCGGATGCTTGCGGGCACCTTCAGCCTGGGAGGAACCGTCCTGCGTGACATCAAACGCGAAAGCTTCGTCCAGGGAGAAGAAGCCGGCCGCGGGAACAAGGAGAGTAACCGCAGGTGTTTTCAGAAATTCACGACGTTTCATTGGATACTCCTCGCTCGTCTTCTATAGGAAATATCAATCCTCGCTGCTCCTCGCACCGCCGTGCGGGCGTCCGCATAGGAGCTCTGTTCGATTTGTACAGGGCGTGCCGCCACCGGTCGACCATTCACGCGCACTCCGGAGACCCGGGTACCAGATGGCAACAGCACGTGGAGTTGAACCTCGCCCTTACCCGTCACATCAAGAGTGATCACTGACCGCCCAGCATCGTTACGGTAATGGTAGTCGAAGGATGCGCCGCTTGCACCATAGACGGCAACGACTTCGGCTTCGTTCTGCCCCGCTGCCACCCATCGGGGTGAGAGGGTTACCCGCTCAAAGCATTTGTGCGTGTCGACGATACCGGCAAGCCCTTCGATCAGGGCATAGAGCATTGCGGAGGATCCCCACCCGTCTGTGGGATAGGCCTCTGGACTCGTACTGGTCTCGCGGGTCGCATGCTGCCCGTTCGGGAAATACCAGAGGTATGTCTCGTTGTCTTTCGTCAGTTGGTCGTACTTGTAGAGATGCTCGACACCATACGTTTCGAACCCGTGCTCAAATGACGCCCTGGCAAGTTCACCGCCCACCAGCGGCATGATGCCGCCGTTGCAGTATGCGCCGACGACGATTTTTTCATCACCATAGATGCCATCGGGAAACGGTGGATCAATACTGAACCACTCTGCGAATGCACCGGTTGCTTTGCCGCGTTCCTGGTATTCGCGAATAATCAAGGCCGCCATCGGGTGAGTCGCCAGACCGCGATTGATATCCATCGGGTTGCTGAGACTGAGTTGCGTCGTTGTATCGACGCCGGGAACCGTTACCGGCACAATCGGTACGTGATGCGTATAGAAACGTCCGTTGTAGCAGAGAGCGTTCGCCCGTCGGCGTAGACCGGCAGCGAATCGCCGCCAATAGCCTGCACGTTTTCTCTGGCGCACATGGTCGAGAAGGGCGGCCAAACGCATACAGGCTTCGTAGTATCCCGAATTGTCGCCGTGCATGATCCCCCAGTATGTGTCGTCCGTAATCTGGAAGTTCAGCCACGGATGCCGCCCCGCCGTGTAGTCGAAGTCCCATGTATCGATGGTGTACGCGCGCTTGACGAGTTTGCGAGAAACATCCCACCGCCACGGATCGCTGAAGATGTACGCCAGGGCACGCTCGGCGTGGGGAAGCATGCGTTTCATCCAGGCATCGTCGCCGGTGGCCTGCCACGCAAGATAGATGCCGTTAATGAACCGGTATTCAACATCCGCTTCGACCGGAACCCTGACGTATTTTGCCCAGTTTTCCCTTTCGCACGGAAGCTTGTCGGGTGTCAGTGTGAAGTAGTCGAACAGCCATCCGTGCTGCGTTTGCGTTTCGGAAAAATGCTCGACCATACTGGTCATGTCACGTTCCCAGTAGCGGAAGCCGCGCATCATGTCTGTATGGTCGCGCAGCCAGAGACTCGGCCCATCGGGCGATCGATAGCCCCGCACACGGGAACCCATCGCATTCATTTCCGAAACATCCTGATCGAGAAAGCCCTTGATCCGGGGCAGAAGCGCGTTGAGCCGTGGATCGCCGGTTCTTAGTGATGTCACTCTGGTGGCCAGGGGAAGTCTCACGTTTTCATTCTCCACATGTAGTCAGGATCGATAAACGGCTCATCATGTGCATGGCGCTCCATCAACGCGATCTTTCGTTCGAGCAGCTCGCCAAAGTTTTCACCGTAGATATGGAGCGATTCACGCAGCGCGGAGATCGGTATGAATGGAATAGCCGAGCCCTTCCACAGAGCGAGCAGAGTGCGGGCATTGGCCAGCTCGCTCGCAACCATTTCTTCACCGAGGGTCCGGAATCGCGCACGATCGGCCTCAGCAGAGGCCTGCATGTAGCCATGAACAGCCTCGGTCCATGCCACGGTGTTGCGCATCGTTGTATAGTAGCATCGGGCCGCAACAAGCCGGTCGCGCAGATCGGCAAAGACCGGCGCAGCATCTCCCGCACGGTCTTCTCCACCTGGTACTGACGAGCAGAGTACAATTGCCTGCGCAAGCGGTGGAAGAACGTGCTCATCCACTTCGCGCCGACGCAAGCCTGCCTGCTCCACAGTGAGAAAATTCCACATCATATCATTGTTCAGATCCACGCGCGCCGGATTATTGAACGTTGCCAGAAGGAAATCTTCATAGTAGGCGCGTTCTGCTTCGCTGATGACGTCGATATTGGGCACAAAGGGACGCACCCAGAGGCGGAACCACGGAAAGCCGAATGTGCTTATTGGGATGTCCGATGGGTATGCCCGCACGGCGGTATCAGAAAGGGTCCACGCCTTCACGAGCCGGGCCGCACGGTCTTCGCCGGCCCACTGATCTGCCCAACGCTGCAGAAGCGACTCCATCGGTTCGTCACGATGCAATTGAAAGCTCCGCACGACCTCACCGTTAATGTCGAATGGGACCAACGATGGAGGTGCAACGTTCGTCAAGAGGGCGCGTGCCCCGTCGCGGGATGCTTCGCCCAATCGCTCGTGGGCAAGAAATGGCGCCGGCACTCCCAACACGTTGTTGTCACACAGGTCCAACTTGCGGTGCACCTCTGCTCCCGTTATCGCAATCGCGTCGTGTGCTGGACTTCCCGGTTGCTCCTCGAATAAGGCAAAGTCGCCTGCATCGATCCCGTTGCCCAGCTCCGGAATAATGTACTTTCGCTCCGCGAAGAACGGACCAAGGTCGCAGATGAGACGGAATGCTGGGTTTGCCTGCCGCCCTTCCTCTGCCAACAAGCGGTAGTAGGTCATGACGTTCGCTGCAGCCGCGCGCGCAATTGTCTCATCCCCCTTCCACTCGCGGAGCAGATACGGACCCCCATTGCGTCCGGCATACAGCGAACTGACAAATTCGAATCCGGCCCCGCTGTCATTCGTCCAGATGTGCACAAACCCGAGGTCCGGCACTTCTGCAAGGATGTTCCGGATTAACTCGCGGTAGTGGCGTTGCACCGCAGGATGCGCCATTGCGAGAGTGTAGCGCGGCCGCAGCGTTTCGCGGGGATGATCCACTCTGGCGCCCCGCAGATATCCATAGCGATGCCAGAACTCCTCCGGCATCGACCGGGGTGAATTGATATGGAGGCCTGGAATCAATCCGTATTTTCTGGCAAGCGCCGCATTGGCACGGAGCGCATTGCAGTTGGCGCGCAGGTAATCCGGAGGATAGTACCCGCGCACAAGTGCACTGTCGACAAACTGATCAAGATCGGGACTGTAATCATAGAACCAGTGGTATACATCTCCGGGAGGACTGCTTTCGAAGGGGCGCGGAACGCCCAGCCCGTTCACAGTGACATGCGTGAATCCGTTGCGGGCGAGTTGACGTACAAACGATTCCCGATCAAATCCTCGCGCCGTGCGCAAACTTCCGACGAAAAAATCATTGAGATTGCGCAACCATGGGAATGCCGGACGGTACGTCACGCCGTCCACAAACGCGGAGACCGGTCTGTCAGACCATTCTCCTTCGATCAAAGAGAAGAGCGGAAAGAGTGTCGATGCATGAGAGGCGCTCATCTCCACCGCACCATTTCCCCGCCACACCAGTCTGCTTTCCGCATCCCCAGGTGGAGGGGAGGTGAGTGATATTGCAAGGGCGTCAGGCCCGGAAGCAGGAGCACCTGCACTCACTGTGATGTTTGCATTCGGCGAGAGGCTTTCGCGCCACGCTTCCGCAACTGTTCGACAGACCTCGGGATCAGATTGCCGGATCAGGATCCGGCGAATCCCACGTGCTGCCTGCCGGACAGTGAGATCATTCTCCATGTGCGTTTCGCCTTAGGCTTCGCCTTTCCCTCAAAACTCCCCGCGCACGATCCTCGTACCTTCAACCATTGCCTTCAGTTTTCCGTACGCCCTGTCGCGCGGCATGAACTTCATGCCGCAATCTGGAGAAATGTACATGTGCTCCGCAGGAATGAACTCTAGTGCTGTGCGGATACGTTGTGCGACAACAGCCGGAGTTTCCACCTCGTCGGATTTCACATCGATCACACCGACAACAACTTCTTTGTCGGTTTTGTATTTCTTGAACAGATCCAACCCCGCACCCTCCGACACTGCGAATTCCATGCTGATCTGATCCGCGTTCGTCTCCAGAATTGCCGGGAAGAGCTGGGCATATTCCCCGCTGAAGAGTTTCTTCAACTGATAGTTGCCGTAGCAGACATGCAGGGCGATTTTCGCGTCGACACCTTCCACAAGCCGGTTGAACGACTCGACAAGCCACGGCATGTCCGCCGGATAGCCGACCCACACGGGCTCGTCGATCTGAATGAACGCACATCCTGCCTTGACGAGATTCTTGAGTTCCACATTAAGCACCGCGGCAAGGTCGAACACGAGCTCCTTGTCCGACGGATAGTATTCATTGGTCGCCCTCTTGGCGAGCATCTGAGGGCCGGTGACACACACTTTGGTCGCATGGGTTGCGTGCGCATGAAGAAATGCGAAATGGTCGTCCATCCCCAGGCCATTGAGCCGCCGCACCTTATCTCGCACGATGGGATCATTCATCTGGATCGAGGGATCCAGGTTCCCGATCGGCTTCATCTTGCCGCTCATATCGAAGCCGTGAATCCGGGCGGAGAAAAAGTTGACCATCGTCTCCCGGCGGAGTTCACCGTCAGTGATAATGTCTACGCCGGCTGATTCCTGGTCCATGATGGCGGATCGCACTGCGGCATCATGTGCTTCGACCACGTCTGCCTGTGTCAGTTTCCCTTGTGTGCCGAGGTCGCGGACGGTTCCCAGCCATTTGGGAAACGGGTAGCTGCCGATGACGGTCGTGGGGAGGACGGGAAGGGGCATATGGTTAGAAGCTCAACAGTGAAGTGTGAATAGAAGAATTGCTGTATCTCTGAGGTTTGTACTTCATGGCCCATCGATTGACAATAGTCACATATCAATAGACTACCATAAATTGAAGGGGGGGTAATCCCCGTTATACTGCAGCTCCATCGAGGAGATTACCCCCGGTCACAAAGCCGGAGTTGGGACTGCGCGGCGTGCGCAGCCCCAACTCCGATGTGAGAATACTACTTCAGTCCCACCGTGAGGGTGAACCGGTGTGCTGCATCGAGCAAGTCCATTTGAGTGAACGAGTAGTCGAACCCGATCTCGTAACCTTGCAGATATGTCCGCAAGCCTGCACCTGCGGAAAGCCCTTCAATGGTCGATTTGATGGGTGACAAGCCCGTGCCGGTAACCTCATCCGTTCCGGAGTAATTGAATTTGTACCCGCCACGCACTGCGATCATGTCCAGAAGGCGGATTTCCAATCCAGAGTAGAGGTAGAGTGGACCATCCTGGGGCTTGGCCGCATCCAGGGCCACCATGACGCCCATCTGATCAGTCTTGAAAGGAACCATTGCCGTGCCTATGGTAAACTGCATCNNGTATTGTAGATCCGACCCAAGGTTGTTAAACCGGGCAGCGATCGTCCAATCCAAGACTCCGATGTGGTACACGGAACCGAAATCTACAGCAAACGCTGTGGCGCCCTGGCCATCGATCGTCTGAGAGATGCCTTTCAGGGTGATACCGAGGGACAGTTGGTCTATGACGTAGCGCGAGAATGTCACCTGGTAGGCAACGTCTCTGTAGTCATAGGTCGTTGAAGTGAGATTGTCGATCTGAAACTGCTTCAGTCCCGGATCGACAGGGTTATCACGGACTGCTTCAATCCCTGACACGCCGAACGTGATGAATCCCACGCCAATCGTGCCGATTCCCTCGAGGTTGTAGCTGACCGCAGCGGCACTATGTCCAATATCGGCGATCCATTTGTTATAGGTGAACGACGCCTGAAGCCTTTGATCCTTCAGGGCAATGCCAGCGGGGTTGTAAAACATCTGGGTCACGTCGCCCGAAAGAGCTGTTACCGCTGTTCCCAGCGCAACATTTCGAGCGCCAACCCCGACCTTCAGGAAGGACGCCCCGGTCAGACCGGCCTTGCGGTTTTGCGCGACGCCAATTTGCGCCACAAGCAACACCGCAAGCAAACATATCAACAGGATCCTAAGTGATTTCATGATTCTCGCCTCATCTTGATTTCTATGATCTCAATTTGGGCACCGTAGGGCGCGTTATCGTAGAATTGAGAAGTATCCTACTTGCTTCCCACCGTCATACTCCACCACGTAAATGTACAGACCACTTGCAACCTCGATACCATCCTTGGAGAACATATCCCAGAATGTGCTTCCGTTGTTGGGATCTGACGACTGGAAGTTAATTTGATCGACGATTTGACCAGACACATCGATAATCGTGATCTTTGAATTCCCGGGAAGGTTCATGAAGGTGATCTTGTGATCGTACGATAGCGTCGCATTGTCAAAGAGCGCCTTCTTCTTGTACGGATTTGGCTTGACCACAACCTTGGCCTTGCCGCTTATCAGATCCGCAGGATTGGCCAGAGCGGACTTCACGATGAACCCCGTCCCGATGTTCTTGATATCTGCAGTGGATTTCGGGAAGAAGGTATTCAACGTAGCAAATGGATACGTGTTTACCCACAATGCGCTGGCGCCGTTCCTGTTGATGTTTGATGTCTCAACAAAGTCCGTGTTCGGGAGATTACTGAAGGGCACGTAGCTGGTTCCGAGTGTCAGCGCCTTGTTCGTGTAGGCCGCAACATAATACCAGTACTTAAACCCTACATCAACAACCTTGTCTTCCCACGAGTAGTTAAACCCGGTTGCGCTGACGTCATTATAAGGAGTCAGATTAGACTTGGGAATCACCGCCATCAGCGTGTACGGGCCCCAGCTATCAGGCACCCCGTTGAAGCCGGCCACGAATGCCTGAGCGGTAAAGTTGGGATTGATGGGCTTCAACAGACTGGCGGGTGTGGGCCCCGGCGTCATGTTCCGCCAATATTCATCAAGACCCCGCATTCCACCGTCCAGCCAGATAACCTGTTGTGAGAGTGAAGTCTTGTACACTTTGTACCCTGCAAAATCGGGTGAAGTCTCTGCCTTGTTGTCCCAGCGCACGCGAATCGACTGGGTGAGGGTGTTGTCCACGCGCATATCCGGAACAGCCGGATAGTCGAAGGGAAGATCATAATCAGCGTTGGTCTTGTTCTGATAGACCCAGCGTGCAGTCGCGATGGCATTGGCTACACCCTGCAACCGGAATCCGCCGGCCACCGCCATCGTCACAGTCACACTCTGGCCGACATTGAGCTTGAACGGGCCGATACCCAAGAACCCGTCGCCATCAAAATTGTTGGGCACGGTATAGCCTTTTGTCCACGTCGGCTCGTAGGGATTAACGCTGAAGGCGTTTGTCGACTTGAGGTCACCATTGGGTGCCGTCCGCCCTGATGTCTTCAAGACAAATGTCCGAAGATCCTCCGGGGTGCTCCCTGATTCAAAGAGATTGGGATTGGCAGCGAGGTTGAACTTTGCCCTGTCAAAGGACTTGCCACCATCGACGTAGAATGTTCCCATGGATCCCACGAAAGTGTCTCTGGGATCGCCGAAAACAACGTTGAAGCCCTTGCCCTGGCCTCCGCTCACGTACCAGCCGCGTTCCGCGCCCGTGCCAATTGCGGGGGTTCCAAACCGCGTCGGAAAATCGGCCCCCGTGGCATCCGTTGCGCCGAGATATGCCCAGGAACTCCAGACGTCAGCGTAATAGCGCGTCGCGCCCACAAGTCCCATATCTTTGAGCCCGGGTCCACTTTCGCCGGGGAATGCAATATGCATTGCCCAGGGCGATCCGCTGGCATCATTGTCGCCATAGTATCCAATTACCCTCTGAGCATAGAACGAGTTGCCCCGTGCTCCACCCTCGTTCAGGCTGTAATACGCCATGTATTCGCCTTCCATGTTCATATCGAAGGCTTCTATCACGTGGTTGGTCTTTTCCGGTACGCCGTCCGCATTCATGTCAACGACGCCGGTGTTAGTGAATGTGAACTCGAGAATATAGAAGTCGTTGAAATTGTTCCAGTTCAAGGTATACTGGTACGCTCGCATCTTCACATCCACGCCGACAGTTGTCGGATGAGCCGCTTCATAAATAACATGGTGCCGTTTCGCTGCATCATACCACTTCGTTTCTTTTGTATAGTCACGGGTCGGGTCGCCTGCCCCGGGGATATTCTTGCCCCGTGATCTATTGGGATACCCTGCGTATGCGTAGTTCGGTCCGGCCGTAGAATAGTAGGATGCATTTGTTGCGCCGCCAATTGTCGCAGGATTGAATGTCGGGTCGGGATCCCAAACCATGAAGTGCACCGCTTTGTTCCAGTATGCGCCGTAGTTCCATCCTCCCGGCCACATCTGGGTTGGGGTAGTCCATGCACGATCGAAGTTCCCAATTCTCAATACCCGAATGATGTCAGCAGTCGCCTCCTCATGGTACGGCCCTTTGTTCAGGGGCATGAAGGAATCCCACAGTTCTCCGGCAACCAACACGCCGTTGCCATTGGCTGGGTCGAGAACGCCGGCGACTTTGTTCTGAGCGTAGAGAGCTGTGCCGGTTCCCACCAGCAGCAGGCAGGCAACCAGGAAAGCCAGTGCGCCCAGGCTCCTCGTTAGGCTGATGAAATTGTTCATAATGACACTTCCTTAGTGTTTAATTTCCAGTTGGTATCGTCCAGAATGGGAAGCATTAGAAACTGAAATTCAAGCCAAAAAACACCTCCCGTGGAATGTCATAGATCATTGAACCGTCATTGCCGCTCGGGCCAATGCCGATCGGCCGATTGATCGTCGGGCCGCCGGTCGNNGCCAGCTGTCCAACGTTCGAGCTGTTGTATGCAATGATGTTTTCCCAGCCAAACGCGTTGATGACATCCACATATGCCGCGAGCCTGCCAACACCCGGGATTGTAAATGCCTTCTCGATTCGGATATCGACCTGCTTGGTCGATGGAGATTGTCCAAGTTCGCGCTTCCGGGGATCACCTAGCGTCAACGGGAAGAAAAACCCGGTCTGGAATGTCCCGACGCTGGAAAGTGTGAATTCCATCGGGAACCGCATGATAATGTTGTACGATAGCCTGTGCGGGCGATCGTAGCCACCAAGGAGAGCACTGTTTCCACCCAGCACGTTCCGCTCGATGGTGTTCCAGTACTTGATGTCGTCCCACGGGAGTTGACCAGTGTACTTTGAACTATCGCCGGCAACGGTCGAGAAAGTTGTCACATTCCCACCGGCATAGACGGACTGCTTCACGTAGCTGTATGCATAGGAGATCCGCCCGCCGATAGTCAAGAAGTCGGTGATCGGAATCGTGTTCTTTCGTAGTGTCAATTCAATTCCACGGGAATCAGCATACCCGAATTCCGTATTGATGACGTAGAGTCTCCAGGGAGCCTTTGGCGTGATTGTGAATGACGTGCCTCCGTAGCTCTGAATATCCTTGTAAAAGGTATTGATATCCAGACCATAGCCATCGAGGAATGCCCATTGTATTCCCAGGTCGTAGTTTGTCGACTGGATGGGATCCTGGTCTGTCCGGACTTCCACAGGAAGCGACGGATTGCCAAAGTCAGAGTAGTTGGTGTACAGCTTCGAGAACGGCTGCGACTGTTGCTGGCGCGAGAAGGAGAAATACATCGCGGCATTGTCGCTGATGGGATGCGATACTCCAAGGCGCGGAGAGAAGAACCACTTGATCGGAGCATTTTCGCCGCGCGTCGGAACACGAATACTGCCACCCGCAGCATCCTTTGTGTCGGTGAACGGAGCGAAGAAGTTGGCGTAATCGCCGCCTCCAAGATCGAGACCGTCAAGCCGCAACCCCAGGTTGATGATCAGGCCCGCATACTCCATCTTGTCCTGCACGTAGGCACTGTATTCTTTTGGTTTGATGTTCCATATTTCTTCGACGTAGTTCTTGTAGGTCGAAAACACACCGCCGATGTAGCCTGCCCGGCGGGTCATATCGAGATTGTGCATCCTTGCCTGCAGACCACCGCGTAACTGGTGGTTCGCCGTGACCTGACTCGTAAAGTCACCCTTCAGGGTAATGGCCTGATTGGTGAAGTTTTCATAGTAGATGCCGGGACGGGCAATCTTCAGGTTTGTCGCGCCCGACATGATCACCCCGTTCTCGCTCGCAGTCTCATTCCTCGGGGTAGGCGAGAAGAATTTATCCATCTGGGCATTCCCAGCATTCGCCATGTACCGATTCACCTGCGCGGTATCGGCCCACGTCAGATAGTCACCAGACTCATTGAGTCCAATCTTGCCATCATTATTGTCATCCGAATACCCCCGCTGGGAGTTGTCGTTCACGATACTCGCCTGCACTTCGTAGTAGGTTGAGGGAGAAAGAACATGCGTCCACCTCAAACTTCCCACAATGTTTGCGCCCATCCACGTCGGCACGCCTTCCAGGAAGTAACGGAAGTCCTCCGAATACGTAGTATTCTTCCACCCAAACAATTTTCCTCTGTCCTCGAGCAAAAAAGTGGCGTTTAATTTCATCTCGGGCGAAATATTGTAGTTCGCCTTCATCGACGCATTGAGTGTCCGCGTATGCTCGTCGGGTAGCAAACCGTGTGAATCGAACCATCGTCCAGTAATATACAGACCAATGTTTTCCGTCAATGACCCCCCCGTAGCCACGTCAAGAAGGAGATCCGGGAATTTCTGATTGTAGGAATACTTGTCCTTTGTGTAGGTGAACCGTGCAGCTTTGTCCTTGTTCGACTGGACTGTGCTCGCAGCCAAAGTGTTCTTGATTCGGAAATATATACTGTCATCAGCATAGATATCGGGTCCAAGATTCTTGTAACCCGATGCCCCCATGCGTGCGTCGGCCCGCACGGTCCAGTCTCCCCGACCTTCTTTCAGGTTGTAGGAGACGATCCCCGCGCTTGCGCTGCTGTAGTCCGAACCGACACCACCTGTCAAGACGTTCGCTTCCTCAACGGATTCCCTACTCAAGTCGATCAACGACGACTTCTGCGCCTCCTTGTTCCGAACGACGCCATTGTACGTGAGATAGGGAGTAGAACCGCCTGGAACATCAGCGAACCATGAGGCATACTGGTCCGTAACGTCGATCCCGTCGATTAATGTCTTGGTTTCAAACACCCTGCCGCCGCGGACATATCCTTTGTAGGTACTGGCAGACGTAGAAACCAGGGACTGGAGATCTGCCCCGGGAAGTGCAGTGAAATCATCGTTGGAGAGTCTTGTTCGCGCACTCGTCTGGCTCTTGTCGACCGTCGGTCGCTCGGCCTTGACCACGACTTCCGCCAACCCGACTGCTTCCGCCTGAAGCTGGAATTTCAAGGTGACGATCTGGTCCGATCCGACCAGAACTTCGGTCATCACCTGCGCCGTAAAGCCGATGGAGGTGGCACGCACCCGGTATTTCCCCGGGGGAATGTTG
Organism: Ignavibacteriota bacterium; assembly: GCA_003162215.1. Taxonomy (GTDB): domain Bacteria; phylum Bacteroidota; class Ignavibacteria; order UBA10030; family UBA6906; genus Fen-1255. The sequence continues at coordinate 39,440 of PMMO01000217.1, forward strand.
AGAATAATAAAGTTGCCGTTGACGTCGGCGGATCCTCCCATCGTTGTCCCTTCCAGGATAACGTTAGCTCCCGCTAGTGCCGAACCGTCAGGGCCCTTAACCGTGCCGGAAATCTTACCGTTTCCGGCGACCGCAAGACTTGCTGACAGGAACGCTGTCAGCAAGACAACGGCAAAGAGCGTGTACCATGGTTGCCTCATGTCGTTCCTCCTAAGAGTATTGTTCTATGTTGGGAATGCGAACTGGTGCCCCCACAACAACATCATCCTGCACACAAGGGGCATCTACCATCCACCTCGCCGTAGACAGTTGCGAAGTCTGTCCGTTCACCACGAAATGCTGATTGCCTCAAGAGGACATCGTCTGATTCACGGTGAATGCAGAAAGGCATGTGCTAAAGAAAATCTATTGCAGCGTGAAACGGCATCTGGACAAACCGGATCAACTGGTAGTATCAGGAGGCATCTGAGAAGAAAATCTCGGTGCCACAAATATCTCATTGTGTTCCTCCTTGGATGATTACAGAATGGTGACTGGCAGGCAGGCAGTATAGTTGATCGGCTCAAACCTCCTTTCGGGGTGTGCATCACCCGCGTCGAAGAATATGGGGGAAGGAATGTGAACGTACGGGATACTACGAGTATGGCCTTCATTCAGATGAACCGCGGAGTGGTTCATCTGTAAAACGTTGTTTTATCATAGGCATATTACGAAGCGCGCTCGGTATTGTCAAGCACAACCCAAAAAAATATTCAGGAAAATCCCAAATCCCCGTCTCAAGATCTTGACATTGTCATCGGTTTCCTCCATACTCATTAGACTTCGACATTCCATGACCAACCGACGTGAATTCTTGAAACGAACGGCGGGCGCGGGCGCCGTTCTCGGACTTGTGCCCTCTATTGCATCGCCGGATACACCATCCATGTCAGAAACCCTGCCGGGAATGACGGCAATCGGCCTTCCGGCACCCGACTATCGCATCGATCTCACCCCCGCCTCCTGGATCTGGTATCCTTCGACGCGAACTCTTCCCAACACCGTCGTACTCTTTCGACGACGCGTGAATCTCCCTGCTCCGGTGCGGAAGGCTAGTGGTTGGATCACGGCTGACAGCCGGTACCTGCTTGTCGTAAATGGACAGCGTGTCCAGTGGGGCCCTGCGCCGTCGGATCCTCGACGCATGGAGGTCGATCCTCTGGACCTCACCACTCGCCTCGTCCAGGGCGAGAATGTTATCGCCGCAACCGTCCTCTACTATGGCCATGGCGATGGAACACATCCCATTGGAAAACCCGGCTTCATCTGTACTCTCACCATAGAATGCACGGACGGATCCACGGTCACACTCACAAGCAATCAAGAGTGGCAATGTCACCTCGCCACTAGCTGGCCGCCGGGCCAGTACAAACGCTGGTACCTCCGTTCACTTGGTCGCAAAGGCGATCGCGAACTGCGGCTGCGTGTTCCGGCCGGCATCGAGGCAGAACTCAGGCTTGACAGGAAAGAGAACGTGGCGCTCACATCCGTTCCTCAAGCGAAGGATGTTGGCTACTCGGTGTACAGTCTTCCGTCGGAAAAGGAGATTCTGCTTCAACTGAAGTACACATAGGCTGAAATGCTCATTGGGAAGGCGTATCCATCCAAGGATTTGTTGATGCCATGAGCCTTAATGCAATGGGAGCTACACATGATTGTTGCCGAACTTACCGCGATTGAAGGGCGTCGGTATCCCGCTAGACGGAGGACGCAAAACCTCGTCGGCGGCGCTTCACCGATTCAGGCTGCACACTTTGCTATGGGACATGTAACCCTCGACCCCAATGGCGGTCAGGTACCATGGCACAATCAGGAGCAGGAAGAAATCTACTATATAATAGAAGGTACGGCTGAAATGTGCCTCGCGGACGAACGCCGGACGTTGAGCACAGGCCAGGCTGTCTACATTCCTTCACGGCAGTTCCATCAGATCACAAACACCGGCAACACGCCGTTGCGGATGATCTATTGCTATGCCCCCACAGGCGAAGTTGCCCACTGGCGGCAAGAACTGAGCGGTACACTCCCCCGTGCAGGCATCGAAGCCCCGGCACTTCCCGCAGGAGCGAAGCCGCAATGCGTGGAGGGAAGCACATTGTAGGCATTGGGCAATAGGCGTGAGGCAACAGGGGAAAGACCCGCCCAATGCCTGGTGCCCGACCGCAGGATCAACACAAGCATATCTACCGGAGACACGCATCATGGCTACTACAATACACCATGTCGGCATCGTAGTGAACGGCGTTACGGGACGGATGGGCTCCAACCAGCATCTCACCCGCTCCATCATTGCGATTATCCGCCAGGGTGGAATTCGCCTCAATGACCGCGAAACAATCATGCCCGATCCTATTCTCGTCGGCCGAAACGCGGCACGCGTGGAAAACCTCGCCTCCGCCAACGGCATTTCGCGATGGACGACCGATCTGGGAAAAGCACTGGCCGATTCCTATAACAAAATCTATTTTGACGCTCAGATTACCAGCCAGCGCGCGGCCGGCATTCGCGCTGCGGTCAAAGCCGGGAAACACATCTATTGCGAAAAACCGACAGCACTGACAACCGATGAAGCCTACGAGCTCTATCTCCTCGCAGAAGAGAAAGGCGTGAAGCATGGCGTGGTGCAAGACAAGCTCTGGCTTCCGGGTATTCTTAAGCTCAAGCAACTCATCGATACTGGATTCTTCGGACGCATCCTCTCTGTGCGCGGCGAATTTGGCTACTGGGTCTTTGAGGGCAACTCCGTTTCAGCCCAGCGCCCTTCGTGGAACTATCGTGCAGAAGAAGGAGGCGGCATCATTTTCGACATGCTCTGTCACTGGCGATACCTCCTCGACAATGTCTTCGGCAAGGTAGAGGCGGTCTCCTGCTTGGGGGCAACTCACATCCCCACCCGCTGGGATGAAAACGCGGCACCGTATCAGTGCACAGCCGACGATGCTGCATATGTCACATTCATGCTGCAAGGCGGCGTGATTGCCCAGTTCAACTCCTCCTGGACCACACGGGTTCGCCGCGACGACCTGCTGACGCTGCTCGTCGACGGCACCAATGGCTCGGCGATGGCAGGGCTTCGTGAGTGCTGGATCCAACCCGCGCACGCCACTCCACGTCCGGTCTGGAACCCCGATGTCGACAACCCGATCAATTTCTTCGACCAGTGGATGCGCGTACCGGCACAACAGGATTTCGATAATGCATTCAAATCCCAATGGGAGCTTTTCCTGCGCCACGTGGTAACCGACGAGCCTTTCCCGTGGAACCTCCTGGAAGGCGCGCGCGGCGTTCAGCTTGCCGAGAAAGGAATGGAATCCTGGAAGATGAAGAAGTGGATCGATATCCCCGAACTGAAACCTGTCACCAAAGAATCATAAGATGGACTTTCGCGCTCTGCAGGATCACTACATGACCGCTCTGCGGTCCGACGTTATCCCCTTCTGGGAAGAACATTCCATCGATCCTCAGGGCGGGTTTTTCACCTGCCTCGACCGGACCGGAACAGTGTATGACACCGATAAGTTTGTCTGGCTGCAAGCACGTCAGACATGGGCATTCTCGATGCTCTGGACGCGACTGGAAAAGAACCCGCGCTGGCTTGAAATCGCAACGCATGGTTTTGAATTTCTCCGCGCTCATGGCATGGACGGTGATGGCAACTGGTATTTCGCTCTGACGCGCGACGGTGCACCGCTGGTTCAGCCATACAATGTCTTCTCTGACTGCTTTGCCGCAATGGCCTTGAGCCAGTACGCGCTGGCGTCGGGCGACGCCACCGCACGCGACATCGCTCTCCGCAGTTACCGGAACATCCTGCGACGCAAGGACAATCCCAAAGGGAAATACTCGAAGATCGTTCCGGCAACGCGCCCGATGAAATCCTATGCGCTCCCGATGATTCTGTTGAATCTCGTCCAGGAGCTTTCCTGGATGCTGGATCCTCCGGAGTATATCCGGATGCGCAATGCTCTGATCCAGGAGATGGCCTCGACCTTCATAGACCCGACAACCGGCCTTGTGCATGAGCATGTCGCTCCCGACGGTTCCCATCTCGACACGTTCGACGGCCGGCTCGTCAACCCCGGACATGGCATTGAAGGCATGTGGTTCCTGATGGATCTTGCCAAAGAGACCGGCGACACCACACTCATTATGCGCGCTCTTGATTCGATCCTGCGAACACTCGACCGGGCATGGGATCCGGTGTACGGAGGGATCTTCTATCTCCTCGACGCACAAGGGAAGCCACCGCTGGCGATGGAATGGGATCAGAAACTCTTCTGGGTCCATGTAGAGACGCTCGTCGCTCTGTTGCTGGGATACCGTCTGACCGGGCGGCCGGAGTGTCTGACATGGTTCGAGCGCGTCCACGGCTACACCTGGAAGAAATTCCCTGATCCGGAATATGGAGAGTGGTTCGGCTATCTGGACCGGCGTGGCGATGTGCTGATCCCCCTCAAGGGAGGGAAATGGAAGGGGTGTTATCACATCCCGCGGTCGCTTTTGTTGTGCGCCAATCTTCTCGGTGAACTCCATGCCTGACCGGCCCGACGTACTTGCGGATGCACCATACAAGGATATCATGCACGCGCTGTACGATCTTGCTGTCCTTCCGTGGGGGGCGACGGAGCCGCACAACCTTCACCTTCCCTACGGCACCGATATTATCGAGACCGAGAGGATCGGTCGAGAAGTTGTCCGTCTGGCGTCAACACGCGGGGCTAAGGTGATTCTCCTGCCCACTGTTCCATTCGGCGTCAACACCGGTCAACTGGACATCCCGCTCACCATCAACATGAACCCGAGCACCCAGATGGCGGTGCTCGGTGACGTTGTGACATCCCTCGAACATCACAACATTCCCCGGCTCGTCATCCTGAACGGTCATGGCGGCAATGACTTCCGCCAGATGATTCGGGAGCTGAGTCTGCGACATAACATCTTTCTCACCTCTGTCAACTGGTATCGCAGTGTTCCCTTGAGAGATTTTTTCGACGTCCCGGGCGACCATGCCGATGAAATGGAAACGAGTCTCATGATGTTTCTTGCGCCGGAACTGGTGCTTCCGCTTTCTGAAGCAGGCGAGGGGAAAGAATACCACCTGAAGCTTTCCGCCTTCCGCGAGGGGTGGGCATGGACTCCGCGCGACTGGACGCGTGTCACCTCCGACACGGGCACAGGGAACCCCAAAGCCGCCACCGCCGCCAAAGGCGCACGCTATTTTGCAGCGGTCACAGAGAAGGTCGCGGATTTCCTTGTGGACCTTGCCCGCACTAATCCGGAGGACTTGTACGAGAAGGGATAAACCCTCAGCCTTGCCGGCGGGTCTAACACTATGCGAGATATCCTCGCCGGGATCCTTCAATACTCAAGGAGCAGCAATGAACCCCAGAAGCTTTGTGTTATGCATTCTCGTGCTTGCGCTTGTCGCCTCATCGGCATACGCCCAACGCGACTCCTCAATGATCACAAGGCGCGTGGAGCGGCTCACGACCGCGCTATCACTAACGCCCGAACAGGTAACAAAGGCGCGCGCCATCTACGCAAAGGAGTTTTCCGAAGGGAATGCACTCCGGGACAAGTTCAAGGACGATCCGGAAGGGATGCAGAAGGCGAGGCTCGAGCGCCAGAAAAGGATCGATGAACAACTTCTCCCCTTGCTGACACCGGAACAGAAGACCAAATACGAGGAATTCAAGAAACAACGTCCCGGCGGGTGGGGCGGCCGGCCTCCGGGCGACGGCAAGTAGGTGACGGGAATTACGGATCAATTCTCTTAGAATTCTAGACCAAGATCGACAGTTGTGACGGGAAAACAGTGATCCTGTTTAGCAAAGGGCACTCGGGCTCAGCAGGCCAACCTCAATGGAATTCAGCTTTGCTGTGTTAGTTGGAATGAACCTGTAAACAGGTGGCGTCATAAACTGCGAAGACGGAGAGGATTGAGGGGCAAATGACTTTGCCGTCTCAGTTGTCTATCACTCAGCACTGCGAGCCTCTCAAAGGGGATCGAGATTGCACTTGTCTGACTGAAACGGTTTACGAGCAGCAGCATCAGTGCAAGGGGTCTCCCATGCTCATAAACATAGACTCTACCATCCCGGCGGCCTTGCGGTGACTCTTTGTCGTTGACAGCCAGGACCAGCCTCAGAACTCTAACGACTACCTGATCGAGGGTTTGTCCCACTCCCGTCTAACTGCAGAAACCAGAGAATGTCTTTGGTTTTGAAGGTAAAAGCGGTGCATTTAGAAATTCTCAATCTGTTTTCTCTGACAACCACTGCCCAGATGTCAATATCATGAATACTCATCCTTCTGACAGCCGGGCGCAAGTCACAACAAGGGTCGAGTTTTTTCATGGGTGGAGGCATCGGTTCAGCAGGTCGATGAGTCAATGAGTCAAAATCCCTCCAGAATTTGGTTAAGTCAAGTGGCCAGGCACCCCTTCCCTGCAACCCATTGCTTGCACAAGTCTGTTCGGATGGGCATGTTTCGCTGCACCTTGGAATCCGCAACTCAAATCTCCAGCAAATCTATTCAAGTAGTTCAGCCAGCAAGGATGAGACTATGACTAGGAGAATAATCATTTTCGTTGGTACAATGCTTCTTTCCGCACTCAATGCCAAACCGTTGGCCGATTCTCCCGGAGTAAATGGACCGGGGATCACCGTTGTTGACATCGCTGGTGACTGGGAAGCGATAGGGGACCTTCCCCGTCAAGCGCTCCTGATCAGCCTTCAAGGGCTCGCCAACAAACACGGGGCCAACATTTACCTTGTCTATCCTGACGACCACAAGCATCCCAATACCAAGCCTATTCTGAACTACTATCGGGCGCGCCATGGAATCCGGACGACCGGCTTGAATTCAATTGAGGACGTTGTGAAGAAGTACAGGTCGTATCTGAAGGGGTGCGTCGTCTGGGACACGGAGGTTATGCCGTCCCTGATGGTGTCGTACACCGTTGCCGGTCTCGAGGATGCCCTTGTTGTGACCGAGGCGCACCTCCCCCTGATGGAAAAAATGGGGTTGAAGCCGGTTGCTGACTTCAGGCAGAAGTTCCGCGGGCAGACCGACGCGAAGATATTCCGGTGGGCGTACGACCAGTATTGGTCGCGATGCAGCCGGGACTACCTTGTGTATCTTGGCGAGTACTGCAAAGGGACGAAAAGCGGTCCCGGGATGCTCCCTGCCATCGCGGATTTCGCAATCGTTCACAAGGCGTTCTGCACTGACCTGTCGACACACCCAGGAGCCGGAGAAGAGTATGAACTCGCGGACAAAATCATGAGTGAAATGCGTCCGTACGCGTATGTGTACGGCTGGCACTCATACTGCAAGGACAAAGAGGAGGAACACATCACGATGGTGTCGCGACATGCTCTTGTGGTGGCGGAGGGTCTCGCAACGCTGCCAAACATGAGCTTCCACGGAAACATTCCGGTGTCCCCCGACTTCCACTTCGTGCAAAGGGGAAGATTCGACAACAACCCAAAAATCGAGGACAAGGTCTATGTGACTCTCATCCAGAGTGACGGGATGGGCATCGGATCGTGGGACCTGCCGGGAAGGGGCGAAATCCCTTACGGCTGGGAGGCGAACGAGGAGTACTTCGAGGTGGCTCCGGCGCTGCTACAGTACTACTACGAAAGCGCCACATCGAACGACCACTTCATTGGAAGCCTCAGCGGCCCGGGATATTTCTACCCGAAGTATTTTCCGCGCGACAAACTGCCCGGAGTGCTGCGCCGGGAGGATACGCTGATGCGCCGAATGGACCTGCATGTTTTCGGGATCATGGATTTTTCCGAGGGAGACCATGCCGTCGGGAACGCGGACCTGCCGAAGGAGGTCGTGGACGCCTACTACGAGAATCTTCCTTCGGCCGTGGGGTTCTTGAACGGCTACGGCCCGGCCAATACGTACGACTGCCGCGAGGGCCGTCCTCTCGTCTCCTACAATTACTATGTCGATATTCAGAAGTCGGTGGACGAAGTCGTAGAGGATCTGCAGGAACTCGCGCGCATCAATCCCCGGAGACCCTATTTTCTCCCCGTACACGTCCGCGAAGACAACGACAACAAACGGATGAAGGCCATCGTAGATCGTCTGGGGGCGGAGTTCGAGATCATTCCTCCCAGGGAGTTCATGATCATGGCAGGCAAGCGGCCGACGATGACGAAACGCTACCTGGACCAACGCCCCGATTTTTCTGGCCGGTGGAAGCTTGACCCGACGAAAAGCAGGAACATCTTCCCTTCTTCCTTTGACCTGGATATCGACCAGAGAGGGAATCTCATCACCATGACAACGACAGCACTCGAGGCAAGGTACGTTCATCATCGGCAACTGAAGACATCGAAGGTGCTTGTCATCGGGGGTGCGGCCGTTGCCTCACCGGAGGAAATGACGCGTCGGATGGGATACTCTGCCGGCTGGTCAGACAGCATCGTGAGCTCGGCAGCCTGGAAGGCGGATGGAGTGACGCTGGTCGTGACATCGTTGTTGAATCTGGAAACGTCGCAGGGGAGATTTCCTTCGACCTCGACTAGCGAGTACGTGCTGTCGACCGATCTCATGACCCTCACCGTCACGGAGCGAAGGGCGACACGACGATCGATGGAGCCCGCGGTGCTATTCGTGTATCGCAGGGTTTTGTGAGATACTCGCCCGCAACGCACTTTGCACTCTGTATTCTTCCTTAGTGATATTACCGAAAAGGATCATCATCCTTTCGTATGTTACTGATCCGAAACCACCAGGAGCACAACTCAGAGGAAGTTCCTATGCTCCATTCGGGTATCGATAAGCACAAAGATAATTGCTTCGTCGTGACAGTCAATGACCAGGGGACCATCGTCAGGGAGGCTCGGGCGATGAACAGTGTTGGTGCTTTGTGAGCGTACTTCCACTCCTTCGGCAAGGAAGAACACCGGGCGGTGGTGGAATCCACCACGGGTGGTATTGCTGGGCGATTTGTTGACATCACCCGCGATCGAATTGATCCTGGCGCATGCAAAGTATCTCAAAGCGATTGCCTATGCAAAGGTGAAGACGGACAAAGTGGACGCACGCACAATGGCGCAACTGCTACGGATGAACGACATTCCGCGGGCACACAAGATTCGTCCTGAGCTACGGGAGACCCGGGACCTCACGCGAGCGCGCCTGCGTGTGGTGAACAAACGGACAGGCTGCTACANNTTCAGCACTTCACAAGCGTTGGCACGTTCACCATACACAAACACCGTTGCATCCCTGGAATTTTCTTCGTATCTCCCTAAAACCACCTGTGTCTGTCTCCTTCATCGTATCCCTTGACTCCATGAAACCAGCCTCCTACGCAACATCCTTGAGCATTATTGCTGCTCTTGGCGGACTGCTCTTCGGGTATGATACAGCCGTCATTTCCGGCGCCATAGGCTTTCTGCGCGCTTCGTTCAATCTGGGGCCGGCTGAAACCGGGTTTGCTGCATCGAGTGCCCTGATTGGCTGCATCCTCGGCGCTGCAACCGCAGGNNCGTGCTGTTCACAGTGTCCGGCATCGGGTCGGCCATACCCCGTACACTCGTGGAATTCAATCTGGCGCGCATACTCGGCGGTGTCGGGATCGGAATGGCCTCGATGCTTTCACCGCTGTACATCGCGGAGATCGCTCCAGCTGGAATTCGTGGACGGCTGGTTTCCTACAATCAATTTGCCATTGTTATCGGGATCCTCACAGTCTATTTCATAAATTACTATATTGCGGGCCTCGGCGATGATCTCTGGAATACCACCACCGGATGGAGATGGATGTTCGGCTCGGAAGCGTTCCCGGCGGTCTTCTTTTTCCTTTCCCNNCCCCGAGAGTCCACGCTGGCTCGTGAAACGCGGTGAAGATCAACGCGCGCTGGGCATTCTTTCCCGCCTCAGCTCTTCCGAGGAAGCCCGCACTGAGGTTGCCGCCATCAAAGCAACACTCGCCGAAAAGGCGGGATCGCTCGCAGGTCTCTTCTCTCCCGGAATGGGTATCGCCCTTGTCATCGGCATCGCTCTCGCCATCCTGCAACAGATAACCGGGATTAACGTGTTCATGTACTACGCTCCCGAAATCTTCAAACAGGTCGGCGCGGGAACCGATACAGCCCTTCTGCAAACGGTGATTGTGGGAGCATTCAACGTTACCTTCACTGTCATTGCAATCTGGACCGTCGATCGCATCGGCCGCAAACCACTCCTCATCGTCGGTGCATCGGGTATGGGCCTCTCGCTCATCGGTCTCGGACTCGCCGCCTACAATACCACGACACAGTCCTGGGTCCTCATATTCATCCTCGGGTACATCGCCTTCTTCGCTCTCTCCATGGGCCCGGTTGTCTGGGTGGTGCTGTCAGAGATTTACCCCACACGTCTCCGCGGCCGCGCGATGGCAATTGCGACCCTGCTCCTGTGGGCTGCGAACTTTGTCGTGTCACAGACATTCCCTGTCATTAACGAAGACCCCTGGCTTGTCGCGACATTCCGGCATGCCTTCCCCTTCTGGCTCTATGCATTGTTCTGCGGGGTCACAGTGGTCGTGACATGGCTGTATGTACCGGAGACAAAAGGAAAGACTCTGGAAGAGATCGAACAGTATTGGCGAAAGAGGGGATGATCGGACGCATCAACCCCGAGCTCCATGGTCACTTCCTCAAACATCTCGGTGCGGCGATGTATTGGAGGGCGACAGTGATGGTCGTGTCGACACGCAGGTTTTTTCTTTGTGCGGCACTGGTGAGTGCATCCCTGCTTTCGCTCTCTCAGCCGTCAAACTCGACATGGTTTCCATTCGCACCGGCACGTCACCTCGCGGCCATCGGCTTTGCCGATGATTGGCAAAAGACACTCGTCACGGAATCAGGATCACTCGCCTATGATTTCGGTCCCGGCCCGTATACATTTCCGCGGACCGAAGTGCAGGTCGGCATGCTGGAGCTGACGCACGCCACGGTGCAGCAATGGCTCCCCGATGCCGCCACGCCGGTCGTCGTGACACACTCCTTTGCCGAGGATCTGTCCACCCTGGTCCGTGCCTTTGCGCTTGTTCCCGAGGCAGTCACCGGCACGCATTTTTCCGGTGGTACTGCACAGGTGATCCGGTTGAATGGTCTTAGCGGCGCCAATGGATGGGCGACCCCGCCTCCAGGTACCGATCCGTCGTTCGCCAACGTGGCATGGGGCACAAACAGGCCGATTGAGTATCTGGTGCGCGTTACACCGGGAAGCCGTAAGCAAGTCGCATTGGGCTTCTGCGAATCGTACAAATCCGGTCCCGGTTCACGGGTCATGACCGTTGAGATCGAAGGTGACTCGTTGCGCGAAGTGGACCCGATGGCGGACAGAGGGACNNCGGAACCAACCGACGGTGCTCCTGACTTCCGGCCACGACGTGAACTCTGATGGCCGCCTCGCAATTACCGTTCACCCTTCTTCGCGCACACCTGATCCCAACGTCATTCTCAACGCATTCTGGGTGTTCCCTGCAGATGCGCAGATTTCGGTGGACGACATTCTCTCTGGGGGCGCATCGTCGCGTGCTGAAGTCCACTGGAGCTGCGGCGCGGAGCTGACGGAATTCGCACCGAATGTTCGCACCGATGCACTCCTTGCCACGTTCGAAGGAGAGCGCTTCACTCCGGTTATCCGGATCAAGACTCGCCGCCCGCTGATTTTTGACCCGGTGACGAGTGTCGTCCGATGGCATGGCCGACCGTTCCTGGCGAGCCGGCCTGTACCAACTTCCGGGCGCTGGTATGGCGACACGTTGCTGCTCACCCTGCCCGCCGGTTCACGCCGCGCCGATATCGTCGTCATGCAGGGAAACAGCGTCGGCGCGGAACTTGTGCGTGTCCCCGATCTGCACGAAGAAGAGATCCGCTGCAAAGACTACTGGCTCCATGAGGCACCCCTCCCCCGCATGCGCATCCGGGTTCCCGATGCGCGAATGCAATACCTTCTCGATGCGTCATTGCGCAATATCTACCAGGTTCGCGAAATAGTGGACGGTCGGCTGCAATATCAACCCGGCCCAACGGTGTACCGCGGATTGTGGCTCTGTGATGTGTTGATCTCGGGCAACATCTCCATGATGTTTGGGGACACAGCCTCTGTGCGAACGGCGCTCGAGACTGG
>PMMO01000108.1:0-164 GCA_003162215.1 Ignavibacteriota bacterium
GAAAGTCCGAACTCCATAGAGCAAGGTGCCCCGCGAACAACAGGGGTCCCGATCTCGAAAGTGGTCGGGAACGGAAAGCGTCACAGAAAACAAACCACCCTGAGTTTCCGCCGGCTTTCTTTGCCGGCGGAATCGAAGGGAAAGGGTGAAAAGGCGAGGTAAGA
>PMMO01000108.1:188-24067 GCA_003162215.1 Ignavibacteriota bacterium
TATTCTTGACCGCCCGCAGCAGTATTCCGTACCGGAGTACCATGTGCACCAAATCGTAAAGGAGCACCGGTGGATCATCGCTGACCCACCGGACGCAGGGATTGTTGCAGCCCTGGCAAAAGACATTAATGTCCCGGAGAGCATCGCCAAGGTCCTTGTCTACCGCGGCATCACGGATTACGATAGGGCAAAGGAATATTTTCGGCCGTCACTGACGCAGCTGCTCGATCCATTCCTGCTAGACGGAATGGAAGTGGCAGTCGCACGGATCCGCAAAGCCCTGGATAACAATGAGCACATGTTCGTNNTACTATATCCCGGACCGGCTGAAGGAAGGCTACGGCATCTCGCGGCAGGGCATCGACCGTGCCATGGAACTGGGTGTCACGGTCTTTCTCGCCGTGGATTGCGGCATTACCGCCGTCGACCAGATTGAGTACGCGAGCGAAAAGGGCCTGGATGTCATTATCTGCGATCATCATGAAGCAGGTCAGACACTCCCCAAGGCACTCGCGGTACTGGATCCCATTAAACCGGGCGAGGCTTATCCGTTCAAGTTCCTCAGCGGATGCGGTGTCGGCTTCAAGCTCATCCAGGGTCTGGCACGAAGCATGGGGGATGAGTCGCTTGTCACCTCGTTCCTTGACTTTGTGACGCTCGCCAGCACGGCGGATATTGTTCCCCTTATCGGGGAAAACCGTGTGCTCGTCAAGATCGGCCTGCAATCGATCAACACCGCCCCCCGGCCCGGCCTCAAGGCGCTCATTGAGAGTGCCGGACTGCGACCTGGAAGTATTACCACCGGGCAGATCGTGTTCGCGCTTGCACCACGGATCAACGCCGTGGGCCGGCTTGGAGATGCAACGCGGGCGGTCCGCCTCCTGACATGCGAAGACCCCGAAGAGGCACGCGCACTGGCCCAAGTCCTTGAGGAGGAAAATCGCAACCGTCGCCGCATCGACGAAGAAACATTCGCCGATGCCCAGCAACTCGCCGAGGAGTGCCTGGATCTCGACACCGATCCCGCCATCGTTCTGCATCAGGAACACTGGCATCCGGGGGTGGTAGGAATCGTTGCCTCACGCATGGTGGAGCGATACTACAAACCATCGATCATGATGGCAACAGTGGATGGTGTCGCGAAGGGGTCGGCGCGCAGTGTGACCGGCTTCGACATCTATGAAGCGCTCAAGCGCTGTGAAGACAAGCTTCTGCAATTCGGCGGGCACAAATATGCAGCGGGCGTCACTGTGGATTTGAGCCGGGTCGAAGAATTCCGGACGGCGTTTAATGCCGCAGTGAAAGAGTTGATGAAGGAAGAGTTCAAGACTCCGGAGATCCGGATCGATCTGGAAATCACTCTGTCCGAGATCACACCGTGGTTCATCAAATTACTGCGCGAGTTTGCGCCGTTCGGCCCCAACAACACACGACCGACGTTCCTGACACGCAACCTCGAAGTGGCGGGAAGCCCCCGCATTGTCGGCCGCAACCACTTGCGCTTTCGCGTTCGGCAGAACGGCGTCGTCTTTGACGCGATCGGATTCGGGCTCGGTGAGCACCTCCCCCGCATCCCGGTCGGACGCCGCGACCTCGACTGTGTGTACACTGTTGAAGAGAATGAATGGAATGCACCAGCGGGATCGCGTTCGGGGGATCCCATCCCGCAGTTGAAGATCAAGGACCTACGTTAAGATAAGGAGAGAGCCACCATGTCAGGCCATTCGAAGTGGGCAACGATCAAGCGGAAAAAAGCTGCGACAGATTCAGCCAGGGGCCGCCTGTTCACCCGCCTGATCAAGGAAATAAGCATCGCCGCCCGCCAGGGAGGGGGAAACGCTGAAGGAAACCCGCGCCTCCGCCTTGCCATCCAAACGGCGAAAGCCGCAAATATGCCCGCTGACAATATCAAACGCGCCATTCAGAAAGGCACCGGCGAACTCCCCGGCATCGCCTATGAAGAAGTGACATACGAGGGATATGGCCCAGGCGGCGTTGCGATCCTCGTGGAAACCGTCACCGACAACGCCAACCGTACCGTGTCCGAAATGCGCCATACGTTCTCCCGGAGCAACGGCAACCTCGGGCAGGGCGGCAGCGTCAGCTGGATGTTCCACCGGAAAGGATCGATCGTCATTCCCAAAGCGGGCCAAAAACTGCCGTTCACCGAGGATGACCTGATGGGGATCATCCTCGACGCGGGTGCGGATGATATGCAGACCGAAGCCGACCTCTATGCCATCACCACTTCTCCGCATGCGTTTGACGCGGTGAAGAAAGCGATCGAGGACAAGAGCATCGTCGTCGAAAGCGCTGCGCTACAAATGGTTCCGCAAAACACCGTCAAGATCACGGGCAGGGATGCGGAAAACATGATGAAGCTCATGGATGCGCTCGAAGAGCATGACGACGTGCAAAACGTCTACGCCAACTTCGACATCGACGACAAGGAACTTGCGACGCTCAGCAACTGACCCCGGACGAACGACTCTCAAAGCCACAGTGGTGCTCGGCGTTGATCCGGGCACTCTGGTGACCGGGTTCGGTGTCGTCTCCCGGCGGGGGACGACAGTCCGGCTCCTTGCTTCCGGCACGATCGCCAACTCTTCCCTCAGCAGTATCCCCGAACGTCTTCACGCGATCTATACACGGCTCCGCCATGTACTCGCGGAGCACCGCCCCGATGAATTCGCCATCGAGAGCGCATTCTACGGAAAAAACGCGCAATCGGCGCTGAAACTCGGTCATGCCCGGGGTGTCTGCCTCCTTGCCGCAGTGCAGTGCGGACTGACGCCTGCGGAATATTCGCCCCGGGAGGTGAAAAAAGCCGTCGTCGGCAACGGCAATGCGTCTAAAGAGCAGGTGCAGTTCATGGTTAAGGCACTGCTCGGTCTCAAAGGCGACAGGATGGCTGCCGACACTTCCGATGCGATAGCCATCGCACTCTGCCACCTCAACAGAACAACACTTCCCACCACCCGGCATAGCGACTGGCGGGCGTACGTGGAGGCACATCCCGAGAAGGTGATTCCATGATTGCCCGGCTCCGCGGCGAGCTCATCGCCAAATACCCGACTGAAGTGGTCATTGATGTAAACGGTATTGGCTTCGGATTGCAGATTTCTGTGTCAACGTTTGAGAAGATCGGCGACCTGCATTCCACGGTCCAGATCTTCACGTATCTCCATGTGCGGGAAGACATTCTGCAACTCTACGGTTTCGCCACCGAGGAGGAACGGGCGATCTTCCGGCTGTTGATTTCCGTGACGGGCATCGGTCCGAAGATGGCGCAGGGAATTTTGTCGGGGATATCGGTTCCCGATCTCAAAACGTACATCGCTTCGGGCAACACTGCGGCTCTGACGACAATCCCGGGTGTCGGACGCAAACTTGCGGACCGGCTGGTGGTTGAGTTGAAGGAAAAGGTGGGCCGGTTGGATATACCGGCAGGGGGAGTGACAATCCCTGCCGATCCACAGGGCACGATGCGCTCGGAAGCGTTGCTCGCCCTGACATCTCTAGGGTACAACCGGACCACGGCAGAGCGCGTCCTGCGTGCGGCACTCGAGGAACTCGCTGACACATCCCCGACCGTTGAATCAGTCATCAAAGCCGCATTGCGGCATGCAGCGGGGTAGGTTGCGGCTGTGGCGGGGCGGTTGTGGGGGGGTGGTTCCACTTCCTGTTGCTATTCTCTACTGCAACGCGTACCTTTATGCCTGACTGTGCCGGCATTTTCCCCGATTCGTGAATCGAAGACCCGACCATACCAATCCAGAGCGGATGGATAACGAAGCCGAGACGGATCAGGCCCTCCGTCCGCTGACATTTGCAGATTTCAACGGTCAGAAGAAGATCGTCGACAATTTGCGGGTGTTCATTACGGCCGCGCGGCAGCGCAAAGAGTCGCTCGACCACGTCTTGCTGACCGGCCCACCAGGACTTGGCAAAACGACCCTGGCCCACATCATCGCCAATGAGATGGGCTCGGCATTGAAATCGACCTCCGGCCCCGTTCTGGACAAGCCCGGTGATCTGGCAGGATTGCTCACCAACCTGGAAGAGGGGGATGTGCTCTTCATTGATGAGATCCACCGGCTGAATCCCGTCGTGGAAGAATACCTGTATTCCGCCATGGAGGATTTCCGGCTGGATATCATGATCGACTCCGGACCGAATGCGCGCAGCATCCAGCTTTCGCTCCCCCGCTATACGCTGATCGGAGCGACCACCCGGGCGGGACTCCTGACAGCTCCTCTTCGGGCCAGGTTTGGCGTCACCAATCGGCTGGACTACTATACCAGCGAAACTCTTGCAGCAATTATCGGCCGATCAGCCCGCATCCTGAACGTCCGCGTCGACAATGAGGGCATTCAGGAAATCGCCCGCCGCTCACGTGGGACACCACGCATTGCCAACCGGCTCCTCAGGAGATGCCGGGACTTCGCGCAGGCTGATCCGGCACTGAAGCACTATCAGGGTGTCATTGCCCGTGAAGTCGCCAACCACGCACTCCTTGCACTGGAGGTGGATGATCACGGCCTGGATGAAATGGACAAACGCATCCTGTTGTGTCTTCTCGAAAAGTACAACGGCGGACCTGTCGGCATCAACACTCTTGCAGTTGCGGTAGGCGAAGAACCGGGGACAATCGAGGAAGTGTACGAGCCTTATCTGATTCAAGAGGGGTTTATCAAACGGACGCCACGGGGACGGGAAGCAACGGCGCTCGCATACCAGCATTTTGATGTTCGGCTGCCAGTTTCGGCCCAACATTCACTTTTTACGTGAACACATGAGCCTCGACTCGGATCTCCAATCGATCCAGGACGTCCGGGATGCGCTGCAGAAGGTCAAACAGGCGCAACTGGAATTCTACAGCTACTCTCAGGAGCAGGTCGACCGGATCGTGCAGGCTATGGCTGAAGCGGGATTTTCCGCCGCGGCGCGGCTTGGTAGAATGGCGAGCGAAGAGACTGGCTTCGGGAAGGCCGAGGACAAACAACTGAAGAACGAATTCGCCACCCGCCGCGTTTGGGGGTCGATCGCCTCGCTGAAGACCGTGGGTGTCATTGACGAAGACCGCGACAAGAAGGTCATTCGGATTGCCGAACCCATGGGGATCGTCGCCGCACTTATCCCGTCGACGAATCCGACATCAACGGTGATGTTCAAGGCGATCATTTCCGTGAAGGCACGGAACGGCATTGTGGCAAGTCCCCACCCAAAAGCGGTCCGCTGCACTGTGGAGGCCATGAACGTCATCCGCGATGCCGCGGAAAAAGCCGGAGCCCCGCATAACCTTATGATCTGCCTGCCCTTGTCGACGGCCGACGGCACAAATGAATTGATGCGACACAATTTGACCTCGGTGATTTTGGCAACCGGGAGTCATGCGATGGTCCGTGCGGCCTATAGTTCCGGAAAACCGGCCTATGGCGTCGGTGCCGGCAATGTCCCTGCATTTATCGAACGTACCGCCCACATACCCAAGGCGGTCGCAGACATCATTTCCGGCAAGCTGTTTGATTTTGGCGTGCTATGCTCCGCAGAATCTGCTCTGATATGCGACTCTCCCATCAAGCGAACGGTGGTCGACGAGTGCGTTCGGCGTGGTGGGCACTTTGTGAGTGGCGACGATCAAGCGCGCCTCTCACGCCTCCTGTTTGACGATCGGGGTGCGATCAATCCTGATGTCGTCGGCAAGTCAGCGGCGTTTATCGCGCAGCGCACAGGCATCACCGTTCCAGAAGACACGGCGGTGTTGATCGCGGAACTGGATGGCGTGGGGCGAGCCTATCCCCTCTCACGCGAGAAGCTCTCACCGGTCCTTTCGTTCTACACGGTCGACGGGTGGCGGGAAGGATGTCATCGGTGCATTGAACTGCTCGAATTCGGCGGCATAGGTCACTCCATGGTCATTCATTCATCGGACCGGGATATTATTATGAAGTTCGCCATGGAGAAGCCGGCGTTTCGGATCATGGTGAACACGCAATCGGCTCTGGGTGCGGTGGGATACACAACAGGGCTGGACCCCTCCATGACTCTCGGCCCGGGTACCTGGGGCGGTTCCATAGCGTCAGACAATATTACAGCGCGGCATCTCTTGAATATCAAGCGCCTTGCCTTTGAAACTCATCCCGTGAATCCTGCAGCATCAATTGGCGCTGTGCAAGGCACGGGGTGGGCTGAGCCAACACGACGGCCAGCCTACGGAGTGGGCCTCAGTGAGAAAGATCTGGATGGACTCATCGCACGCTATCGCAAAGAGATCGGGTAGACCGGGCTGCATACGTCAAGAAGATTTTCTCTGTTTTGCATTAGAAACACTCCCGGCCATGCGACATTTCCCGGAGAGGCATCCAAACCAACGGCTAATTCAGCTCCCAGTGCGTCCGTAAGGCCGCGGGGGAGAAGTAGTACATAGCAGCACCTGAAAACTGTTCCATCCATCCACAACCTGGAGCGATCCATGCAATCCAGAACGATGCTTGCAAGCCTTTGTGTGCTGGGGATAGTGGGGTCATGCACTGCTTTCGCTCAATTGCGCGATCAGGGCATGAGTATGGGCTTGGGGGGGGGAGTCACGCAGGGAGTCACCAATGTGACAAGCAACCAAACGCAGTTCCTCGCCCGTGGATTCTTGCGCTTTCCCTTGGTCAAGGCTCTCTTCGGGGAATTCGGGGTAGGCGTGGGGAAGATGGGCGGCAGCGACTATATGACCGACCTCATTCCCCTGGAGTATCGGTTTGTGCTCAGCCCCTTCGCGGCTGACAGGTGGAATCCCTTCATCTATGCCGGCGCGGGCGGCTTGTATTACGATGTGAAGCAACTTCCGCAGAAACCTACGGCAACGAAGCTCAGTGGCTGGACAGCCTTTGTCCCCGCAGGCATCGGTGTACAGTTCAAGATCCTTGACGGTCTCGTGTTCGAAGCAAGCGGTGGATACAACTATATCTTCAGCAAGAACGTCAATGGCATTCTGGAGACCAAAAACGATGCGTATCTCAGCGGCTTGATCGGTCTCACGATCTACGGCGAGAGCCCGAACGCGGATCCCGATGGCGACGGCCTCACCAACGCCGAAGAGAAACAGCTGGGCACAAATCCCAAGGTCGCAGACACTGATGGAGACGGTCTCAATGACGGCGATGAAGTCCACAAATACAAAACCAATCCGTTGAAGGCCGACAGTGACGGCGATGGTCTGAACGATGGCGAGGAAGTGTTGAAATACAAGACGGATCCGAACAAAGCCGACACGGATGGCGATGGTTTGAAGGATGGCGACGAAGTCCTTATCTACAAAACCGATCCATTGAAGGCCGACACCGACGGCGATGGATTGAACGACGGTGAGGAAGTACTGAAGTACAAGACCGATCCGTTGAAAGCCGATACCGACGGCGATGGGTTGAACGACGGTGAGGAAGTACTGAAGTACAAGACCGATCCGTTGAAAGCCGACACTGACGGCGGCTCGGTGAATGATGGTGTTGAAGTGGCCCGGGGGACAAACCCGCTCGATCCATCAGACGATGTGCCGAAAAAAGAGGAATTGAAAGTCGAGGCCGGCAAGGCAATCGTCCTTGAAGGAGTGGTGTTCGAAACCGGTAAGTCGGTCGTTACACCATCATCAGAGACAATTCTTGAACAGGCGTACAACACGCTCGCTCAGAACCCCGAGATTGCGATCGAGATTCGCGGCTACACTGACAACGTCGGCAAGCCGAAGTCCAACGTGAAACTATCGCAGTCACGGGCCGACGCAGTGCGCACATGGCTGGTTGCCAAGGGTATCGAAGCCGAACGCGTCACGGCAAAGGGCTATGGCCCTGAGAATCCGGTCGCACCCAACACGACACCGGAAGGGAAAGCCAAGAACCGTCGCATCGAGTTCTTCCGCACAAAGTAGTCCAAAAGTCATCGGCGTGCGCTCGATGTGCACCGGGTGCACGCCGTTTCATTTTCGTCCTGAAGGAGCACTCCAATGTCCATGATCCAGGAATTCAAATCCTTTGCCATGAAGGGAAATGTCGCTGATATGGCTGTCGGTATCATTATCGGCGCGGCGTTTGGCAAGATCGTGTCATCAATGGTCAACGATGTGATTATGCCACCGCTCGGGCTGCTTATCGGCGGTGTGGATTTCAGCAGTCTGGGTGTGACGTTGCGATCGGCAGCGGATGGAACGCCGGCAACGGTGCTGAAATATGGTGTGTTCATTAACACCATCGTCGACTTCATCATTGTCGCCCTTGCAATATTCCTGGTCGTGCGCGGCATGAATGCCCTCCGGAAAAAGCAAGAAGAGGCTCCTGCCGCACCGCCGGCACCGAGTAAACAAGAAGTCTTGCTTGGAGAAATCCGGGACCTTCTCAAGGCAGGGAAACACTGACCGATTACAGATGTGTGCTTGTCGGTCTGATTGACTTCATTTCTCAGGAAGGATTCAAAGATGCATGTATGTACCGCTAGACCTCTTGGGAGACTTGTTCTCACGCTGCTCATCTCCGGCACCCTTGCAGCCCAACAGGATACCGCAAAAGCTCCCGCGTACGGGTGGAAACACACAAGCGTCGGCACGTTGACGCTGACACAAGTGGCATTCACCGACTGGACCCAGGGGGGTGAAAATGCGCTTTCATGGGCACTTGGCTTGGACGGCAAATCGGTCCTCGAACGCGAACAAACGAGCTGGTCCACGAGCTACAAATTCGGCTTCGGGCAAGCCCGACTCGGCGATCAGGGGATACGCAAGACTGATGATCAGATCGACCTTGAGACGATGCTGACGTACAAGCTGGGTGGCCAGGTGAATCCGTACGGCGCCGCGACCCTTAAGACGCAGTTTGCCAAGGGCTTCAAATACGACGCCAAAGGGACCGAAACAGAAGTCTCACAGATCTTCGATCCTGCGTATCTGACCCAAACCGTTGGCGCTGTCTATCAACCGATCCCAGAACTCAAGACACGGCTCGGCGTCGGGCTTCGCGAGATTTTCACCTCTAAATTCCCGCGCTATGCGGACGATCCTTCGACCCTGGAGATTGAAAAAACCCAGGTCAACGGCGGTCTCGAGTCGGTGACAGAGCTTTCCTGGAAGATCGAAGACAATGTCACGTTCGGATCGAAACTGGAAATGTTCAGCACATTCAAGAAACTGGATGAGGTCATTGTCCGTAGCGACAACATTCTTGCAGCAAAGGTCAGCAAGTACATCACGGCAATGCTCACCGTGCAGCTGCTCAATGAGCGTGCCGCCAGCCCGCGGACGCAGATCAAGGAAGTGCTGGGGTTGGGGTTCAGTTATACGTTTCTGTAAGAACTAACAAAACTCGCTCCTCAGACTTCCTCTCTCTGCACGGGGTCGCCCAAAAAGTGGATGCTGTCTTTGCGAGTCCCGCACCTCGGGACGAAGCAATCTCTTGTTTCGCCGAGGAAAAGAGAGATTGCTTCGCCAAGAGAAGGCTCGCAACGACACTTGCCCTACTTGCCAATTACCCACTCGGGGGATGAGTTCAATCGACACGCATCCACCATGTCCCGTCAACAACTCTCCCGCTCGTTTTACCTCCAACCAACACTCGATGTTGCCCGCAGGCTCCTCGGGATGTACATTGTTCGCCGCACACCCCAAGGCCGACTTGCAGGCCGGATTGTTGAGGTTGAAGCATATCTCGGCGAGCTCGATCCCGCGAGCCATGCATACCGTGGTCGCACGGCACGAAACGATGTTATGTTCCGGAAGGGGGGACATCTCTACGTCTACTTCACATACGGCATGCACTTCTGCAGCAATGTCGTGACAGAGAGCAAAGGCACCGGACATGCCGTCCTCCTGCGCGCTGTTGAGCCGGTTGAGGGTGTGCAGATCCTGGCCAAGCGCCGCGACGTGAATCCCACAGACATTGAACAGCTCTGCAACGGGCCGGCGAAGCTCTGTCAGGCATTCGGCATTACGCGGGAGCACAATGGAACAGATTTGTGCGGAGAGACGATGTGGATCGAACGGCGGGATCCGCCGCTTGCGGAAGAACTGATCGGTGTTTCCACCCGCGTGGGCATCTCGACGGGAAAAGAACAGCAATGGAGGTTCTTTATGAAGGGGAATCGATTCGTGTCGAAGGGGAGACCGGCAATGCAGAATCGGCACTAGGGCACGAGGGCACGAGATGCAAGGAATCAGGTACTAAGGCACGAGGCACTGGGCAATAGGCCCCCCTCCCTAGTGCCTCGTTCCCAATGCCTAGTGCCGCTTCTCCCACCTACTTCAACAACAACAATTTCTTGCTCTCCGTGTAGCTCCCTGCTTGTAGACGATAGAAATATGTCCCCGTTGCAAGACCTATGGGTTGCCACTGCACTCTGTACTTTCCGGCTGCGTAATCATCGTTGATTAGCGTTACGACTTCCTGACCCAGAAGATTATAAATCTTCAACGTCACGCGGTTCTGCGCGGGAATGCTGAATCCGATGGTTGTTGATGGATTAAAAGGATTCGGGTAATTCTGAAGCAGTTCGTAGCGCTCCGGTGTTCCCTCTGCAGTCTCCACACTGTTTGGACCGGCCCCGCTGGTCACGATCGCACGCACTCGCAGGTTGTATACAACAGCATTCCATGATACCCCATCAAAGAGCGATCCACGAGTTCCCACGGTTGACGTATCGCTCCGTATCATTACTGTATCGCTCGCATTCGTTGGAGAAAGAACGAGGTGATATTGGGTGCCAGACGTCACAGAGATGTTTGCGTCCAGCATCTGCACGTAGTTGAGGATCCCTGCGCTCAGGAATTGATGAGGCCAGGTTACCGTGCTGCCCAACTGTGTGCCCGGGAGGCCACCGTTGTCTGAATAAATTTCGCACTTCAGTGGTCCTGCGCCCCGTACAGGACGGTTGTTAGCGGTAGTCACATTAATCTTGGCACCGGTCAGGCGTCCGCTCAGCGAGGGAGAAAATCTTACAGCGAACCTCTGTGCCCCCGTGAGCGTGCGGATGGTGTTCGTGGGGGTCGCCTGATCGTAGTAATAGACTGCTCGAGAGATGACTGTCGAAGGGGTGAAGTAGCGTGCAACCGCCTCGAGCAAGTCCAGTTTGCCATAGCCCCAGGTGTAGTTCGGCACGGTCCCTGTATATGCATCTGTATTCGCTGCGGTTTGCAGGAGAGTCTTGATCTGCCCCGCAGTGTATGCAGGGTTGATGCCGAGGAGTAAGGCTGCAGCACCGGTCACATGCGCTGCAGCCATGCTGGTCCCTTGATTGATCCTGTGTTTTTGTCCAGGAAGAATCCAGGAGTACAAATCGGTCGTATCGGCCGTCGAAGAAAGGCATGATGAGATTCCCTGTCCTGGAGCTGCGATATCCGGCTTCTGTCTGCCATCCCGCGTTGGACCAATGCTGCTAAACGATGAGATGTTGTTCGTCCGGTCTGTGCCTACATACACATAGTTGCCACCAACATAGGAAGGCCATACCCATTTTGTCACATACGAGGCGGCCGTGATTGCACCGGCCGAAGTACCCGGCATGCTGATTGTTTTGTCTGTGTTGCCACCAAGCAGAGTAACGGATGCGTTGCCCACTGAATCCTGATAGAGCCAACCATCAAACGCAGTCGACGCCGCTCCAGGATTTGTCAATGTCAGCGTCCAGATGCCTGGCTTGGGAGGATTGGTGCTCACCGCATCATGAACATTCAACNNGTGATGTTAGGACCATCACCGAACTCTCCGGCATTTTTCGTAAGCGTAATTCCTGTCGGCGAGGTAGCAGTCGCTGAAATGTTGGGATTGCCGGTCAACCAGCCGTCAAAAGCAAAGATATCGTTTTCAGTCCCGCTTTTTGCGGTGAATGGGGGCACGCTAAAAGTGATCGTGAGGGCGCCACCTGCGGGTATTGTGCTTCCCATGTGAATCGCCTGGTCACCTAAGTTACCTGCCGAAACAGCCACAACGCGTCCAGGCTGCGCAACCATCGCGTCAATGGCAACTTCATAGGCACGCGTGCCATCGTGAGGACCACCTTGGCTGCCGATACTCCAGTTGACCACAATCGGCTTGCCAAGCGCCGTAGCTTTGTTCATCGCATATGTCAAGCCGTCAATCATTCTCGACTCGGCGAAGGAATTGTCTCCCCCTTTCACCACGATAATATCTGCCAGCGGCGCCATGCCGGCATACTGCCCTCCAAACGTCCCTCCATTTCCCGCCGCTATGCCCGTCACGTGCGTTCCATGGCCGTTAATGTCCTTCTCGCGCACAACACCCGCCGGCGTTCCGTCAATTTCGTCGTCGATCTGGGCTTTGGTGTACTCCACGCCGTAGCTGAAGTCGGCGGGCGCCGTTTCACCGGAGATCGCCGTGAGTGTCTGGTCCCAGATATAGAGAATCCGGCTTTTCGTGGTGTCGCCAAACACCCGGAAGTCTTTGTGCTTCCAATCAATCCCGGTGTCATAGATGAGCACGATAGCGCCCTGACCTTTGTACGAAGTGCCGTTGATGAGCCCCCCTTGTATCAGCGATGCACCAGTCTCCGGGACGCTTATATCGTTCTGGACGTAGTTTACACTTCCGGGGTCAATGAATGTCACATCGGACACTGCCATAAGCTTCTCGAGATCCCTTGCGGAGACCTGCGCGGTCACAAACGAAGACAAGGATGAATTCACATGGATGCCGACCGACCGAACCGCTTCTGCGTTCTTTGTGTACACAATGGCATCGAACAATTCGCCTTGCTTTGACACGCCGAATGGAACTCCGGTACCTGCCAGCACCTGGCGGAAGTACGGATGGAGTTTTCCCTCGTTTGGTCCGCCGGGGACACCCCCCGGCACTATCGCCACAGAACACGCAAGGAGTAGCACTCCCACAGAGAACCGTAGCATACCGCTCATGGGTGTTGCCTTTCGGATGTATGCTGATGCATTAGTTGTCAAGCTGATTCTTGTTCCCCTGATCTACCGAGCGAACCGAGGGAAGGGAGAGCAGTGAACGGAGCTGTTCTTTGGAGACCCGGGCAGTGATCACATCGCCTATCGCACTTTGCACCTTGATTCCCTGTGCACGGAGTTCGTCGGGATTCGTCGATCGGATAATGATGCCGTATTCCTTTGTTCCGTCGGCACGTTCTGACACGTCGAACAATTCATCGGGCGCCGATTCTTCGGTCAGAAGTGCAAGAAGACCGGGGGTGAGTTTTGCTCTTTCGGAAGAATTCAATTCCCGGGATCCACAGCAGGACGCAACGAAGAACAAGAGCAGAATTGCGGGAACGCGTACCATTGGACCCTTCCGGTAGTATCTGATTTTACAGGATAGTGAATCCCGCGTCCACACACAAGGGGAACGCAATCAGCGACGGGAAAGTTCGTGACGCAGGAATTCGGCTGTCGCGGAATCCTCTACTTTGCAGACATCCTCAGGCGATCCTTCAGCCACAATCCGCCCCCCTGCCGCCCCTCCCCCCGGACCCATATCAATGACCCAATCGGCAGTCTTGATCACGTCAAGGTTATGCTCGATAACGATGACGGTGTTTCCTTTTTCAACAAGACGGTTCAGCACGCCAAGAAGCATGCGGACATCCTCAAAATGCAGACCTGTCGTGGGTTCATCCAGGATGTACAACGTACTGCCGGTCCCCACCTTTGACAGTTCGGTCGAGAGCTTGATGCGCTGGGCTTCGCCCCCGCTGAGTGTGGTGGCCTGCTGCCCGATCCGGATATAGCCAAGACCGACATCATGAAGGGTCTGAAGTTTGCGCTGAATTGAAGGAATATCCTGAAAAAAAGAAACCGCTTCGGCAACCGTCATCTCAAGGACGTCAGCAATCGATTTCCCTTTGTACACGACCTGGAGGGTTTCCCGGTTATATCGCCGCCCCTTGCACACATCACATTGCACATAGACGTCCGGCAGGAAATTCATTTCAATCTTGCGCACGCCGTCTCCCTCACAACGGTCACACCGCCCGCCGGCAACATTAAAACTAAATCTCCCGGGCTTGTACCCGCGAATCTTCGATTCCGGAAGCTGGGCATAGAGGTCGCGCACAGGACCGAACAATCCGGTGTACGTGGCCGGGTTCGAACGCGGAGTGCGGCCGATGGGAGATTGATCGATATCGATCACCTTGTCGATCTCTTCAATCCCGCTGATGCTCTTA
Organism: Ignavibacteriota bacterium; assembly: GCA_003162215.1. Lineage (GTDB taxonomy): Bacteria > Bacteroidota > Ignavibacteria > UBA10030 > UBA6906 > Fen-1255. The sequence continues at coordinate 14,361 of PMMO01000108.1, forward strand.
TACGGAAGCGGTACAGCCTTCGACTTGTAGAACTTTCTCGCGAGGAGACGGTACAACGTTTCATCGATCAGCGAGGATTTCCCAGAACCACTGACACCGGTGATCGCCACAAACGTTCCTAACGGGATGCGCAATGTTACCTGGCGGAGATTGTTGCCTGATGCGCCCTCGAGGACAATGGCTTTTCCATTTCCCTGCCTTCGTTCGCCGGGCAGGGTAATGCTTCTCCGCCCTTGAAGATAGTGTGCCGTATAGGAAATCGGTTCGAAACCCTGATCGCTCACCCGGAGGGCATCATTCCTTAAGGCGAGGCCTGCTGGAGGTCCCGCCGTCATCAGGGCTCCACCGTGTTCGCCTGCTCCCGGCCCCAGATCGATGACGTAATCCGCACTCTCAATCATCTCACGATCATGTTCCACCACAATCAGCGTATTGCCCAGATCACGAAGGTACTTCAACGATTCGATCAACTTGCGGTTGTCACGCTGGTGAAGACCAATGCTCGGTTCGTCCAGAATATAGAGCACGCCGACAAGCTGCGATCCGATTTGTGTGGCGAGCCGGATCCGTTGTCCTTCTCCTCCCGAGAGTGTGCGTGCCGAGCGATCCAGCGTCAGGTACTCCAGGCCGACATTGACAAGAAAATGGAGCCGTTCGGAGATTTCCTTGACCACCGGCCTGGCAATGGCTGTGTTCCGTTCATTAAAGCTGAGGGAGCGAAAAAGCGCCAGCGCATCATTGATAGGCAGCTGAACTATGTCACGGATTGAATGGAGCGTCCCTGTCATTTCGTCGCGCAGTTTGATGGCAAGGTTTTCGCGCTTGAGCCTGCCGCCCTTGCATTCTCCGCAGGCCGTGGTGTTCATGTACGCCTCGACCCATTCCCTGATCGTATTGGAGGAGGTCTCGGCATAGTAATGCTTGAGTGTTTCGAGAATGCCGGTGAAGCGGTGTGTGTATGTGACCGTTCGTCCGCTGGAATACGTATACTCTACTGCGAATCGCTCCTCCGTGCTGCCATACAGGAGCACTTCGCGGGCTTTATTTGACATCTTCCGGATCGGCAGGTCGAAATCAAAGTTGTATTTCTTCCCTACCGCGCGAATTTGGTTAAAGAGCCATGTCTGCCTGGGTTTTCCCAGAGGCGCGAGGCCTTCCTGGTTGATCGATAGAGCATCATCGGGGATGATCAGGTCGACATCCAATTCCTTTACCTCGCCCAGACCGTTACAGGTCGGGCACGCGCCATACGGAGAATTGAACGAGAAGGCATTCGGTGCCGGTTCTTCGTAGCTGATATCGCAGACAGGACAGGCAAGATGGCGGCTGAACATCGTTTCGGTGGGAGCGGCCTCGGGTTCTGCAGCAGCCCGGCGCTTTCTCTTGCCGCTGACGGTCGCCGGCACTTCCGTGCCGCCCCGTTCCGGACTCATGATCATTACCCCGTTGCCGAATCGGAGAGCAACCTCAACGGAGTCTGCAATTCTGCTCCGTGCCTCACCTTTCACCACAAGCCGGTCGACAACGATTTCAATGTTGTGCACCTTGTACCGGTCGGCCTGGAGTCCTTTGCTCAATTCAAGGACGGCGCCGTCAATGCGGACGCGAATGAAGCCATCACGGCCGATCTCCTCGAACAGCTCACGGTAGTGACCTTTCCGTCCGCGCACCACGGGCGCAAGTATCAACACCCGTGTGCCTACGGGCAGCTTCATGATGCTGTCGATGATCTGGTCGGTGCTTTGCTTCTGTACGGGTCCGCCGCACTTCCAGCAATACTGGGTTCCGGCGCGTGCAAAGAGAAGTCGAAGATAGTCGTAGATCTCCGTTACGGTTCCGACGGTGGATCGCGGATTGTGACTGACCGTTTTCTGTTCGATGGAGATCGCCGGACTGAGGCCTTCGATGTAGTCTACATCGGGACGCTCCATGACGTCGAGGAATTGCCGGGCATACGCAGAGAGGCTTTCCACGAATCGCCGCTGGCCTTCGGCATAAATGGTGTCAAATGCCAGACTGGATTTCCCCGAGCCCGACAGGCCGGTGATCACTACCAGGCGGTCGCGCGGGATATCAACATCAATCCCCTTGAGATTGTGTTCGCGCGCGCCGCGAATGACAATCTGCTGCAATCCGTTCGTCTCGGGCTCGTGTGGCATGGGTATGAATTTCTTGATCCGTATGGAGAAAAATAATCTACCACAATGGCGGTCGAAATTCAACCCGTGCTAGTGCACGCGCTCGCGTTTGCTGAGGTATTCGATGAGGGCAACATCGAAGGGGGTGCGGGTATCGAGGAGGACGTAGTCGATGTGATGCTCGCGGCATTCACGCTTGTAACGATCGATGAAATCGCGAATGGCATCACGGTAACCGTTGCGGATATGCCAGGGTTGCGTGGCAAGCATCTCGGCCGTCTCAAGGTCGCGGAACGTGGCATCATCGTCGAATGCAAAACTCCGCTCCATGGGATCGAGAATGTGCATGACGATGACCTCGTTCTTCTTATGCCGGAAGTGTTTGAGGGCTGCGATCACTTGATCGGGATCATCCAGAAGATCACTGAGGATGATCACAAGCCCGCGGCGCCGGATCCGTTCTGCAACGAGGTGCAGGGACCGCCCTGCAGCCGTTCCTTTTCCTCCGGAAAGCTGTTGCAGTGTCAACAACAATTGCTTGAGATATGGCCGGGTTGCATGGGGAGGAAGGTACGATGTAATCGTCTCATCAAATGTGGCCAGGCCGACTGCATCCTGTTGCTTCACCATCATGTATGCAAGCGATGCGGCAAGATATGATGCATACTCCAGCTTCGGCATCTGGCCGGGGGAGGCATAGGTCATCGATCTGCTCGTGTCGAGAATCAGGTACGCTTTGAGGTTGGTCTCTTCTTCATACTGCTTGATGTAAAAGCGGTCCGTCCGTCCGTATATCTTCCAATCAACATGCCGGATCTCATCGCCGGGCATGTAGGGGCGGTGCTCGGCAAACTCGACGCTGAACCCGTGGTAGGGACTCCGGTGCAGTCCCGCGATGAACCCCTCGACAACGAGACGGGCACGCAGCTCCATGTTTGCCAGAGTCGAAACAACCTGTGGCAACAGGTATTTCCGGTAGTCGTCGGAGATGTTACTGGGCTTTCTTCGCGACCTGCGTTTGTGCCGGCGCGGGCTCGGGGGAAAGCAGCTCTTCGGGCTTCTTGCCCAGCGTGTTCAACTCATACTGCGCAGAGGTTGCCAGCTCACTCTCCGGAAAGCGTTCCAGAAACCGCTTGTACGCAGCCGATGCGCTGTCGAGCATGTTCAGGTTGTTGTTATAGATATACCCGATCATGAACATCGCTGTCTGGGCCTTCGGCCCGGAAGGGAATGCTGCCTCATACCTGCGGAAAGCATCGACCGCCTTCTGGGGATTGTTCAGCACCCCGGCCTGAAGTTCTGCCACTTTGAATAACGCCTGTTCCGCCTCCGGCGAGGTCGGGTGCTCGCTGAACACTTTCTCGTAGTCACGTACCACCGGGACGAACAGTTCAGGGACATTTGCTTTAGTCCCGAGACTATCAGCGGCATATTGGGCGTGTTGCTGGGTCTCCAGTGCCTGTTGAAACAGCTCTGGCGCGGTTTTTTTGCTGCATCCAGCGAACAGTAACGTTGCGAAAACGAGAAGAATAACCGCATTCTTCATGGGCAGCCTCGATATGGATAACCCGGTGGAGAAATTATGAACAGACCCATTCTAACCTATAAAAAGTGGGAATGAACTGCAACGACGATCAAAAGAGCGATCACCTACCCCCCTCCTCTCTCAGGAACACAGCGGCAAAAAAACCGTCGGTGCCAGACCGATGCGGATACAACTGAAGATACGGAGAGGAGCGATCCACAACTATCCCCCACCGGGAGAGGATCTCGTACGCAGGTTGCAGCACGAATCCGGGATTTCTATCCAGAAAACGCGATGCCACTTCCTCGTTTTCCTTTTGCACCAGGGTACACGTCGAATACACAAGACGCCCCCCCGGCATCACCAATCGTGCCGCGGAATCGAGCAGTGTTGTTTGGATTGTGCTCAGCTGAGTCGAACGCTCCTCGGTGTAGGCCATTTTCAATGAAGGATTGCGCCGGACAGTGCCTAGTGCCGAGCAAGGTGCATCGACAAGAACAGCATGTGCTTTATCGCACAGCCGGGCGATGCGAGCCTCATCGCGGTGCGCTGACAGGATCATGTGCACTCTTGCACCGGCACGCTCCGCACGCTGCTGGAGGTTTCGCAGCTTCCGATCATCCAGATCAATCGCGACCAACCGACCACGGTTTTCCATCAATGCGGCAAGATGAAGCGTCTTCCCTCCGCCTCCGGCACAGGCATCTACTACTGTCGTTCCAGGCTGGGGTTGCACCAGAAGCGATAGGAGCTGGCTCCCCTCGTCCTGCATTTCGAAAAGGCCGTCGCGATATGCTTGCAGAGTATCCAGCGCAAGCCGCTTGGGAAGAATGAGCGCGAAGGGTGAACACCTCCCCCTTTCGGTCTGCACACCTGCCGCAGCAAGCACCTGCCTGCAGTGATCGACTGTGCTTTTCAGCGTGTTCACACGGAGGCTTAACGGGGCCTGCTGGTTAAGCGAGACGGCCAGCGCTTCAGTATCTTCGGGCCCCATCCGCATCATCCACTCACGGATAAGGCAGTCTGGAAAAGAATGAAGAGCGGCTATCCTGGAAACTGGTGAGTCGAGAGTTTCTTCCGGGAGCCGTGCACTTTTCAGAGCATCAAGAAAACCCGTCGGCATTTCGCCGGATAGGCATGTAGAGAAGTACTCGGTCAATCCCGCGGAAGTCTCCGCTGTATCATCGTGTTCCACGTGCAGGACATACGCCGCCACAAGAAGAGGTGTCATTGGCGGTCCGGCCGGGGGGGAGGATGTGCCGAACCCTGCAGTGGCTGCGTGCACGAGCAGGTCGAGGAGCCGCATGTGGCGCAAGGTGCCAAAGACCATCCCGGCAATCTCACGCCGGTCGCGTGCGCCGAGATACCGCCGTTCACGGAAGAAGTCAGCCAATATGCTATCAGCCGGCCGATGCCCCCCGCGGATGTGACTTAACGCCTCCGCAGCATGCCCCAGAAGAGAGGATTTCTTCACACTTCGACAATAGGCGAACGCATGGAAGAGGTCTGGTAGGCGCGGGCCATTCGTGGCGTGTTGAACGCGATGCCGACGTCACCCTCCGGATTGAGCACAATGATACCACCGTAGCCTGAGGCCTTTTTCTTAAGAATCTTCAGCGCTTCTTCTGCGGCCCTGGAGGGGCCCATCTCATGCCAGTCCATCAAATCGATGACAGTCTTCGCCATGACCACCTTGATCATCGCCTCGCCCCATCCGGAGGTAGATACCGCACCGGCCCTGTTCTCCGCATAGGTGCCGCAGCCGATGAGCGGAGAATCGCCGACCCTGCCTGGATATTTGTTGGGGGTACCGCCGGTCGAAGTGCCCGCGGCAACATTGCCACGGTGGTCCAACGCCACGGCACCGACAGTCCCGGAAGGATGGCGTTTCCTGCGGAAGGCGTCTTTGGTGCTGAACGCCCCACCTGCCTGCAAAGCGCGCCAGCGTTCGAGTTCGCGGGAGGTAATCAGATCATCCTGACTGCACGTTTTGATCTTGTGTTCTCGCGCAAAGCGGCTGGCCCCCATGCCGACAAGGAGGATGTGCTCGCTTTTTTCCATGATTGCGCGGGCCAGGGTTATAGGATGGGGTATATTCTGTACTGCAGCCACAGCACCCGCACGAAATGTGGCGCCATTCATAATGCTCGCGTCCAATTCCACTTCACCGGCACCATTAATGAACGACCCGCGACCCGCATCGAACGTGTCGTCCTGCTCCATCACAATGATCGCCTCTTCGACGGCGTCGACCGCTGCGCCCCTTTTCTGCAGGACGTCCCAGCCGACCTTCAATGCCGCTCGGAGTCCCTTCTTGTGAGGTTCCACCAGCTCGTCGGGAATATCCCACGCTCCGCCGTGGAGCACAAGGGCAAGCGCATGTTGAGCAGGCGTGGTCATAGGCGTACAGAGAACTTACGAATACCCAGCCTGGGATTCAAGAAGCAGCCCGATTACCCCGCCTTCCGTTCGAATGAAATCAATCCTTCCTTCCCCAGACCAACGATCACGGTGTCACCTGCTTCGAATGATCCCTTCAGGATCAGTTCTGACAGCGGATTGATCACATGCTTCTGGATGACCCGCTTCAGCGGCCGTGCCCCGAACATGGGATCGTACCCGAGCTTCGCCAACCAGTCCTTTGCCTCTTCAGTCACCTCCAGCTGCAGCCCCTGCTTCTCCATCAGCCCTCTCACCCGCTCGACCTGGAGCGTCACTATCGCACGGATATCCTCCTGCGCCAGCGGCCGGAAGACGACAATTTCGTCGATCCGGTTGAGGAATTCCGGTCGAATGGTCTGCTTCAGGAGCAGCAGGAGCTCATTCTTCAGGTCGGAGAATACATCATCCCACTTGTCACTCGAACCAAACGCGGCAGCAACACGCTCGCTGATGAGCTGTGACCCGAGATTGCTGGTCATGATGATGATGGCATTCTTGAAATCCACCGTCTTCCCTTTGCTGTCGGTCAGCCGTCCCTCATCCAGAACCTGAAGGAGAATATTAAACACTTCTGGATGTGCTTTTTCAATTTCATCCAGAAGCACGACTGAATACGGCTTGCGCCTGACCGCCTCCGTGAGCTGCCCGCCTTCATCATAGCCAACGTACCCCGGCGGCGCACCAATGAGTCTGGACACGGAAAATTTCTCCATGTACTCGCTCATATCGATGCGCACCATGGCGTTCTCATCGTTGAAGAGGAACTCTGCCAGCGCGCGTGCAAGCTCGGTTTTCCCCACACCGGTGCTGCCCAAAAAGATAAACGAACCTATCGGTCGTTTTTCATCCTGTAGTCCGGCCCGTGACCGCCGGATGGCGTTGCTCACCGCTACAACCGCTTCGTCCTGTGCAATCACACGCTGATGCAGGCGCTCCTCGAGATGCAGCAATTTCTGCCGGTCGCTCTCCAGCATCCGGGTCACCGGAATGCCTGTCCATCGGGCAACGATCTCCGCAATGTCTTCAGCATCGACCTCCTCCTTCAGCATCTTCCGGTCCTTTTGCACGTCCTGCAGCTTCGTCGATGCTTCCTTGATCTGTTTCTCGAGTGACGTCAGTACGCCATACCGGAGTTCCGCAACACGGCCCAGGTCTCCCTCCCGCTCCTTGCGGTCCGCCTCCTGCTTTGCGGCTTCCACTTCCTCCTTCATCTTCCGTATCGAAAGAATGAGGTCCTTTTCGAGTTGCCAGTGGGCACGGAGACTCGAGCGGATCTGTTGCTGCTCCGCAATACCCTGCTCGATGGCCTCGAGGCGTTCCCGGGAGGCCTCATCATGCTCGCGCCGTATTGCTTCCCGTTCAATTTCCAGCTGTTTGATGCGCCGTTCGACGTCATCCAGCTCCTCCGGCATCGAATCCATTTCGATGCGCAGCTTTGCCGCCGCTTCGTCCACGAGGTCAATGGCCTTGTCGGGCAAGAAACGATCCGCTATGTACCTGTGGCTGAGTTGGGCTGCAGCCACAAGCGCTCCGTCAGTGATCCGCACACCGTGGTGGACTTCGTACCGTTCCTGCAACCCGCGGAGAATTGATATGGTGTCTTCAACACTCGGTTCATCAACCAGCACTGGTTGGAAGCGCCGTTCGAGCGCAGGGTCTTTCTCGATATATTTACGATACTCATCAATAGTCGTCGCGCCGATGACACGGAGCTCGCCCTTTGCCAGCGCGGGTTTCAGCATATTTGCTGCGTCCACCGCACCCTGCGCGGCTCCTGCGCCGACAACCGTGTGCAGTTCGTCAATGAAGAGGATAATTTCCCCGTTCGACTCTTCCACCTCTTTCAGGAGAGCCTTGAGGCGCTCTTCGAATTGACCGCGAAAGCTTGTTCCCGCGACAAGCGATCCCATGTCCAGAGCAACGATGCGCCGGGTCTTCAGTGATTCCGGTACATCGCCTGTAACAATCCGATACGCTATGCCCTCGGCGATGGCGGTCTTGCCGACGCCCGGTTCGCCGATGAGAACAGGATTGTTTTTCGTCCGGCGGGAAAGGACCTGCAGCACGCGGCGAATTTCTTCGTCGCGGCCAACGACCGGATCCATCTTCCCTTTGCGGGCAAGCTCGTTCAGGTCGCGCCCGTAGCGCTGCAACGCCTGGTATTTGTCTTCCGGATTCTGGTCGGTGACCCGCTGTGAACCACGAATCTCCTTGAGCACCAGCAGTACCGCCTCTTTGGTCACTCCCTGGTCGTGGAGGAGTTTGCCTGCTGCTGTTTCAGGGGTAGCGACCAACCCGAGCAGCAGATGCTCGGTGCTGATATACTCGTCTTTGAGGTCCTGCGCTTCCTTAAGGGAGCGTTCAAACACGCGTCCGAGTGCAGCCGATATTCCCTGCTGGCTCAGCGTCCCGCCGCTGACCTTCGGCAGACGATCAACCAACTCATTGAGCTTGATCTTGATGTAGTTCAGGTTTGCACCTGCCTTCTGGACAATGGGCGGGACTGTGCCGCTGGCATCCTGCACAAGAGCCGCCAGAAGGTGTTCGGGTTCAAGCGCTTGGTTCCCATAACTGGAGGCGATCTCTTGGGCGTTCTGCACTGCTTCCTGGGATTTAATGGTGAATTTATTAAAGTTCATTTCTGTCCGCTCTTTTCGTCAATATGCAAAAGGCGAGGAGTCACCTCGCCTTTCGTTGTTTCAACTGCGCGTGATATCCCTGAGTGCGCCTTTCGATCATGCCTCTTATTTTTTGTCGTCCATGACTTCGAAGTCGGCATCCTCGACCTTCTTCTCGTCACCCTTCGGGGCTGCACCCCCTGTAGGCTCGTGTTGCTGACCTGCCTGCTGCTGCGCGCTGGCCGTTGTTGCCTGTTGATACATCTGCGTGGAAGCCTCGTTCCATGCGGTGTTGAGCACTTCCATCGTGCTCTTTATGGTGGACGCGTTGTTGCTCTTGATGGCTTCTTTCAGTGCATTGTTGGCGGCTTCGATTTTCGATCGCACATCACCGCTGATCTTCTCGCCGAAGTCCTTGAGCTGCTTCTCCGTCTGGAATGTCAGGTTGTCCGCCTGATTCCGGAGGTCGATTTCCTCCTTCTTCTTCTTGTCGTCGGAGGAGTGCTCTTGGGCCTCATGCTTCATCTTCTCCACCTCTTCCTTGCTCAAGCCGCTCGAGGAGGTAATGCGGATGGATTGCTCCTTGCTCGTGGCCTTGTCTTTCGCCGACACATGCAGCATGCCGTTGGCGTCGATGTCAAATGTCACCTCGACCTGCGGAATGCCCCGCGGTGCCGGCGGAATGCCGTCGAGATGGAATTTCCCCAGCGTCCGGTTATCCACCGCCATCGGGCGTTCACCCTGCAGCACGTGGATCTCCACCGAGGTCTGGCCGTCGTCGGCCGTGGAGAAGATCTCGCTCTTNNGTTTCGATACCGAGTGACAGCGGTGTCACATCGAGGAGTAGAACATCGGTGACATCGCCGGCAAGGACACCGCCCTGAATCGCAGCACCAACAGCCACAACCTCGTCGGGGTTCACTCCCTTGTGAGGATCACGGTTGAATATCTGGCGCACGACTTCCTGCACTTTGGGGACGCGTG
>PMMO01000023.1 GCA_003162215.1 Ignavibacteriota bacterium
CTCTATCTCGGGCGTGGTAACCATCCAGACCGTCTCTGCATCAGGCAAGAAGGTGGCGGTGGGGATGACCATGGATTACAGCGGCAGCATGTTTGCAGGGGATACAGTGGTTGGAGGAAAATACAAGCGGATCTCTGACATGGAAAGCGGCGTGAAGACGTTCTTCAACGCGCTGAAGACCGGGGACCTGGGGGAGGTGATCAAGTTTGGCAGCACGGTAGACTACATCTTCCCCTTTACGGGGGATAAGACCAGGCTCTGCCNNACCGGGCTCTTCAGGACGCGGGTGCACAGAGCGCTTCGTCCTATGCGCGTGCCGTTGTCGCATTCACGGACGGGGGTGAAAACAACTCCACGGAGACCCGTTCACAGGTCATCACCCTGGCGAAGCAATTGGGCATCCCGATTTACACCATTGGTCTCCTGGATGCATCATACCACAGCACACCGCCCGGACAGTACAGCAGCGCTGAAAAGGATCTTGTGGAGTTCGCCGACACGACCGGAGGTTTCTATTTCTATGCCCCCGCCGCAGCCCAGCTTTCGACGATCTACACGCAGATCAGCGGACAGTTGTCGAACGCGGTTCAGATCACCATCGTCTGGCCCTCGNNACATACAGTGGGTGCACGACGACGTTTACCAAGACCTACGTCATGCCCTAGAGTGACACGGGAGCAGCTGTAAGCCCAGGAAAGGCCGGTCCGCTGGTGGTGTGACCGGCCTTTTGTTGTGGTTCCCGACCTTTCCAGCATCGCCGCAGTTCACCAGAATGTCTTGCTGCAGCACTGAGGATATGGAAGACATCCACCCCGTAGAATTTTCCCGCTCTCCCGCGCACAAAGGGCGTCAAAACCGGCTCTCAAGCGACGATCGACTATTCTGCCCCGGCGGGATCTCAGTCCACCGCCTGATGCTGCAAACGGACCCCGGCCTTTCTGAGCAAATCCGACGGCGGCTCGCCGGTTGGCCAGATCCATGCTTCTCATCCCGGATNNGATATTTGACGCACAATTGGCGATGCTCCGCATGACAAGTGCCGAAACGAGACAACGGTGCAGGAGTCTCGTGTCCTGGCAGAGATGCCGGAAATCCCGGTGAATGGAAGGGCGCTGCGCTTCATCGGCACCAAGGGTTTCCCGTTGCTTGATTTTGACATTCGGCTTCGCCATACTGACGCTCGTCCTGCCGATTTGCGCACCTTCCCGGGAGAGCATCGTGAGAACACGAGCCATCATGCTATGCCACCTCACTGCAATTCTCGCATGCCTTTGCTGTGCACCCGCCCGTGCAGACAGTCCCGGAGAGATGAAGACCAGGATCATCGTTGATTCCGACGCGAACAACGAACTGGACGACCAGCACGCCATCGCCTACGTGCTTTTGAACCATGACAGATTCGATGTCGAAGGAATCACTGTGAACAGGACTTTTGAGGGAGGGAGCATCAGACAGCACGCCGAGGAGGCGGAACGTGTGGTTCGATTGTGCGGGATGTCGCCGGCCGTCCATGTCTATGAAGGGGCGACCGGGGATTTCGAGAAGATCCGGAGTACGGTGAATCAGCCGTCTTTCGACGGCGAAGCCGCGGTCAATTTCATCATCGGCCGGGCGAAGGCAAGCGGAAAAGGGAAGCTCGTCATTCTGGCAATCGGCAAACTCACGAATGTCGGTCTGGCACTGTGCAAGGAGCCGTCAATTGCGCCGAACCTACGAATCGTCTGGCTCGGGACCAACTACCCGGATTCAGGTGAATACAATTTTGAAAACGACAGACCGGTGGCAAACTACATGCTTGGACTGGATGTTCAGTTTGAGATCGCGACGGTCCGTTACGGAAAATCCTCCGGGACGGCTGCTGTGCAGGCATCAGTCGACGAGATACGGACACATATGCGGGGGAAGGGTCCTCGCATACCGGAGCCGGTTTCCGGGAGGCACGGTGGCGAGTTTTCCTGTTTCGGCGACTACTCCATCAGTCTCTTTGAGCATGTGAAGGAGATGACCCGGTCGTTGTACGATATGGCCGCAGCTGCAATTGTCAAAAATCCCGGGTGGGCTCATCACACCCTGATTGCTGCTCCGCGCTTTGAGGAAGGAAGATGGGTTGACCAGCCGGACAATCCCCGCAAAGTGATCATCTGGGAGGATTTCGACACGGCCGGGATCATGCATGACTTTTATCAAACCTTCGATCGCTGACCTTCGACCCTTACCTCTTCGCACGAGGTTTCACGGCAGGGTGTGCCAGAGACCATGGCGGCTTCAAATTCAGGATTTCCGCGTAGACACGACATCGCTTCTCATGTGCGCCCGGGAGATATCCTGTGCTGACGAGAAACTCCTTCACGATTTCACCGCCGGTAAAGGTAAAGGCTGACTTGAACAGCGATGTCCAGCTTTCAATCGACTGNNACGGCCGCCCGCACCTTCAGCCGATTGCGGATGATCCGTTCGTCCCCCAGAAGACGATTCATGTCGCGCTCGCCGTAGGCTGCGACCTTCCGGATGTCGAAATCCTCGTAGGCACTTCGAAAACCTTCTTCCTTCTTCAGGATGGTGGTCCAGCTCAGCCCGGCCTGGTTGATTTCCAGGATAAGCCGGCAGAACAGCTCATTGTCGTCGCGAAGGGGAAAAC
>PMMO01000165.1 GCA_003162215.1 Ignavibacteriota bacterium
TTCTTTGTGTCGGGATCTAGCAAATGTTAGTAGGATAGGCACTAGATTCTTGTTTCCCTATGTGACTGCTGTAGATATTCCTCAAGACGAGTACGCCGGCTTGCAGCAACGGATTTGTCCCCTCGACCAGCATAGTAGGCTGGAAAGAAAGGCGGATAGTCTTTTCTACATGTAAATGTACGCTGGGATTTCGGGATTGTCAACGGAATACCGAACCATGAATATCGCGAACTCTTTGCGGGGCTTACGTGTTATCTACTGCATATAAGAGGAATGGTATGGCAGGAATCGAGGTCACAATAGTCCTGCGCCCTTAAACACATACATTACAGAAAGGGTCTACACATGAGACCATATCGCTATCTTTTATCAATACTTCTGCTCGGTTTAGTGGCCTGCCTGAGCAAAGGGATAGCCCAGACTATTCCCAATGCGGGCTTCGAGGACTGGCCCGGCGGCGTTCTCAGTGGATGGACCACGTCGAACAGTCCGCCGACCTATGTCAATGTTACACAATCAGCAGACAAGCATTCGGGTTCCTGGGCCGTTATGGGCACGGTAGCCGATGTCGGCTACAACATCGGGTATCCGCCAAGCATGGTTACTGATCCCGGTTTCCCCATGAACAGCCGTCCGGCTGCACTGCACGGGTGGTACAAATTATCATTAGCCAGCGGAGACATGTTCAGTCTTGTTGTCGCCTTCAAGACAGGAGGCACCGGCGTCGGCGGGGGATCTTTGCCTCTGACCACGTCCACGAGCATTTATAAAGAATTCGTTCTGAACGTCGGGTACTCAGGCAGCGCGATACCTGATTCGGGATATATCACGATGAACATCTTTGGATCTCTTGGGTATGCTACGGTCGGCTCGTTTTTCCTTGTCGACGATTTGTCCTGGGGAACTGCAACTGCGGTGAAGGAACCAGGCGCTGGAACACCCGCCCGGTTCGCGCTTGAGCAGAACTACCCCAATCCTTTCAACCCAACAACTACCATAGGGTATGGGGTCTCGGGTGAAAAGAATGGGTCTGGGGTCTCGGGTCAGGGGTCTAGTCTTGTAAGGCTCAGCGTGTTTGATCTGCTCGGTCGTGAAGTGGCGGTGCTGGTGAATGAAAACCAGCAGCCGGGGCAGTACAGGGTACAGTTCAACGCGCAGAATCTGAGCACCGGCATCTATTTCTATCGGCTGCAGTCGGGAAGTTCAATAGCGACGAAAACACTCACCGTCCTGAAATAGCATTGCGCAGTAGCAGTAATTGAGTTGCGTTTCCGTTAACCGTTCTTTCACGTACAGGCCGACCCGAAAAACTCGGTCGCCGCATGTCCCACTGGATTTGAGGACCACCAATGCCACGCACACGTCTCGCGGTTGTCCTCACTGCCCTGGGGACAGTGGTGTTTCTTCTGGCCGCTTTTCCAGGATGCAAGAGCGACTCTGGTTCTACCGGAGTCCCCACGTCCATCACCGTTACGGGGAAAGTCATCAGCGGTAACAAGCTGCCGATCTCCAATTCCGCTGTGGTTATCACCGGTCGACCCGCCACGACCACCGACGCCAACGGGAGTTTTACGGTTACAGATGTTACGGCACCCTATGACCTGACAGTAGTCTCTCTCAAAGTCAGCTTCACCTACCGTGGGCTCAGCCGTTCGGATCCCACTATCGTGATCCTACTCGCCGACATCCCACCCAACAACGCGACCGTGAGCGGAACCATATCAGGCGGTGGGAGCTTCCCTCTGCCTGCAAACAGAGTCCTCAACGTCTCCCTATCCTCGCCTGAAGTTAGTGTACCTGCATCGCTAAACATAACAACCGGTGCGTACATGGCGAACCCATACTGGGCAGGGGGAGCAACAATCACAATGATTCTCCGTGCCCTGCAGTGGGACAATAATGCCGCCGGCATGCCGACGACCTTTGTCGGATACGGCGAAAAGACAGGTGTGGCGATCACTGCGGGGGGCACGTTCGCCGGACAGAACATTGCAATGACCAACGTCAGTACTCAGAATATCTCCGGCACCGTCATTGTACCGGCCGCCCTTCTTCTCAACAACAAGAGTCTATCGCTGGCCTTCCCGAACAACGGAAACATGACCCTGGGAACTGAAGTTGGAACTGCTACGGCTTTCACATACGGGGTCCCGGCAATTACCGGAATCACTCTTTCAGTTGGTGCACTGGCAGGGAGCGGCGGGGCAACGAGTACCGCGCTGAAAGCAGGAATCGCCCCCGGGACAACCGGCATCGCATTGACTCTTCCGGATCTCATGGCACTAAGCCTTCCTGTCAATGCGGCGACGGGCGTGACCACGACGACGCCATTCTCGTGGACTCCGCTCTCTTCGGCCATCTATCAAATGACACTCTATGGCCCCGGTAACCAGCCGAGCTATCTGGTGTTCACCGGAGGAAACAGCGGCACAATCCCCGATCTGACCGCTTTGGGGCTTGGACTTCCTAAAAATACTCTGTACACCTGGTATATCACGTCTTACGGACCATTTGCCAACATTGATGCCGCAGCCGGTACAAACGGCGTCTTTCCTCAAGGCGATATAATACAATCAGCATCTTCACAACGGACGTTTACAACCGCGCCATGATCAGCGTGTGCCAAGAACCCATATCAAACGCCAGCAGTGTCACAAGTACCGAGCTGCGATTCCGGCGATCATTCTTTCACATGCCGGTCGATCCGAACAGCTCGGTCGCCGGATATCCCGGTTGATTTGAGGTCTATTATGCCCCATACTCGTCCAGCGGTTCTCCTCTCTGTCCTGGGAACAGGTGCGTTTCTTCTGGCCACTTTTCCAGGATGTAAGAGCGACTCAAGTTCATCGACCGGAGTCCCTACGTCCATCACCGTTACAGGGAAGGTGATCAACAGCATCAAACTGCCGATCGCCAATGCGCCTGTGGTCATCACGGGTCGACCCGCCACGATCACAGACGCCAATGGGAACTTTGCCGTTACAGATGTTACAGTGCCTTATGACGTGACAGTAGTCGGTTCCCAAATCGGCATCACCTACCGTGGCCTCAGCCGTTCGGATCCCACTCTCGTGAATATACGAGCCTCCGCCGTCCTGCCCAACACGGCAACCGTGAGTGGTACCATATCAGGCGGTGGCGGATATCCAGAGCCCGCGACCAGAGTCAGCAATGTGAACATTTCCTCGGCTGAAGTTACTGCAAACGCAACGCCAAACGTAACAACGGGTACCTACTCGATGACCTCGGCATGGTCCGGAGCAGCAACAATCACAACGATTCTCCGGGCCCTGCAGTGGGACAAGAATGCCGCCGGCATGCCAACGACCTTTCTTGGATTTGGCGAAAAGACCGGTGTGGCGATCACTGCGGGCGGCGCGTTCGCCGGGCAGAACATCGCCATGACAGCTCTCAGTACTCAGAATATATCCGGCACCGTTAGTGTCCCTGCCGCCCTTGCTCTCGAAAACAAGAGTCTATCTATGGCCTTTCCGAACAACGGAACCATGTCCCTGGGGACTGAATTCGGAACTGCCTCGGCATTCACATATGTGGTCCCGACAATTATCGGAACCACTCTTTCGGTGACTGCACTTGCAGCGGGCGTCGGTTTCGGACAGAGTAGCGTGACAAAAACAGGAATTGCCCCCGGAACAACCGGCATCACATTGACAATTCCGGATCCCACAGCACTAAGCCTTCCTGTCGATGCGGCGACGGGCGTGACTACGACAACGCCATTCTCCTGGACTCCAGTCTCTTCGGCAATTTATGTCTTAGCCCTTCTAGGCCCCGGTGGCACGTATTATCTGGTGATCTCCGGAGGCAACAGCGGCACGATCCCCGATCTGACCGCTTTGGGGTTGGGACTTCCCAAGAGTGCTTCGTTCTCTTGGCAAGTCCAGTCGCACGGACCATTTTCCAACATTGACGCCGCAGCCGGTGCGACCGGCTACATTTCTCAAGGCGATGTCATACACACAGTATCTTCAATACGGTCATTTACAACCGCACCGTAATCAGGGTTCACCAAGAACCCGCATCGAGGTGGCACTTCATCTACACGAAGGCCCTGCCATCAAGGGATTGACCCTGTTGGCGGGGCCTTCGGATTATTTATCCACCGGCACGACCACTTGGCTTAACCTGTACACCGACTCCGTCGGCACGATCGCGTCGAAGATATCTTCGTTGTGCGAAATCAACAGGATTGCCTGGCTGCGGCGCTGCGCCTCGCGTACGAGCGCCAGCACCCGGTCGATACTCTCGAAATCAAGCGCGCTCAACGGCTCATCCAGTATGATGAGAGGTGTCGACAGCGCAAAGGCCCGGAGGAGATTGAGCCGCTGTTTCTGACCTCCGCTTAGTTGCCACACCTTTCGCTTCCGCAATCGCGGTATCTCTTCCGGGTCAAAGAGCGTCCCCAGGGCTCCTGCAACCCCCTCGTCATCCCGTAGTGCAGGTGCCTCCAGCAAACGAAGAGTTTCCTCAACGCTCGCACGCGGATTCAGCGCCTCGTCAGCTTGCTGAAATGCCATCGTCATTTGTTTCCCCCAGAAATCCCGCTGCCACCTTTGACGGGGAGTCGCCTCGCCAAGAGGTTCGCCATTGATCTCCATACGGACGTGCTCTGCGCGCTGCAACCCGGTCACAACCTTTGCGACCGTGGTTTTCCCCACGCCGCTTGCGGCCTTGAGGTAGACCACCTCGCCGGCATGCACAACAAGGTCCGTTTCTTCCCTCTCCCCTGTTTCAGCTGCAAAGCGCAGTACCCGGCCAAAGACTTTGAGCCTGCTTTCCACACGAAGGAGCGCGGCTTTGCCCGATGTCAACGTGTACGGTTGTTGATTCCCAAGCCATTGAAGGAACCGCTGCGGTTCGAACGCGCGCGCCTGCACGACTTCTCCAACGAGCCTCAACTCAGAAAACGTCATGCACGAAAGAAGGTCCCTGTGGGATGACTGCACATACCTTATGATTCCGTAATCGTGTGTGATAACAAGGATCGTTTCCTTCCGTCGCCGGTACCGCGCAAAGAGCCGATCCAGAAATCGATCGCGCGCCTCACGATCGAGACTCCCTGTCGGTTCATCAAACACGAACAACCCATGCCCGGGCAGGTTCTGTTCAGCGCCGGCGTCCATTTTCGCAAAAGCCATCCCTCCGAGAATGCGTTGCTTCTCTCCGCCGCTCGGGCGGTAAGGTTTCGGATAGATAGGAAGGATGCCCTTCAGGGCTTCGGCATCTTCGGCTTTCCAAAGTTCGCGCACCGGAGCGACAGGATCATGGGCCTCTGCAAGCGATCCTTCGCGCAACTGTTCGTCAACTGTCTGGAGCGGATTGAGATGGGACGATGGTTCCTGAAACATGAAGAAGCCGTTCCGCCGGGTTCCGGCGACTTCAGGCCGGGACCCATAGCTCCGGTAGCTCCCCCCATTCACTCGTACCCGGTACTCCCCCTCGTCCAGAAGACCAAACAAGGCCTTTCCCACAAGCGACTTCCCTATTCCCGATTCGCCGAATAGAAAAGTGATGCCTTCTTCTGCGAGGGCTACACCCTGTGCATCGACGAGCACTCGGCCTCTCACCTGAACCTGTATGTCATACCTGCGTTGGTTCATAGGCGGTAGCGTTCCATCATGCCGCCGGCGATCCGGTGGATGCAGAGCAATGAGTACACGATGAGGAATGCCACGCTCACCCCCTGCAGATGTTCGAAAAACAGCGATCCAAACATCGACGGATCCGTCACCACGCTTCCGACGACCAGAATGTCCTGTTTGCTGTCCAGGTTTGCCAGCATGCTGCCAAGAGTTGTCGGCAGGTTGACCAGATTCACCTCTGTGGAGAGTCCGACGGAGATAATGAAATCAATGCTGCAGAGAAGGAAGATCGCACGGCCAAAGAGCGAGACGGATTTCTGGACGAGGTGGGCCAGACTGTTCTTCAGCAGGATTTCCTTGTTGATGATCACCCGTGGAGGAACGCCGCACACGAGGAGGGCATTCACGAACTCCAGCTGTTCATAGTGCTTGACGCGCTCCCGAATGAGGTCGACCACTTCCTGAAAGACGAAGAGCGCGGTGATAATTGAAGTGAACACAATCTGCACCAACGGCGACGGCAGCGTCCCGCGCAGAATGAGTGTCGTCACGATCGCATATCCGACGAGCATGCCGATCATTTGCGGGATCGACCGCAGAAGATTCAGCACGAAAGTCCCGGCCATGTACGCAGTACGTTTTCCGCCGCGCTCGAATGCGAGAAGGAGATGTGCGGTCCCCCATCCGAGAAGCAGGGCCGCAACAGCCGCCACTAGGGCACCCAGCATCGTGTTGAAAAACGCCGCCTGAATCCGCTCACGGGCGGGTTCGTTCAAAAACAGCACAAGCCACACACCCGCGATGAGCAGGCCGCCGGCCCAGAGCAGAGCCCAGAGTATGTCTTTCCTCTCCTCAACCTTCATTGTCGTATTTCCGAAGTTCAAAAGCGTGCCAGACGTCGATGCACACTTCGATCACCTTGACTGCAACAAAGATCAGGAATACGATGGCGATGGCAATGTCGTATTCTCTGAACAACATGTGCTGCAACAGGGTGTAACAGAGGTACCCCTTGATGTTGAGCGCCATCTCAATAATGACGAGCCCTGTGACCATAAAGGTCACATGCTCTTTCATTGACGGAATGAACTGCAGGCGCGCATTCATGTATATTTCATGGAAGACATGACCCTTCGCGGCTTGCGCCGGGGTGAACATCACCATGCGCGGGAGCCCTTCGCCGTGGTCCCAGGAGTACTTTCCCCGCACCCCCTTTACGATGGCGGTCTCGACATATCCTTTCCTGCTCTCGGTCACCAGTAACGCATAGAGCCGGCCCGCATAGTGTACAAGGACGCCATTGGTAACGACGGCCAGCAGGATCAGGAAGAACACGTTCTCCGTGTCCAGCCGCGTACGCAGCGAGTAGGCGACCACGTATGCAGGCGAAAAGAGCACAAGCGATGCAATGCCATACATCAGAGACCTCGCAAGCAAATCCAGCCTGACCACCGCCTCCTTCAGTCCACCGGACTGTACCGCCGCCACATAGCGTCGCAGATACGAGGAACGCCCCTGTTTGCTGAGGATGAATTTTCGGATGGCCATTGCCCGGGCTGCAACGTACGTGAGTCCCAGAACGCTGAGGAACACAATAATGAAAACAACGTACATGGGCACCAGACCGCCCACTGTATCCCATGTCAGCGTCTTCCGTTCGCCTCCTAATTTGCGCGCAGGATCGGTAAGATCCCTGATTCGCATTTCTTCAATATTCCGCAGAATGGAATCAATGGCCCCTTCACTTGCGGGGTGAAGGAACAGGTAGGAATCGCGGAAAAGCTCTTTGTGAAGCGGGCGGCTCCAGTCGACGTCACCGATGGCAAGATACCGTGCGATACTGGGATCCGACGGCTGAGTGCGGCTTTCTTCAACGACGGTCAGGAGGATGGCAAGAGCGGCCAGGACAACCCCGACTACCAGAACTGCAGACAGGTGTTCGAGGATGATTCGTCGAAGTGACCGAAAGGTTGGACTATCGGAGGGGGACGACAATCGAGCCTCCCTCGAGTAACGGACGAAGACCTGTCCCAAGAAGTGCGCGTTCAAACTCCGGAAGGAGTTTCCGCAAACTCCCTGCGAACGAACCACTCAGCGATTGCGGCTCAATGGAGCAGCGGAGGGCATTCCCGTGCTCCTGCAGGCTGAACGACGGCGGAGTACTGTTCTTCCCTGCTTCTGCGGCAAGTCGCATATAGACTGCATGAAGGGCTCGATTGGCATCGGCAACCACGGGTAGGAGCCGGTGTTCCGCGTTTTCCGCTGAGGTGTTGGGACTCCGGGATGTTTGCATCCTGGTCCATTCGTCCGTCTCCGTGCTGACTGACAATGCAAGCCACCCTGTGGGCGCTTCGGACGACAGCACACGCACAAACGTACGCCCTTCCGCCTCAAACAGTCTCACCGCGTGGGAACCCGGAACAAGCGTCACGTCGCGGTTTGTCCCCGCTGGCTTCAAGCGTAAGGCGCGCCCCCGCCGCAGAGCAACAGTATCACCCAGAAGAAGCGCACCCCGGAAGAGCGTGATACTCCC
>PMMO01000098.1 GCA_003162215.1 Ignavibacteriota bacterium
TGCGGTCGGAAAGCGGCGTCTGCAAAGGATCGGTGAAGGTCCACCATCGCTGCGTGTTCGCATCGGCCGCCATCTTCGCCATGTCGGCAGCGAAGTCCGTGCCGACGTAATCAAAATACGAGAACAGCATGTTGTCATGCAAGAAGATGCTGTAGTTTCTGATATTGCACTCAGCAATGGTTTTCAGGACCCCCGGCCAGACTGCCGCATGGAGGCGCTTGTATTCTTCCAGCTTCTCCGGCTTCAGGCCGACAACCATACCGTATCGTTTCATTGTTGTTGTTCCTCCTTATAAGATTGGATCCGGAGCACGATGTCAGGGTTCGCATCACACGGGGGAACTCCGGAACCGATGCAGACGATCTGTACCGATCAGTTCCTCGAGCACGGGAACGAATTTCATGAGATACGGACCCCATCCAACAGTGCAGTGAGTTGGCCGGGCGAATCGAGCACAACGCGCGCACCGTTGTGTTCAAGTTCTTCTCTCGTCCGGAATCCCCATGCGACACCCACAGCGAACATCCCGGCCGAGACCGCCGTCTGCATATCCGTTGCAGTGTCGCCAAGATACAAGAATTCATCCGGCGAAAGATTCAGAGACCGCGCAATTGCCAGCGCCCCTGCGGGATCTGGTTTGCGTGCCAGCCCGTCTACTTGACCCTGCACGATATCGAACTTCACCTCTTTCAGCAGTTCCGTGACACATTGCACGGTCGCATCGTGCGGCTTGTTCGAGAGCACCCCCATCCGGATGCCGCGTTTGCGTATCTGCAGGAGCATGTCGATAATGCCCTCATAGGGATGGGTCTTCAGGTTCCATCGCATGGCATACACTTCCCGGAAACGGGAGAGGCATCGCGCGTGGGTCTCCGCATCCCGGCTCCCTTCAGGAAGAACCCGGGTGATCAACACGGAGGCACCATCGCCGACAAAATACCGAAATGCATCTACCGGGTGAACCGGCAACCCACGCTCCGCAAGCACAATGTTGACGGAGTCTGCAAGGTCTTCAAGCGTATCCAGGAGCGTTCCGTCCAGATCACATATGATCCCGCGCGGTTCCTCCATCAGTTCCGGCAGTCCTTCAAGGCTCTGAACAGCGCCTCGACATTTTCGATGGGAACGTTTGCCTGAATATTGTGGATGGCATTGAAAACAAACCCGCCGCCCTTGTTGAAAATCCGTACGCGCTCCAGCACTTCGTCGTACACCTGCCCGGGAGTCCCGAACGGCAGCGTCCGCTGCGTGTCCACGCCGCCCCCCCAAAACACAAGATCCTTTCCATACTCGCGTTTCAATCGTCCGGGTTCCATGCCGCGGGTGGAGGTCTGCACCGGATTAAGTACGTCGAATCCTGCTCCGATAAAATCGGGTATCAAGTCGGACACACATCCGCATGAGTGGATAAACGTCTTCCATGATGTATGGCGATGGATGTAATCATTGATTGTCCGATGGAACGGCATGAAAAGGTCGCAATATGCCTTGCGGGAAATGAACAAGCCCTGTTGGGCACCGAAATCCGTTCCCGTCACAAAACCCACCTGCACGAGGTTACCCAGCGTCTTTACCAGAAGATCGAGGTTCTTCAGCGCGACCTCACACTGTCCTTCAAACACTTTGTACACATAGTCGCGCCGGGCACTGGTAGAGACGTACCATTCTTCGATGTCACGGATCCCGCGTGTGCGCTTGCGCCAGACCGCCGGCACAAGAGCGATATCGCCGAATGCCGTACCGGGGACGCCCATAATCGCTCCCTTCCCTGCTGCCAGCGCTGTCTCTGCCTGGCTGCGCAGATGCCGCAGGTCCTTCTCGGAAAGCGGGGCAAACTCTTCAAGGTTGTTGCGAGGGTCGAGTTCCTCTTCAACGACCGGTTCCTGCCGGGGAATAGCATCGAAGAAGTGTCCTCCGTGCGGCATCCTGCCGCTTGGAGGAACCTGCATGTCGCCTTCGGGATACATCAGCAGATCGCCGTTGGCATCCGTTGTGACGTTGAAGTCCTCCGGAACCATCACTTCTGTCCCGTCAAATAATCGAAACGGTTTCCACCCGCGGTTCTCAAATCCGAACATGTTGGTGCGGGCATACACACCCACCACATCAATCCCGAGCGCTTCACGGAGTTGCTCATCCACTTCTCCCAGCATCTGATAAGGCTCGATCACCCGCACCCGGTATTGACTGTCGCCGAGCAGACGCGTACGCAAGCGCGAGACGATACTCGCCGCCATCCCGGTAACTGCCGTTGCCCCGAAGTCAACACACACTTGGTCGACAGGCTGATGAGTCAGGGTCGCATGCAAACGATCACGCGATGTCAGAGTCATCGGTCAGTCTCTCCCTCCCAGTACCGAAGTTTTATTACCCCAGATTGAGGACGGCTGCCATCGAATGCGAGGTCACATTCCATCGCGCCCTGTTCGTGCAATACGCGCCCTTTGTACATCACCTTCGACCCCACCACCATGCCGTACCGCACCTTGCGCGGATCCATCACAGCGAAGAGTGTCATCGCGTCGGTGGTGAAATCGCCGAATCGAACCTGGCCCGTCTCGTACGTGTACATCGGGCGGCGCCAGTCGCGGACAAGGTCCGCCTGAAGATCCATCTTCATCCCAAGCAGATACGACGTTTCCCCCGATGTGAGGGTGATCCCGAGCGTGCGCTTCATCTCGTCCACCGGCAATTCCTGAATCCGCTTGAGAAGCGCCCGCGGGTCGACGGTGTTGTCGTGGGGGATCAACACCGTCACAAATGTCTGCATATCGTTCAAAGAGCCATGCCGCCCGATCATCTGATATATCGCTTTCTCCCGCTGGTAGTAGCGCTGTTCCTGCACCACCCCTTCTTCCATCTGCGCGCGCTGGGGGAACACCACAAGCAAACGGTCACTCCCTTGTACATCCACGCTCGTCAGGGAGTCGTAGGCCGTGTCGAACCATCCCGGCCCCTGTGCCAGTACCTGCCGCGTGTGCCAGAAGTTCGCCATCGTGAGGTACCCGGGCCGCGTAAACCTGACCGCATCGAACACGACGAACCAATCAAGCGGTTTCACATAGACCACCGCCCGATCTGCCTCGTAGCCCCAGTCGGCATCCATCACGCGCGAACGCGAGAGTTCAAAGTCGCCACGCGCCAGGAAATCCACTTTCTGCGTGCGCACACTGCGATACGCTCCTGAGTTACGGAAGAAGTCGAGCACGCTTTGGCCTGGAACAGAGTCCCGTTTGGGAGAAGCGTATCTGTACTGTCCGGACTGTTGTCCGAGCGCAATCTTCTCATTGCGCACCACCAGGCGGTTGTGGTAGTAATCCGCGCGATACGCTCCGTACGGCCCGCTGGGCATGTAGTCCCTGTATCCACCATCATGGAGAAGAACGCTCTTGTTCCGCATGAGCAGTGCAATACTATTCTCGTCGGAATGGCCGTGCGTCATCTTCTCCTCTTCAACAGGAATGCTTGTCCTGAGATTCTCGCGGTAAAGCCATCCACCATCACCCTCGTCGCGATAGTTCAACAGCATGTAGGTACTCCCGCCGGACCATCCGTTCCGGAATACTACCTTCTTGCCCACGATGTCGTCGACCACCTGCCGGCTTCCATTCGTCGGTTCCGCGGCAGGCNNAAGCGTGAATTCCGCCCAGCGATATGCATCGGACAACGTCAGCCCGATGAAGACACTGCGACTTGCCGGGAGAGGATCGCAATACCGGCGGAAGATCTGTGCAGCTGCCCACCGCAAGCGGGGGTCATGGTTCACCGCCGCCCCCTTCTCAAAATACGGCACCATTTTCTCCCAGCCGCTTCCCCAATTCGCATCCCCCACATCGGGCAAAATCCCCGCAGGACACATCAATTGGAGATAGTACTCGAAGTAGTATTGCATGATCGGCCGGCGGTACAACGACTCATCCTGCCGGATATCGCTCACATACCCAAGAAGAGAGTAAAGCCAAATGGCATTATATCCGGTCGCATCTTCGATTTCCCATTCATCCCAGTTATCACCGGCGATTGCCTCGCCGATCGTGATCCACGTCTGGCGGTGTGGATGATCGGGAACAGTCTTTGCGGCATACAGCAATCCTTCCGCCCTGAGGATCGCCCGATTCATTGCCCCCCACTCCTGGAAGGTGCAAAAATAGTCTGCACTCCCGGAAATGTTGTCATCAATCGTGCGCCTCTCCGCCGGAGAGAGGGATCGGTACTTTTTCAAGACGGCATACGCATGGCAATATTTCTGGAAAGTGAAAATATTGGGCAATGCCGGTAGCACGCCGCCGAATTCCGGCCGGCTTTTCGCATAGTCGGGGGGATACGCTTTGCGATGTTTGCCGTAGTAGAGCAAGAGCTCCTGTACATGGTCGAGATAGAGATCTTCTTTGGTGATCTCATAGAGGTTGGCACAGAGTGCGGCAAGATACGGTTCGTTCCCCGGGGGAGCGTAGCCGAACACATAGTTAAGATCGATGGAGTTCCGGAACCGCACGCGTTCGGCGTCCAGCGTTTTCCAGCCATCCTCCGCCGCACCCCGCATGTAGGCAAGGTATTCCTGACGGCTGACCGCTTTTGTTTCTTCTGCCTCCCCGTGCAACAGCGCTGCACAACATACGACGAACAGACAAAGCATTCTGCAGCATTTCATTGGAATCTCACGTTGAGTGGTAATGTCTGGCCCGGCGGGGAGTGATGGTCAAACCGGCGGTCGACTGCTTTGCTGAAGTGGTTTCCGTCGTCCGGGACTCAATGCCGCCGAGCCCGGAGCAGGAGGCGATCCGCAGACCCCTCCTGCCCTTGATGCTCCCACAACTGACCGGGTTATTCGCCGGTCATCAGGAACAGGGGTCTCATTTCAAAACTCCCGTAGTGTGGCCGTAATCGTTCGGTGTTGTAGTGTTCTCTGACATTGACAACCTTTTTGGAACTTGTCACCACATCGATGGGCATGTTGTCGTATCTGCCGTTCTTCAGCACCACGAGCCGGCCATGCACCTTCGAGAGAATAAGGTCAAGCGCCAGGTTACCGTATGCCATGGGAACAATGGAGTCGATGGCATCCGGATCGCCGCCGCGCACGAGATAGCCGAGCTTCTGGTTGATGGTGTTCACTTCTTTCCCACCATTGTACTTCGGTGAAAGCTCCTTCAGCTTTTCCGAGACAAGGTCGCCGATGCCGCCGAGCTTCTTATGGCCGTACGCATCCGTGGTCTCATGTTTGAAGACCATATCTCCGCCTTCGAACATCGCACCTTCGGACACCAGTACCACCGAGTAGCGACTCGGGTTTCTGTTGCGGTCATAGGTCATCAGTTCGGTGAGTAGATCGATGCTGAAACGGTGTTCCGGAATGACACAGCGGTTTGCCGCACCGGCCATCGTCGGCAGCATGGCGGTGTAGCCGGCGTAGCGGCCAAACACCTCGAGCACAAGGAATCGCTCGTGAGATCCGGCCGACGTGCGCAGGCTGTTCGTCATCATGATGGTGCGCGTGACACACGTGCTGAAGCCTATACAATAGTCGGTCCCGGGCACATCGTTGTCCATGGTCTTGGGGATGGCCACAACCTTCAGGCCTTCCTGATAGAGCCGCACGCCATAGCTGAGCGTGTCGTCGCCGCCNNGATCGTTGACATCCGCGGTGTACTTGCTTTGCAGGTGCTGGGGCACCGCACTCTTTTTTACGTGGCTCGGACGGGTGCGGGAAGTATGGAGAAACGTCCCGCCCGTACGTCCCGCCCTGTTGACAACTTCTTCAGAAAGTATCTGATAGTTGCCGCTGTTATCATAGTCTTTTTCGCGAATGATGTCGATCAATCCCGCCCAGCCCCGGCGCAATCCGATCACGCGGTACCCTTCGCGCAACGCACGGATGGTGACGGCACGGATTGCAGGGTTGAGACCCGGCACATCACCACCGCCGGTCAGAATACCGATAACGCCTTTAATCGAGTTCACGTTTGCCATACAACACTCCTCTGCAGAACAGTGTGTGAGAATGGTGATTAACGAAGAAGAACAAGTTTCTTTGTTACTGACCTCGAGCCTGCATATATTGTGTAGAGATAGGCCCCGGATGCAACCGCGACACCCCTGTCGTTGGTCCCTTCCCAGCGGACGGTGTAGTGACCGCCGGGCAGATCCGCTCGAAGGAGCGTCCGTACCAATCTTCCCTGCAGATCGTGNNGCCGGAAGGTATATGCACCGTCAGCGGGATAATTGTTGTCGAGTTGAAGGGGTTGGGATGGTTCTGCAGCAGTTCACATGTGACAGGATAACTCTCTCCTTGCGATGGAAGAGCGACACCGGTTGTCTGTAACGCATTTCCCGTGCCGCGCGAGCCTCCCTTTTCATCGGCGAGGTAGAGATTGACGAAGTCGGGACGGAATGCAGGAGCGTTGCCATATTGCGTTTCCCACTCCTGGTCAGTCAAACGTTTGAAATTCACACTCACAAATTCGTAGTAGCTGAGCACCGGTCCGACGCACGCGATACGTCGCCCGTCGGGGAGCGTCGGAAGAAACGTCCCCAAGTTGACCGGGCCGGTACCCGCATGGAGCACCCACCCTACAACATTGCCCGCTTCGTCTCCGGGAGCCGTGTGCACATCTGCGACAACGTAGTCAGCTGCCTTGAGACCCTGTTCCCCCGTGAAGTACAGGCTGGCATACCAACCGGCCATTGTGGGTGCACATCCATACTGGGTCTGATACAACATTGTCCCCAGGAACCGTCGCTCATCCTCCCCCAGAGGCGTGGAGGAGAGCTCTTTCCTGGCAATCCCTCCGAGCGTGTCCATGATCGCCTCCATCCCAAGGAAATATGGGCGCACGTATCCCATCCCCTCGAGATCTGACGACCCAAAACGGATGCTCCCAGTATGCGCAATCGCTTTCATCGCTTCGAAGAATGCCGGCATGGGTTCGACGTAGCTCTCGGGGAACGAACAGGTGGGCATGATGCTGTACGACTGCTTTGCATAGAGCAGGTTGTCATGACGCAGTTGGGCCCACCCTGCCAGCTGCGTGTTCATTTTCTCCTGCCACCACGCCGCCGTTTGCATGAACGGGGGCAAGTCATCACGGTGTGCGGGCGGATTCAACGCCCGGAGGGCGTTCACCCAGCCATTGTACAACGTCGTGCTCCAGAAGGAAGAGTCGTAGCCATCAACCAGATAACGCAGCGCTGCGAGATTCGTCGCGTAGTGGTACTGTGCCAACGCGGGCTGAAGCAATTGCGCTGCAGCATCGTTGCCCAATGCGAACAGCACATCGAGAGTCGACGGCAGCATTCTCCTCACCTTCTGTCCCTGGTAAAGTATCCGGTCAAAAACAACATTTCCCGTGATGTAGGAATCGACAACGAAGCGTTGTCCAACCAGCAGGAATGCGGAGGCCGGTCTGATCTGTTGCGCGTCATACGGATCCGACCAGAGGATCTGAGAGATGATCCGCTGTGCCGCAAAGGATTGCTGGAGGAGTTTTTCCTGAAATGACTCCCACGATGCAACCGGCAACAGATCTGCGGCGCTCGTGATACCCTGGGCAGCGACGAACGATGAAAGTTGACCGAGTGAAATGTTGTCCTGGTCACCGACGAAGAACTGGAGGATCCGTTCGATGCGGTCGAAATGCTGCTGGGCGCCTGTCGCTTGTGAAGACTCGACAAGCAGGACCGCCATGATTGTCTGCATCTGTACGGAGGAATCCGGCGGTGCGGCAATATCTCCAACGGGGG
>PMMO01000002.1 GCA_003162215.1 Ignavibacteriota bacterium
ACCGGCGCTCGTCGTCAGAACACCTGGCGGACGCCCACAGGCGAAGGAGATCATGCAACTTATACTGAGGAGGAGATTCGCTCCATTGGAGCATGTTGCAGGCAAGCAGCAGACTCAAGAACTCCTGGGCGGCGGCTTCATTGATTCCCCAGATCGCCCCGGCGTCAACGCCATCAAATCCGCCCGGAAACAGAGAAAGGCATCGCCACAGTTTCTGCAGCTCGGGAGAGAGATACTCGTAGCTGGGTGATACCGAGTCTTCCAGCAGTGCAAGCCGTTCATTTGTCGTTCTTGCGGTTAGGACGGCTCCTGGTGAATCGATTTCAACGAACCCTTGTCTCTTCCCATCCCAATCGGAGAAGGTGTACATGGGCGCCTGATGCTACACAGGGCCGTACCATGTCTGCTTCGTAGCTCCTCCTGGGGCGTTTGGGCCTAGCGACCCATCTCTGGATCATGCTTCAGAAACCTAGGCTCAAACCACAGGAGCGGCTTGAGATGAAACTGAAAAATCTAGTGAAAACTTCTTGACCTTTTTGCCCTCTGCTGCTTGGAATCGCCAGGTGAAGTTGAATTGTGTCGAACTTGGGCTCATAGTTTTTACCGATTGCAGTTACACATGGGCGTACTTACTTCTCGCATGGTGATGCCGGTCATGGCAATTTTTGTCATATTCGCAGAGTTTAGACTGGCATAGAACATGCCCTAATACAGGCATGACGGACATCTGGATGTGCAGCTCGATTGAAATTTGCAGGAGCAAACATAACAAGGGGCTCTCATTTTAATTCAACGCAGTACTTGGCTTATATGAAAAATATTGCGTATTGTTGGGATCGCGCGCCGAATATAGCCATATTCTGCGAANNGCTTAATTTCGTCGTCACTCAGGAGGGGCAGCGAGAGGAATGCAATCCTCGATACCATCGGATAGTATGTGTGATCATGGTCTGGATCGCATTTCTGCCCTTGCACACACAAACGTCACACGCCATGCAGGGTATCTGTTGATTTGGAGCAAGGATAGAGGGTGCCAGGAGGCACATGTACGTTCTAGAGGAACAACTCGAAAGAAGGAGCAACAAAATGCTGGTAATCAAATAAGGGGTCGGTCATGAAAAGACTTTTGTTTCTGTTGCTCATTCCTTGTGTGGCAGGGGGGCAGACCCTGCGACCCAATCCACCTAGACTTGGCGTGATGTCTATTACGGACGTGGCCGCCGTCTCCTATGGCGGAAATCACACCTACTTCGTCGATCAGGTGAACGGGAACGACTCATGGCATGGCTACCATAGATCCGATTCAGCGTGGGCGACTATTGCTAAGGTGAGAGGCTATTCGTTTGCCGATGGAGATACGATCTTGTTGAAGAGGGGTTGTACATGGCACGAAGTGTTGGTTGTCCCGCGAAATGGATTGCTGTTTGGGAATTACGGCAGTGGGAACAAGCCAATGCTGGATGCAGCAACTGTACTGACGGGCTTCGTCGCTGATGCGGGGAGCGTCTACAAGAAGACCAGCGTCAGCAGCAGCTACTGTCTCCAGGTGTTCCAGGACGCGACGCGCCTGATACTTGAATCGTCCCGCGGAGCAATGGTCGCCGGTTCAAGTTTCTATGACAGTGGGACATCGACGCTCTATGTCTGGTGTACCGACAATGCTAACCCTTCCATGCATACCATTGAGGCTACACCAAACTATGCGCGTGGGATAGACTTTAACGGCAAGGACAATATAACGCTCGACGGCATAGACCAAGAAAGGGCGTGGTTCGGGTTCGACTTCGAGAACGTCATCGGAAGTCATGTCGCCACCATTTCTAATTGTGCTCTCTACTACAACGACGACCGGGGGATCAACTTCGGCGGTTACACAAACCTTGGAATCACCAACGTCCTGTGCCTCCGCGATTCAGTATATAACTGCCGGACGGAGGAAGGTTTTTGGTTCGGGAATGGAACGGAAGTAGCGCAATATTGCTATGGGACAGGCAGTCAACCCGATTTCAGGGTAGGCTTAAGGGCGGTGGACTGTAAATATCTCAACTGCAAGTCCGTGAACCTGAATCCCAACGGCGGCCTCGCCATGTACATCGAGAGAGAGAACGGTTATCCGTGTCCGCTCCGTACCGTCGTCTCGGGCTGCTGGCTCGAAGGGAGTACGGGGAGTGTCGCCGTGGCGAACGCAGGAGCCTATACGACCTTCACCAACAACGTCATCATTGGGAACTCCACTGTCCCACACTACGTTAATGCCCTCTACATCGGTGGCGATAGCGCCAGATACACGACGATGTATAACAACACGATCATCGGGAAGAGCGGTATCGGAACGGTGATCGAGTTCGACGTGGAGGGGCCGATGACGTTCAAGAACAACATCGTCGTCGGTCCTGGTGGCATGAAGATGACGTACTTCGATACACACTTCTCAGGATGGGTGTCCGACTACAACGACTGGCAGGGTACGGGAAACTTTGAAGTGGGGACATTCGGCAATTATTCAAGCCTTGCGGCATTTGGGTCGGCCATGGGTTCAGATTCTCATTCCATCGCCAGCGATCCGTCGTTCACGACCAACTACACTGATCTTCATCTTCGTAGCACGTCGCCCTGCATAAACACCGGGACCAACATTGGGCCGACGACTGACTTTGACGGGAATCTCATCTCGGGGATTCCTGATATCGGAGCCTATGAATACCACGGAACCCCACCGGCACCGTCTTTCCCCGTCGGGTCCTTCGCCGCAAGCCCTGATACTCTTTTCAAAGGCGGCTTAGTGACCCTGACCTGGACGGACAGTAATG
>PMMO01000012.1 GCA_003162215.1 Ignavibacteriota bacterium
GCTTCATCCAGTATAATCAGCACGCTGGCCGGAACGCTCTTCATAAAAACATCGAACTCCGGTCGTGTGAAGATCGTGCCGGTGGGGTTGTTCGGGTTTGCGAGGTAGATAATTTTCGTATGGTTGGTGATGCATGCGGCGATGGCCTGGAGATCGAAGTGGTAGTTCTTCAGGGGCACGGTGATCATGCGGATGCCGCGCGAGCGGGCGAGCACATAGAAGCCGACGAACGTACCTTCGGAGGTGAGCACCTCATCATCGTCGCAGAGGAATGCGCGGATGATGTTTGACATGATGCCTTCCGATCCGCTGCCGGCGATGACGTTTTCGGTGCGCAGGTTATATTGATGCGCAAGCTCTTCGCGGAGGTCCAGTCCGCCGTTGGGGTAGAGATTCAGCCCCAACGTAGCGGTGTTCATCACTTTGATGGCGTTCGGTGACGGGCCGAGCGGGTTTTCGTTGGAAGCGAGTTTTACGACATCGGTAATGCCGAGTTCGCGTTGCAGTTCGGCGATGGGTTTGCCGGGCTTATACGGTTCGAGGGATTCGATATAGGGAGGGACGAGGGGCACGTGATGTCCGTTAATGGGTGATGTCTAAACTCATCAAAAAATGTAGCAACGCTGAGAAGGAAAAGCAAGGCGATGGTGTGGGGCGGTGTTGACATAGATCGATCCGGGTTCCAACATATTCCCTGTATCCTCCTATTATTCAATCGATTACATAAAGAACACCCTCGGACTTCCGAGATTCCGAATTCTGAATTCGGGTCAACCCATTAAGGGATTAACTACCCTTTCATCCTTTCGGTGGATTCGTGTTAGAGAACTGACAGGTATCTTTCAACGGGTTCACAACGAACGGCTCGCCGGTTGGGGAGCCGAATCCTCACGAGCACCGTGAAGGATTGTGTCTGAAAGGAACCGCGTCCTCGGGGTGGAGACGTGATGGGGAATTGTGAGGAAAGCCTCTCTTGTCCCAAGAATGGACGGGAGAGGTTTTTCGTTATAGGCCAACCATGAGCGCCCAGGTACAGAAAACCATACTTCTTGTTGAAGACGAGCTCGTCGTCGCACGGGCCGAAGCCAAGACGATCAGGCATTTTGGCTACAAGGTGCTTACCGCGCATTCAGGCGAGGAGGGGGTTCGGATAGCGCATAGCAATGAAAACATCAGTCTCATCCTCCTGGACATCGATCTTGGTAAAGGCATTGATGGAACTGAGGCTGCGAGACGAATTCTTGCAAAACGGAGACTCCCAATCGTGTTTCTTAGCTCGCACGCCGAACGGGAGATGGTGGAAAAGGTCCGCGACATCAGCCGCTACGGATACGTGACCAAGGACTCCGGGGATTTTGTTCTGCAGTCGTCAATCGAGATGGCGTTTGAGCTGTTTGAGGCGAATCAGAGTATTGAAAAGAAGATGAAGGCGTTGGCGGAGAGTGACGAGAGTTATAGGGATCTCTTTGAGGAAGCTCCAGTTGGATATCATGAAATTGACTCTGAAGGCCGGATTACACGAATCAATTCGACCGAATTACGGATGTTAGGTTACACCTCTGAGGAATTGATCGGACAACCGATTTGGAAGGTGGTGGTAGACGAAGATGTGAGTCGACTCGCCACCCTCGCTAAGATTGCCAGGGCAAGTGTGAATTCTCAGCCGTACGACCGCCTATTCCGGCGAAAGGACGGGACGACGGTTCCGGCTCTTGTTGAAGACAGGATGTTCAAGCGAAAGGACGGGAGCGTTGCCAGCATTCGTTCAGTCGTTCAAGACATCACCGAGCGCAAGCAGGCCGAGGAGAAGGTGCAAGAGAGCGAGAGGCGGTATCGACTGCTGTTCGAACAGGCTCGCGATTCCATCATGTTGCTCGAACTGCCGCCGGACGGGGTCCTGATCATCCGGGATGCCAACACCGCAGCCCAAGAGATGCTGGGCTTTTCACACGACGAACTCATCGGCCAGCCCCTTTCGATGCTAAGTGCGGAAGAGGACTTCGTTCCTTTGGTCTTGGACCGAAGCACCCGGGCACAGGTCGCCGGGGGCGCGATCTTCGAGGTACGGCACCGGCGCAAGGACGGCTCGTTCTTCTATGTCGAATCCTCGGTAAAGGAGATGACAGTCAACGGGAGGCGTCTATCGCTCGTCATCGAACGTGACATCACCGAGCGCAAGCGGACTGAGAAACAGCTCAGAGACGAGAGGAACCTCTTAAGCACGCTCATCAATGCCATCCCCGACGAGATTGCTGTCAAAGATCTTGAGAGAAGGTTTGTGCTGGTCAACCCTCCGTGCCTCAGGGCCCTTCACAAGGAATCCGCTGAAGACGTTCTGGGCAAGAGAGACGAAGATCTGATACCGAAAGAGTTTGCCGAAGACAGCATCCGGGAAGAGGAACACGTGCTTTCTACAGGAGAACCGGTTTTGAACCTGGAAGGAAGGGCACCCCTTGATCCGATCACCGGCAAGATCAAGCGGGCCATACTTATCTCAAAATGTCCCATCCGGGACAAGAATGGTACTACTACCGGGCTCGTCGTGGTAAACCGCGACGTCACCCTGCGCAGGCGGGTACAGGAGGCGTTACGTGTAAGTGAGGAACGCCTCAGCGAGGTTGCCGAGCAGAGTCGGACGATTATTTGGGAGGTTGATGCAGAAGGACTGTATACCTACGTCAGTTTTGTTTCTACGTCTGTTCTCGGTTATGGGGTGGAGGAACTCGTAGGGAAGAAACACTTCTATGATATACATCCTGAAGCAGGACGCGAGGCTTTCAAAGACGCGGCTTTGGCGGTGTCCGCCCGGAAGGAACCTTTCCGAAATCTTGAGAATATGGTGCAAGCGGCGGACGGACGGATAGTGTGGATATCAACCAACGGGCTGCCGATTTTGGATGATGACGGAATGCTCTTAGGATACCGTGGATCGGACATTGACATCACCGAGCGCAAACTTGCTGATTCCCAGAGGGAGGCTGCGGTCGAGGAGCTGCACAAGGCCATGAACGAAATGCGGGAGATGAACCTGCTCCTGGAGGAAGCAACGACCCACGCGAATGCATTGGCTGTCCAGGCCGAATCCGCCAATATGGCGAAGAGCCAGTTTCTGGCCAACATGAGTCACGAGATTCGTACGCCCATGAACGGGGTGCTGGGGATGACCGAGCTGCTCCTGGATTCGGAGCTGTCCGCCGAACAGCGTCAGTATGTCGAAGTCGTGCGCACGAGCGGCG
>PMMO01000251.1 GCA_003162215.1 Ignavibacteriota bacterium
ATTGTCTACGGTCTTGCCGCTGTGATTTCCTTCGCCACCGCCCTCCTTATCAAAGCTATCTACGTGGCTGTGCGTTTGGGCAAAAACGACCGGTCGGTGTAGACCATGGATCCTCATATACTCCTCAAGCTCTTCCAGGGCATCGAAACCCTCTTCGCATCCAGTCCTACAATCATCATTGGCCGGCTCGGCCTTATGCTTCTTGGCATGCTGCTCGTTTACCTCGGCAAGAAAGAAGTACTGGAGCCTTTGTTGATGATTCCCATGGGATTGGGGATGTGTGCCGTGAATGCAGGCGTGCTTTTTCTGTCACCCGGGGTTCAGGGGACGCTCTTTGTCGATCCCCTCATCAGCGAAACGGGACAGCTGATGAATATTCTCCAAATCGATTTTTTGCAGCCGTTGTACACGCTGACGTTCAGCAACGGACTCATTGCCTGCCTGGTGTTTATGGGGATTGGTGTGCTGCTGGACGTGAGCTATGTGCTTGCCCGACCGTTCGAGAGCATGTTTCTCGCGCTCTGCGCGGAACTGGGAACTGTCGCGACATTCCCCATCGCTGTGGCAGCCGGGCTCTCGTACAATGATGCTGCGTCGATCTCCATGGTCGGCGGTGCCGACGGTCCCATGGTCTTGTTCACCTCGCTTACTCTTTCGAAGAACCTGTTCGTGCCGATCACCGTCGTGGCCTATCTCTATCTTGGCCTCACCTACGGCGGGTATCCGTACCTCATCAAGCTTCTGGTGCCCCGACGGTTGCGGGGTATCAAGCCTGCTCCGCCCAAGAAGATTATTGTGGTCAGTTCAGGTGAGAAGCTTGCATTCTGCGTTATTGCGGGCACAGTGCTCTGCCTGCTCTTCCCGGTCGCAGCGCCGCTCTTCCTCTCGTTGTTTGTCGGCGTTGCAGTGAAGGAAGCGGGGCTCACACACTTCGTGGAATTCATCGGTGGTCCGATTCTTTACGGTTCAACATTCTTCCTGGGCCTTCTTCTCGGCGTCCTCTGCGAGGCAAACACCATCCTGAATCCGCAGATACTGACGCTCCTGCTCCTCGGCATCCTGTCGTTGCTTCTTTCGGGGATCGGTGGCATCATTGGCGGCTATCTCTTGTACTTCCTCAAGCGCGGCAAGTATAATCCCGTCATAGGCATTGCCGGTGTCAGTTGCGTACCCACCACCGCGAAAGTTGCCCAGAAATCCGTCATGGAAGTCGCTCCGGAAGTGCTCATTCTGCCGGAAGCCTTAGGGGCGAACATCAGCGGCGTGATCACCACTGCGATTCTCGCAGGTATCTACATCACACTGATCCCTCTCTTGCGATGATTCCTGCAGGTAGGCGGCGGTACTGGGTGGCGGGGACAATTCTGGCGTTTGTGGGGGTGGGAATAGCGAGATTGTTGCCGCAAGCGTGTGCACCGGATGTCCAGCGCTATATCCGTCCTCTGGGTGTGCTCCTGGCGCTTGGAGGGATCTTCGTGATAATGTTGGGGACTAAGAGGAAGTTGTAGCGTCGCTCACCAGAGGAAGGACCACCGTACAGACCGCACCACCTTCAGGTGCATTATGAAAACTGATACTCCCTCCATGTTTGTGCACGATTTCATTTGAGATTGCAAGGCCTAAGCCCAAACCAAATGAACCACTTGCAGTCTTTGTTGTGAAGTTGGGTTCGAATACCTTCGGCAATATGTCGGCCGGTATTCCGGGGCCGGTATCGGCGATGGTAACGGCCACTTCGTCCTTGCCTTTGCGCATTGTCTTGACCTTCAACGTTCCCCTGTCGTGCATCGCGTCGCATGCGTTAAGGATGATATTCGTCCATACCTGATTGATCTCTCCCGGGTGGCAGCGGACAGGTGGCAGCTCTGCCAGGTCGAGCCGCACCGTGACACTCTTGAGCCTGTTGGCAACCATGAGGAGTGTATCCTGTATTCCTCCTCCGATGTCCACTTCTTCAATCTCCGCTTTGCTTTCGCGGCTGTAGCCACGCAGACTCTGGACGATATTGCTGATCCGATTACCCGATACCTGGATATTGCGGAGGAACAAGCCGATTTCGAACCAGCGCAGGAGCGCTGCAAGGCGGTCTTTTGCCCGTGAGGAGGAATCCTTGAGTGCGGGAGTGAGCGCGGCGATGCCGTCATCCGGAAGTTGTGAAAGAATGCGAACGTCGCTCCGTTGGATGTGAGGGTATGCACGGGCAAGGCTCTCCATGCGGACGCGCTGTTCATCCGTTCCGATGACCACCCGTGTTCTGCCGAGGTCAAGCAGGAGGCGCTCAAGCTGTGACGATCCAGGATCGACGGTATCCGGCAACATGGCCGAGAGGTTCTCAGCTCCCCGGAGCATGGCAGAAGCGGGATTGTTCAGTTCGTGTGCGATCCCTGCCACCAGCTGCCCGAGGATCGCCATTTTCTCCTGGTGGATGAGGCGATTGCGGGTGCTTCGAAGTTCTTCGAGTGCTTCCTGGAGCCTGTTGCGCTCCCCTTCCACCTCCCGGGTTAACGCGGCCACCTCGAGGTGTAACGTCACAATGCGCCGGTACCGCTCAGCAAGATTTGTGATGATGAGCGGCTGAACGAGGGCGGCGAGTTCCGGTTGCGCGGCAGGCAAGCGGCCGAATTCGTCACGCGTGAGTCGGAGTGTGATGACATCGGTCTTTGCCTGCGCCGAAGAAAACGCCGACTCCTCGCTGTAGAACGAGATGAGACCGACAAAATCTCCCGCCTCCAGCATTCCGACAGGCACCGGGTCTTCGTCGCCGTAGTGCTTCGTCAGATGCACGCGGCCCTCAAGAATCAGATAGATCGCATCGTTGTATCGCCCCTCCTGGATGATGACATCCCCGCGGCGGAATCGGTGCACAATGCCCGCGATGTCACCATCGGCTATACGCTCGCGGAGAGTTGCGACAACCTCCGGAAACTCCTTGCCGGTCGTGGGATCGGTGGTTATTGAAGAAAATGGAGCCGGGCGCTCCTGATCGGGCGACGGGGTATCCATCGTTCGTGTCGGCGGGCTAGTGTGCTCCCGGGAACTTGCTCATCATGGCTTCTGCCATTTCCCGGTCGCCAAAGAGAAAAGCATACTGTTGGAGCTCACGTTCGTGAGCGATAACATACAACTTGAGCTGCTGGCGTACTGCTCCCACCAGCTCTTCTTTTGTCCATGGTTTGCCCATGTAGAAGTCGAGGTTGGCAAAATTCACCGCGCGCACCGTTGCTTCGAGACCGGCCTGCCCTGTCAGGAGAACTTTTCTGGTCGTTGCGGTTTGTGGATCCCTGTAGAGTTCGATCAGGAACTCCACACCGTTGTCTCCGGGCATGACATAATCGCACAACACCAGGCCCAGGGCGTCTTTGGCTTCCTGAATGCGGGCCACGGCAGCACGGGCTTCCGCCACGGAACGCACGGTCTCAATCGGAAATTGATCTTCAAACACCGACAGGTCCTTGACGATTGCGTCAAGAACCTCTGGCTCATCTTCAACGCAGAGAATGAAAATTCGCTTGGGCATGGACGGATGCTTCAGGGGGAGTGAATGTCTTGTTCGTTAATGTAATCTTTTTTGTCAGTAACTTCCAGCAAAGAGGCAGGATGCGTTGTCTTTTTGTGGAACCCGCCAAATTTCCTGGAGGTTTAGTATATTGGAACACTGGCACACAGAACCGAGGATTCCTGCATGGACAACAAGACATTTGCTCAACTTCTTAATGCCCACCGTGACGACGCGAAATTCGGTTTCCAGGTGAAAGAGGGAACAGAACGGTTCGTTGACAACCTCCTGGCCGTGCTCTTTCCGCATTTTTGCAAGGAGAGACTCAGCAGTGCGGGCCAAATCGCTTCCCGTCTCGTGCTTCTCGAAGGAGATCTGGAGCGACTCCTCATGCCCCTTGTTTCAGAGGGCTCCCTGGATTCAGCCCGGATCTCCGGAGAGTTCATGGCAGCGTTGCCCGACATCCACACATTGCTCATGCAGGATGCAACGGCAATCAACCAGGGAGATCCGGCCGCCGAATCGCTCGATGAAGTTATCCTTGCGTATCCCGGCTTCACAGCCATCGCCATCTACCGGTTTGCGCATGAGTTCTACAAGCGCCATGTCCCGATCTTCCCCCGGCTTCTCACCGAATACGCGCATCATCTCACAGGGGTCGACATTCACCCCGGCGCGCAGATCGGCAAGGGCTTCGCCATTGATCATGGCACGGGAATCGTCATTGGAGAATCCTGCGTTATCGGTGACCACGTGAAACTCTATCAAGGCGTGACCCTTGGTGCTCTCAGCGTAGACAAACGGCTTGCCAAGTCGAAGAGGCACCCGACGATTGAGGACCATTCGGTGATCTATGCGCAGGCTGTGATCCTTGGCGGTGACACCGTTGTCGGGCACCACAGCATCATCGGCGGAAACGTTTGGTTGACTGAAAGCGTGCCGCCGTTTTCGTTTGTCTACCAGGAGCACAAAACACGCATTCAGTCGCAAGAGGAGCGGCGGCCCACCATTGAGTATGTGATTTAATGGTTATGCCTTTGAACTCAAGAGCGCACGCTCTG
>PMMO01000213.1 GCA_003162215.1 Ignavibacteriota bacterium
TTGTTCAGCTGTTTCGTGATCTGTTCGATGATCGCATCATCGCCTTCGGTCACGATCGTCATGCGAGAGACGGTCTCATCTTCCGTCGGTCCGACACTGAGACTCTCGATGTTATACCCCTTGGCGGAAAAGAGTCCGGCAATACGCGCGAACGCGCCGAACTTGTTTTCCACCAGAATGGAGATCGTGTGCCGTCGCCTCGGTTCGGTTCCCGGCGCGGGCCTGCGCGGACTAACGGATGTGGACGCCATGAAGGTCTTCCTTTCGGTCATGCACTGCAGTTTTGCTGACGGGGTTGAAAATAGTCACCCCCTCGTCTGCCGGATCGAGAGGAATGTCGATCATCTCCTCCACTGTCTGTCCCGCAGGAATCATCGGATACACATTGTCTTCTTGCACCACAACGAATTCAACAAGCACAGGGCCGTCAGTATAGCCCATCGCGCGCCGCACCAGGGGTTCAACCTCCGACGACGTTGTCGCCCGGAATCCAGGGCACCCATGGGCCTCGGCAAGCTTCACAAAATCCGGACTCGTCATTTCAACCTGCGAGTAGCGCCGTTTCCAGAAAAGATCCTGCCACTGCCGGACCATCCCGAGAAACCCGTTGTTGATGACGAATATTTTGACGGGCAGCTTGTGCTGGACAATCGTGGTCAGTTCCTGGGAATTCATCTGGAACCCGCCATCACCGCTGATGGAGACGATCGGAAGATTGGGGCGGGCAAAGGCAACGCCCATCGCCGCGGGAAGCGAGAAACCCATCGTTCCGAGACCACCCGAGGTGACAAAGGTGCGCGGTTCCATGCATGGGAAGAACTGCGCCGCCCACATCTGATGCTGACCAACATCGGTAACGACAATTGCCGCGCCACCGGTAACGTCGCCAAGGCAATGGAACACCTGCTGGGCACGGATCTCCGGTCCGGACTGGTACCGCAGTGGATGCTCGCGCTTCCACCCTGCA
Source organism: Ignavibacteriota bacterium (assembly GCA_003162215.1). Classification (GTDB taxonomy): domain Bacteria; phylum Bacteroidota; class Ignavibacteria; order UBA10030; family UBA6906; genus Fen-1255. The sequence goes on from PMMO01000213.1 coordinate 968, forward strand.
ATCTCCAACTGCCATGCAGTCGTATCAAGTTGCCTGACGAGGGGGAGGAGACTCGTCAGCACACGCTTCACATCACCCACAATCGGCACATCCACAAGCACGTTCTTGCTGATCGCCGACGGATCGATGTCGATATGCACTACGGTCGCTTCCGGGGCGAACGCCTCAACCTTGCCGGTGACACGATCGTCGAACCGGGCGCCGACCGCAATCAGTATGTCGCAATGGTGGACCGCCATGTTGGAGTACCATGTTCCGTGCATCCCCAGCATCCCCATCGAGAGCGGATCGTCGGACGGGAAAGCCCCCAGGCCCTGAAGAGTGGTCGTCACAGGGCAGGACATTTTGCGGGCAAGAGCCGTGAGTTCCGTCGCAGCCCCCGAGAGCACCACGCCACCGCCCACGTAGAGCACCGGACGTTTCGCAGCGTTGATCACCTCCGCGGCCTTCTTCAACTGCTTCTGATGTCCTTCAACAATGGGATTGTAGCTCCGCATCTCGACAGTGGAGGGATAATCGAAAGGTGCAGTATGCGCCATGACGTCCTTCGGCAAATCCACAAGCACGGGTCCCGGTCGCCCGGTGGTCGCAATGTGGAACGCTTCTTTGACTGTCTTCGCAAGTTCCGTCACATCGCGCACAAGATAGTTGTGTTTGGTGATCGGACGGGTGATGCCGACAATGTCGGCCTCCTGGAATGCATCATTCCCGATCAGGCGCAATGGCACCTGTCCGGTGAAGACCACGAGTGGCAGAGAATCCATGTATGCATCGGCGATTCCCGTCACGGTGTTCGTGGCCCCGGGACCGGACGTCACAAGGACCACCCCCGGCTTGCCTGTCACCCGCGCATATCCCTCCGCTGCATGAGTCGCACCCTGCTCATGCCGTGTGAGGACGTGCTGGATAGTGGAGAGGTCGCGCAACACATCGTACACGCCGATCGTTGCTCCTCCGGGATACCCGAAGAGCACCTCGACTTTCTCCTCGATGAGCGAGCGAACGAAGATCTCCGCTCCTGTCATGACGGCACCGGCTCTCGATCCGCCATCGCTGTGTGATTCCCGTGTCATACGCACTCCTGTTGGGGTGAGAGTTGATTTACAAATCCGTTACCGCACCCAGGCTGCTGCTGGACACTGCCCGGGCATACTTGGCAAGCACGCCGCGTCGGGGGGGCGGAGAGGGTTCCCACATCGCACGCCGCTTCGCGAGTTCAGCATCGGACACGTGCAGTGTCAGCTGTCGTGCCTCCGCATCGATTGTTATTGTATCCTGCTCACGCACAAGCGCAATGGTTCCTCCGACAGCCGCCTCCGGAGCGACATGGCCCACCACCATGCCGTACGTCCCTCCCGAGAAACGACCGTCCGTAATGAGCCCGACCAAATCCCCCAACCCTGCCCCGATAATCGCAGAGGTCGGGGCAAGCATCTCGCGCATACCCGGCCCCCCCTTCGGGCCTTCGTATCTGATCACCACGACGTCCCCCGCGCGGATCATGCCGGAGAGGATTGCATCAAGACAGGATTCTTCAGAATCGAAGACGCGGGCCGGACCGGTGATTTTGGGTTTCTTCACACCCGTGATCTTCGCCACCGCACCTTCTGTTGCGAGATTCCCCCGCAGTATCGCCAGGTGTCCATGTGCATAGAGCGGCTCATCCCAGGAATGGATAACCTCCTGCCCCACCGGCGGGTGTGATGGAACCGATGCGAGTACGTCTGCCACCGTCTGGCCGGTGATGGTCATCGCATCCCCATGCAGTACTCCATGATCAAGGAGCATGCGCATCACCTGAGGCACGCCACCGGCCTGGTGAAATTCTGTCGTGACGTGTTTGCCCGAGGGCTTGAGATCGCACAACACCGGGACGCGTTTGCGTATCGTCTCGAAGTCGTCCATGATCAACGGCACTCCGGCTGAATGGGAGATGGCAAGAAGGTGCAGCACAGCGTTTGTTGAACCGCCGATAGCCATCGTTACGGCGATTGCATTCTCAAAGGCTTTGCGGGTGAGCATTGTGTGTGGGAGAATTTGGTGTTTGATTGCGTGAACGAGGGCAGCGGCGGAGGCGGCGGTACTTGCGGTCTTCTCGGCATCCTCGGCGGCCATTGTCGAGGAGTACGGGAGAGACATCCCCATCGCTTCAATCGCGGAGGACATCGTGTTGGCGGTGTACATGCCGCCGCACGAGCCCGCACCGGGACAAGCGTGCCGCTCGACCTCCTGCAATTCCTCTTCACCGATCCGGTGCGCACTGTACTCTCCGACTGCCTCGAATGCGCTGACAATCGTGAGATCGCGGCCATTGTAGTGGCCGGGTTTAATTGTGCCGCCGTAGACAAAGATTGCGGGAATATTGAGGCGCGCGAATGCGATCAGTGCCCCCGGGATGTTCTTGTCGCAGCCGCCGATGGCAAGAATGCCATCCATGCACTGGGCACCGCAGACCGCTTCGATGGAGTCAGCAATGATCTCGCGGGAGACCAGGCTGTATTTCATCCCCTGGGTTCCCATGGAAATACCATCGCTGACAGTCATGGTGCCAAAAACCTGTGGCATCGCCCCTGCCTCTTTGAGGGCAGCCATCGCCGCGTCTGCCAAACCATTCAGGCCGACATTGCAGGGGGTCAGGTTACTGTGAGCGTTGGCGACACCGACAATGGGCTTGGAAAAATCCTCGTCACCGAACCCAACGGCCCTGAGCATCGCACGGTTGGGGGTGCGCTGGACACCTTCAGTAATCGACCGGCTGCGGCGGTTCCACGAAAACGTTTCCGGCATTGCGTTTGTCCTCAGTCAGACATGTGAAACAGCGTACTCGGTCTGCCAGAGGCGAACCTTGCTTACCGGTGCATCGTGTGGAGTGTTTTGCGGTGTGCTTGGTTAACCTCTGGCGTCCGGGTCAGTTAATAAGGCCCAGAAGCAGGAGGTTGACAATAAGGAGCAGAATGGATACCAGGGAAACAGCAATGCCACGCACCGCGAGGGAGTTCTTCGCGGAAATGTCGTCGGCGGTATGGAGGCTGGTTCCCATCAGATAACTTTGTATGAAGTTGAATATAGAAAATCGCGAGTGAGTGTCAAGTAAAAAATACAAAGGGTACGTGGTACTACTTCNNAATGATCCAGGTATGCAGCCCAGTCCTTTTCCGACCGGAATACTCCGTTGCCCGTCCACCCTGCGCCGGCATAGTACACAAATGCCGCCCCGACCGATGATTCCCCGATCATGAGATGCTGATCCTTGTCCTCGGCGTATTCTGTGCATCCTCCGGACGGAAAGACGATGGCAGTCCCCAGCGACCCGGCAAGCGAGTCCCCGATCGTGGGACCCCAGAGCGAAAGGAGACATCGTCCTTTGGGGCGTGAAGCAACAATGTTGACGCGTTTGACAAGTCCGCACGCTATCGAAAGATGTTGCCCGGTGCGCGGACCGGTGAAACGCACCTCGATCCTGTTGAGATTTTCTCCCGCATCCAGCGAGACCACTTTTTCCTCGGTCAGACTGTCACCATCGACGACCCATGCGTAGCGTAACGCAAAGGCGATCCGGACGGGACCGTTTGTCAGCGTCCTGCAGGAGGTAAAGACGCCCGGTTGCGCCACTTTGCCTTCCTGCCACAGACCTGACCCCCCCGCACCGAGCGAACGCCCCACGGCGAAGAAATCAGCTCCCTCACCCCGATCCTGATGGTAGGTGTCTTTCCCCGGAGTGCTCCCTTCGGCCTCCTTGTACCATTTCGCGACAATGGGATACCGCACCCGCTTTGTCCAGACGTCGATTCCGTTGTTCAATTCTGCGGCAAGTGCCGGGCCGTACATCCTGAAGGCTATCCTGTCGTTCTCCCATGCATAGTCCTCCCGCGGGAGAACGAACATCCCGCTCACCACCGATGCCTGAGGCAATTTGCGCCCGGGAGACATCCTGACGACGTATCGCTTCGTCGCCCGTAAACCGATATCGGATTGAAAGAGAATTTCCCTATCGGTCACCTGCACCGCAAGTGAATTCTCCTTTCCCTCCTGACACACGTTGATCCGGGCAGGATCGACTTCACCGATGACCTCCACTGCTTTCGATAACGGTACTGCGATCGTTTCATGCAATCGGACGATCGCTGCGGGGTTTTTCACGGTCACCAAGAGAGACTGTGCAAATCCCGGCGTTGATGAGATCAGAAGAGCTAGGATCAGACCATTGCGCATGGTTGCCTTCATTGTTCTATGCTATCGCTGGATGCGGGGACATCCGCCCCTGGCAAATGCGCGCACTTGTTCGACCGTTGCCATCGTGGTATCACCGGGGAACGTTGTGAGAAGCGCCCCATGCGCCCATCCCAGCTTCACTGCCTCGTTGGGTGATTCACCGCTCAGCAGGCCGTAGAAGAACCCGCTCGCAAAGCCGTCTCCGCCGCCGACTCGATCCAGCACATCCAATTCGCACGTGGGAGCGGTGTGGGTTTTGCCGTCCACCCAGGCGACTGCGCTCCAACCGTGGCGATTCGTCGAGTTCACATCACGCAATGTCGTCGCCACAATTTTCACATGCGGGTGCTTCCCAAGCACGTTATTCATCATACTGAAAAATGCGGACGGGTCGAGTTTCGACTTTGCTGCCACGTCAGGGCCCGGAATCCCGAGACCTTTCTGGAGGTCCTCTTCGTTCCCCACCAGCACATCCACGTTCTCGACGATTCGCCCCACGACCTCGACGGCCTTCTTCTCTCCGCCCCAGATCGCCCAGAGTTTTTCGCGGAAGTTAAGATCGAAACTCGTAATGGCGCCTGCCTTCTTTGCGGCTTTCATTCCTTCGATGATCAACTCGCCGGTCGTCTCGGAAAGCGATGCGAAAATGCCACCGCTATGGAACCATCGGACACCGGCATTGAAAATGCCGTTCCAGTCGAAGTCGCCGGGTTTGAGTTGCGCAGCAGCTTCATTCGAACGGTTATAGAACACCAAAGGGGCGCGGACGCCGTGCCCCCGATCGCTATACACGGTCGCCATGTTCGGACCGTTGACGCCGTTGTGCTTGAAGCGCTTGTAGAACGGCTTCACGCCCATTGCGCGCACACGCTCCGCAATCAGATCGCCAATGGGATACTCCACCATGGCCGTGGCAATTCCGGTGTTCATCTGGAAGCAGTCGGCCAGGTTTGCTGCCACATTGAACTCGCCGCCGCTCACGTGAATCTTGCATTCGGTGGCTTTGCGGAACGGTACGATTCCCGGATCAAGACGGTGGACAAGCGCACCCAGCGAAAGGAGGTCCAGTGCGCCGTCGCTTTTTATATTCAGTTCATTGCTCATGAAAACTATAGTCCCTCTGTTGTTTCACAAAGCATCAATCCACTTCGTATGAAATTTCCCTTCCTTGTCGACCCGGTGATACGTATGCGCGCCAAAGTAATCCCGCTGGGCCTGAAGCAAATTCGCAGGGAGATTGGCCGAGCGGTAGGAATCGAAGTATGAAAGTGCGCTCATGAACGCGGGCACCGGAATCCCGCATTCCACCGCGGCGACAACAACGACTCTCCATGCCGCCTGGTAGCTATCCAGGACCCTGGCGAAGTACGGATCGAGCAGGAGATTCAACAGCACGGGGTTCGTTTCGTAGGCGGATTTGATTTTCCCGAGGAATTGTGCACGGATGATGCAGCCCGCCCTCCAGATGGAGGCAATCGTGCCAAACTGCAGGTTCCACTTGTATTCTTCGTTGCCTGCCTTCAGAAGCTGGAAACCCTGGGCGTACGAACAGATCTTCGAGCACATCAATGCCTTCCGGATATTCTCCAGCATCACCTTCCGGTCGCCGCGGAACGACACCGGCGGTCCCGAAAGCACGGCGGATGCCGCCACGCGTTCCTTCTTGAGTGCGCTGAGCATGCGCACGAATACCGCATCGGCAATGGTTTGCGCAGGCACGCCGAGATCAAACGCCACCTGGCTCGTCCACTTCCCAGTGCCCTTCTGCTCCGCCGTATCCAGTATGACGTCGACCATCGGTTTGCCGGTCTCCGGATCTGTCTTCGCCAATATATCCGCCGTGATATCGATCAGGTAGCTGCTGAGCTCCCCGGATTTCCACTCCCCGAAGACGCGGCTCATGTCGGCGGGTGTCATCCCCAGCAACCGCTCCATCAGCCAGTAGGCTTCGCAGATTATCTGCATGTCGCCGTACTCGATGCCGTTGTGGACCATTTTCACGAAATGTCCCGCACCGCCGTTGCCCATCCACTCGCAACATGGAGCACCGTCCTCGGCTTTTGCCGAAATTGCCTGGAAGATCGGTTTGAAGACCGGCCATGCCGCGGGATTCCCACCCGGCATGATGGCCGGCCCCTTGAGCGCTCCCTCTTCCCCGCCGCTGACACCGGTTCCGATGTAGAGAATGCCGGTTCCTTCCAGCGCCTTGATTCTTCTTTCGGTATCGGCGAAGTACGTATTACCGCCGTCAATCAGGAGATCCCCGGATTGCAGGTGCGGAGTGAGGTCGTTGATCACCGCATCGACGGGTTTTCCCGCCGGCACCATGATCAGGATGATCCGTGGCGTGGCAAGCGCACGGACAAATTCCGGCAACGCATGCGCCGCAATCGCGCTCGTTCCGGCCGTTCGTTTTGCGAAACTCTCAACCTTCGCCCCGTCCAGATCGAAACCGGCCACGGAATACCCGTTGTGGGAAATGTTCAATGCAAGATTCTCGCCCATCACACCGAGGCCTACGATGCCAATCTTTTGAGAGCCCATAATGCCTTCCTTGTTCAATCAACCGACAAATAGCGGCTTGAGATGCCGGTCGTAGAGGTTTGTTGTTACATTGTGTTCAATTGTGCTCCGGTGCTCCCGAAGCATCTTCAGGTATCGTTCACCCATTTCGGCAGCGATACGGAACGAGACGTGCATAAACTGACGGAAGTGAATATTGTAACAGGGGCAGGCCCGGTCATGGCGCAATGCCTCGACAAATTGCGCCGAAGTCCACCGTTGCACGTCCGCGGGATCGGGCAGTTGTGATCGGTCGATCCTGACTACGGTTGCATACGGCTTGCACAATTCGTCATATCTGGTCAAGGCGATCGCATAAACCTCCTTTGCAAGCAGCAGGGCATCTCCCCCGGCACCGGCGAGTCCGATCACCTCTTCGAGCCAGGTCGTTCCAGCTGTCTTCAAGTGCAACCCCGCGTCGAAATCAAGGATTGCCCGGCGTATCAAAGGATAGAGCGAGAACTTGTCGCTGCCTGTGTGGACACTCAGTTTCAGACTGGCGGGGAGGCCGAACTCCGAAATCGCCCGACCCACTACCGCAAGATGATCGCGAAACTCCGTTTCGAATCGGGCGGTGTCACCAACATAGTCAATACCCTTGAGGAAATCTCCCGTAAACTTCGGCGCGATGGTCTGCAGCGGGATCCCCTCACGAGCCACGGCGGCAAGGATAAAGAAGAGTTTCGCAGGGGACTGCGGTACGTCTGCCTCATCCAGAGACATTTCAGCGACAAAACTCCCCTCGGGTTTGTGCGCAATGATGCGCCGATAGACCTTCCCCGCTTCGGTTACCGCGAGAAGATACGTGCGCGCAATGGAATTCAGCAGGACGTCATCCACGGTTATCGGTTTGTGCATTCCGGGGATGACCAGCGTGCCCCTGAACTGATGCATTGCGTTCAGGAACGCATCGGCAGCGGATTGGTCGGCGGGACGACCAATAACATCAGCGACATCGATGGTGAAGAAATTGCACGGCTCGATAAATTTGTCGAGTGTCGCAAGGCCGATGTGATCGGCGTCCAGGTAGAATGGCTTCGTCCAGGAGGCGGCTTTGACGGCCGCCATTGCCGCAAGAAGCGTGTCGTTCGGATTGGTGCCGATAATCGAATGTTCGCGGTTCGATTTGTTCCACACCGGCACAAGCGAAACGCCATCACGTGCGGCCTTCTGGAGGGCACGCACCTGTGCTGCACCCTCCATGCCGAATCTGTCGCCAATACCTATGGAGTATTTTTCAAGTATCATTCTTCAGCCTGTTGTCTGGTGTCGCAGTGCCTTTGGCACGCACACACGTCTCCCTCAGGATCAACTCCGTCGGAATCACATAGTTGCCCGCGAGTGTCGATTCAGGGTGATCGATCATCTCCATGAGAATCTTGACCGATTCCTCGCCGAGCCGCTGGGTCGGCTGGCTGACGCAGCTGAGTGCCGGCGTGAGAAGGCTGCCGATGTCGCTATCGCCGAAACAAATCACATCGATGTCATGGGGGATCCTGACATTCCTCGCCTTAGCCGCAGCATAGATACCCAGTGCCACGGGATACGTCACGGCGAAGATGCAGCGTGGAACCTGACCATTCTCATAGAGCCGCATGAACCCGCTATAAGCCGCCTCTGTCCCGTACCCGCCGGCGATAATCCATTCTTCTCTGACAGGAAGACCGTGCCGGCGGAGCGTGTCGGTGTATCCCTGCACACGATTGCGTCCGATGTTGATATTCCTGTCACCGCCGATGCACGCGATCGTGGTATGCCCGACTGTAATCGCCTGTTCGATCGCCTGGACGGTACCTCCATAGTCGTCCACGATCACGGTGGTCGACCCTTTCGGCGGCGGATCCGGAACACGATCCATAAACAGAAGGGGGATGCCCATCTTCTTGACCCACTCAAAGATTGCGGTATCCCGCAGCCGCGCCGACACCGAGATAATAATACCATCCACACGCATGGACACCAACGTCTGCAGGTGCTGAATCTCCTGCTCTTCGTTTTCGTGCGATACCATCAAAATAGTTTCGTACCGATGTTCCAGCGCTTTCGCATAGACCGTTTCGATCACAGAACCGAAAAAGAAGTGTGCGATTTTGGGCACGACGAGACCAAGGAGATGCGATTTCCGGGCTGAAAGATTTCGCGCCATCCTGTTCGGGCTGTAGCCAAGTTCGCTTGCAATGCGGCGAACTTTCTTCGCCATTCCCTCTGAGATGTCGGGATGACCGCGCAGCGCTTTTGACACCGTGACCCGCGATACGCCCAGGCGGCCGGCGATATCAGCAAGCGTGATATGCGAATGTTTCCTCATTTCAGCGTTCCCCCTGTTCCAGTTCGATGACAGCGAGGAGAAATGCTCCAAGACCTTTCAGGTCATTGATCCTGCGGGGCTCGCCGGTATAGTACGCGTAACTCCCATCCCTACGAAGGACTCAGAGCAACGGAACTCGTTTGATCCGCTAAAAAGATTCCAGGGGCTTGATCTTCGGAACAAGAATCTGAATAATGGCAAGGGCAACGAGATATGCCGAGCCTGCCACGTAGAACAGCGTCATGTAACTGCCTGTCCACTCAAGCAGGTACCCCGCCGTCGCCGCGAACAACATGCCGCCGACCGAACCCGCCATGCCGCCGAGCCCGACAACCGATCCCACTGCCTTCTTGGGGAAGATGTCGGAAACCAGCGTGAAGATGTTCGCTGACCACCCCTGGTGTGCCGCTGCGGCGAGACCTATACACCCCACAGCGCTCCAGAGATAGGAACTCCTTGACACAAACACGATCGGCACCACCAGAAGTGCGCAGATGAGCATCACGAGCTTGCGGCTCCTGTCTATCTCCCAACCCCTGGAGATGAGACTGGACGACAGCCATCCGCCGCCTATGCTGCCGACCGTCGTCATGGTGTAAACGGCGATAAGCGGCAGACCGAGGTCGGTGAGTGTCAGTCCGTACTGCGTGTTGAGGAATTTGGGCAGCCAGTAGAGATAAAACCACCAGATGGGATCGGTCAGGAACTTCCCGAGAACAAAAGCCCAGGTCTCCCTGTGGCTCAGGAGAACACCCATCGGGATCTTCTCGGATGTTTCCTGATCCCGGTCCGACAGTATGTACGAAAGTTCCGGCGCGCTGACACGCTTGCTCTCTTCGGGGCGATCATAGAGCAACACCCAGAATGCGATCCAGAGGAAGCCCAGCGCTCCCGTCGCCAGGAAGGCACCATACCAGCCGTAGTGCTCGGCGAGGAAGGGCACCGTGGCAGGGGCAACCACGGCTCCGATATTCGCTCCTGAATTGAAGATGCCCGTTGCGAGCGCGCGCTCCTTTTTGGGGAACCACAGCGCGACGGCCTTGATNNCTTGCCACACCGAAGCTGAACGCCGACGTCGCCAGGGCATGACCCATCGCGGCAATGCTCCATCCCAGGATTGACAGCGAATAGCCCAGCTTCGTGCCGTAGCGGTCGATGAACCGACCGAACAGCGGCAACCCGATCGCGTAAGCCGCCTGAAACGCGACCACGATATATCCGTATTCGACTTCGCTCCATCCGATGATCCGCTGCAGATCGGGGGCGAGAATTCCCAGAATCTGGCGATCGACATAATTGATGGTGGTTGCGACAAAAAGAAGAGAACACATTGTCCAACGATATCGTCCGGTGGGGGCGTCTGTTGGATTGGCCGGTTTCGAAGGTTCCATCATCGGCTATGTTCCTTGTAGAGCTGGTAGGTTAACGAATGTCCTGCATGGCCACGGCATCCATGTCGCCGAACTCCTGATTCTCCCCGCCCATTGCCCATACGAATTGATAGTTTTTGGTTCCCGCGGCGCAATGAATCGACCAGCTTGGTGAAACGACCGCTTGATTATTGCGCATGATCAGGCTTCGCGTGGCATCGGGTTTCCCCATGAGGTGGACGACGATCTCTTCCGGGCCGAGTGCACTGTACAGATAGATTTCCATGCGACGCTGATGCGTATGTGGTGGCATGGTATTCCACACGCTCCCCGGCGCCAGTTCAGTCAACCCCATGACCAACTGGCAGCTTTTCACGCCGCCTGCATGGATGTAACGATTGATCGTCCGCTTGTTTGCGGTCTCCATCGCTCCGAGGTGCGACCGCTCCGCCGTGTCGTACGGCGCAGTCGTTGTCGGATAGGAAGCATGGGCCGGGTACGATACGAAATAGAGAATCGCGGGATCGCGGGAATTGACGCTGCGGAATTCAATGTCCCGGGTGCCCCTGCCGATGTAGAGCATATCCCGGACATGCAGATGGTACTCTTTTCCGTCAGCCCGCACGATCCCATCTGCTCCCAGGTTGACCACTCCCACTTCTCGTCGTTCGGCAAAATACGCGGCGGCCATCTCCTTTTTTGTCGCCTGAAGAGCAAGTGGCACATCCTGCGGTACCGCGCCACCGGCAATCGCCCGATCAGTGTCACAATACTCCATCGTGATGGCACCCGGCGTGAACAATCGATCGAGCACAAACGACCGGCGGAGTTCGTCTGTCGTGAAGCGCTGATACGATCTGTCATCAGGCAAATAGCGTACGTCCACAGGTTCCTCCGTTCTTCCGATTCATACCACTCGCAGATCTGCATCTCGCACCTCTTCCGGCTCCGTGCCTCACCGTGCCATCCACCCCCCATCCACCACAAGAACGTGGCCGTTGACGTAGTCCGATGCATGCGATGCAAGAAACACCGCCGCGCCCTGAAGATCCTCCGGCGTTCCCCACCTCCCCGCCGGAATGCGATCGAGGATCGCCTTGCTCCGGACCGGATCCCCGCGCAATGCTTTGGTGTTGTTCGTCGCCATGTATCCCGGTGCGATGGCGTTCACCGTAATGCCCGACGTCGCCCATTCATTNNTTGATGATTTTGCCGTAGCGCCTCTTCATCATGTCTCGTGCAACGGCCTGACTCAGAAAGAACACCGTCTTGCTGTTGATCGTCAGAACATCGTCCCAGTCTTTCTCCGTGAATTCGATCGCAGGTGCCCTTCGGATGATCCCGGCGTTGTTGATGAGGATATCAATCTTCCCGAATGACGATATCGCGGCATCGAAGACACGAGGAAGTGAAGACATCTGCGAGAGATCGACGCTCAGCGGGACTCCTTTTCGCCCCGTACTCTGCACCTCCCCGGCAACTTCATTGCAGGAGACATAGTCCACGAGGAGAAGATCAGCGCCTGCGGCAGCCAACGCAAGAGCCATCCCCCTGCCCAGGCCGGTACTGGCACCGGTCACAATCGCTGACGATCCGGTCAAATCAAACAAAGCACTCATCGCGTTGGAGCTCCTTTGGAAGATGGCTTCGGGTGCACGGATGCAGTATCGCTCAGAGCCGGGAGGGCGAGATACCGGCGCACATTATTATAGCTCACATCCTGCACGAGCGTACCGACAAGGTGGAGATCATCGGGAAGCAAGCCGCGTGACATATCGTCACCAAGGAGCGCGCACAGGATTCGACGGAAATATTCATGACGCGGATACGAGAGGAAACTCCGTGAATCCGTGAGCATCCCGATGAACTGGCTCAACAGCCCCATGGCGGACAACGCGTCAAGCTGCCGGATCATCCCTTTCCGCTGATCGAGGAACCACCAGGCAGNNGGAAAATCGCCGATGGAATCGAACCCCGTGTCCGGCCCGAGGGTGCGCATCAATCGTGAGTTGTTGTTCCTGAGCGCGCCAAGATGATACTGCTGGACCCACCCCCGCTCGGCGTCCATGAGGGCAAGCTCGAAGAGAATGGCCGACTTGAGCTTGCGCGCACCGCCGGGGTCCAAAGCCTTNNCAGGGCTTCCAGAAAAGCACCATAGGAATTGATGTCAGTGTCTGCCGCAGCTGCCAGACGCTTCAGATACGCCGCATAGGTGTCAGGCGAGTCGACAGCCATCGCCTTGTCAGGTCGAAACGCGGGATAGACGCGTGTGGCCATCCGCGTGTCAGATGCCATTGCGCGATGGTATTCGAGGGTGTCAACCGGATCGTCGGTGGTGCACACGANNTTCCAGGTGGGTCCAGTGGTACAGCGGGTTTCGCAGTGTCCGGGGGACTGTCTCCGCCCATTTTTGGAATTTTTCCCATGGCGAAGCATTTCCCGTGATGAAGCGCTCATCGACTCCGCACGTGCGCATCGCCCGCCACTTGTAATGATCTCCCTCAAGCCAGGGCTCCGTGATGTTGTCGAACCGGCGATCTTCAGCGATGTATTTGGGCAGGACGTGGCAGTGATAGTCGATTATGGGAAGATTTTCGGCATACTCGTGATAGAGAGTCCGGGCCTCTCTGGATTCGAGCAAAAAGTCGTCATGGATGAAGGCGTCCTGCCGGGACTTCATGTTGTTCGCGCGCCGGGCGGTTGATGCCAATGCTTCCTCCGATTATACCATCCTGTCGCGATGGGCCCAAAGACCCAGGGCGGGATTGGAGATGTAAAATACTTCTTCGCCGCCCGGGAGAACCTGCATGCCGTCGCGCATCGATGCCGGATCATATCTGCGGAGCATATCAGGCAGTGGTGCGTAGCGGAAATTCACGCTTTCAATTTCCTGTCGCGAGAGGCCGCTGGGACAGTAGGTGATGGAAAACCGCCCGTCCGACGATCCGTGCATGAGATGTGCCGCAGCACTCAAACCGTTTCTGAGGTCCTCATGCTTGCTCACGAGGTCCAGCACCTGTTGTGTCCCGACATAGCCGTACTTTCGAATGAGCCTGTCGATGCCGGCATCTTCTCCAAACTTCGACACTGCCGGAGCGAGAACGATCAGTTCGCCCCCGTCCGCGATTGCCATGCGCGTTCGATAAATGCTTTTGTTCCCCAGCCAGGTGCTCTTAAACTCCGACGGCTCAAGATACACCACAACTTTCCGCAGGGGTTGTTCGAGGAGAGTGAAGTTGACTTCAAGCGAGAGCGCCGCAGCTTTTGTGAAGCACTCGACATCATCGCCGACATAGAGGCCGCGCACGACAAGGCCGCCTGTGGACCTATCGCGATCAACCACCGTAAGCACATACACGATCGGGAGGTGGCGTGCAAAATGGTCGGCACCATAGTCGAGCACCTTCCGGACCGGAGTATCCGCCCGACCCATGATCTTCTCCATCCCGTACGCCGCCCCGAGAAAGTGCGTCCGGTTGATGCCGTCAACTCCGCCTGTGCCCACGAAGATATTCTTCCTGTGGTTTGCCATGCCTGCCACTTCGTGGGGAACAACCTGACCGATGGAAAGAATGAGGTCGTGCCCCCCGTCGTTCAGCAGGGAGCCGACTTGAATGGGGACGGGATAATCCACCGCCCCTCCGGAAAGCATACGTACGACTTCGGCGGGAACCTCGCCAAGCGTCGCAATGGCGTGCCGGAAGTCATGTTTCCTGAACAGTGAGCGTGGCAGGTCCCCGTACATCGTCGCGATCTCACCATCTGTCATCGGATCGTGTGTGCCGATGGCAGGCAGGATATCCGTCACCCGCGAACCGTAATACTGCACTGCGAACCGCGTCAGCGAACCCGCTTGTGAGTGTACCCGGGTAATATCAGGCGGTACGATGAGGACCTTTTTCTTTGAGCCGAGCAACCCGAGGGTTTCATGCAACCCCGAACGCAAATCGGCGAATGAAAGAATGTCCTGAACCGACCCGCGACTACAATAGAGCACGTCTCACACTCCCGAAAAAGCGTTGAATCCGCCGTCGACGGGGATCGTGACCCCCGTGATGAACTTCGCCATGTCGGACATGAGGAACAGGGCGGCTCCCTGCAGGTCTGCGGGAGCGCCAAAGGTCCCCATGGGCGTTCCCGAAAGAATCTTCTTCCCTCGTTCCGTCATCATGCCGGTCTTCTCGTCGACCAGGAGAAACCGGTTCTGGTTGGTCAGGAAAAATCCCGGGGCGATCCCATTCACGCGGATGTTCACCTTTGCCAGGTGTACGGCAAGCCACTCGGTAAAATTGTTGATCGAAGCTTTTGCAGCAGAATACGCGGGAATCTTTGTCAACGGGCGGAATGCATTCATCGAGGAGATGTTCAGCACCGCCCCGTCCATATTCGCCACCATCCCCCGCGTGAAGACCATTGTGGGGATAATCGTCCCGAGGAAGTTCAGGTCAAACACCTTCCGGAACCCTTCCACATCGAGACCGTAGAATGTGTCCTCGAGGTGTGACACATTTTCCTTCATGACATACTCTTCCTTCGTGGTCGCAGAAGGAGAATTGCCGCCTGCACAATTCACAAGCATGTTGATTCCACCGAACCGCGCCGCAATCTCCTCAAGGGCATGCTCCATGGAACCCTTCTCAAGCACATCGCCTTCGACCCCGAGTGCGTCGACGCCGAATTCGCGGCGGAGGGATTCGGCGAGGCCTTCCGCGTTGGTCCTGATGAGGTCGACGATCACCATGCGAACACCGACGGAGGCGAATCCGAACGCAAGCGCACTCCCGATCACCCCGCCCCCGCCGGTGATGACG
>PMMO01000037.1:0-3747 GCA_003162215.1 Ignavibacteriota bacterium
GGTGCTCGACGATGGAGTGCAGTATCTTCCGGAATTAAGGGATGGTATTCACGAACTGGTCACGCGTCTCTACCGGTGGAACGGTGCTGCAGGAACCGACACGATCGAGCGCCGGCTCACTGTCAGTGTGCAAAGTGACGTGCGGATCCTCCGGGTGTTCAACTATCCGAACCCCTTCCGTCGGGAAACGGAATTCACGTTTGTCCTTACGGGGAATAGTGCCCCGGACGAAGTGCATGTCCGCATCTTCACGATTGCCGGGAGGAAGATCCGTGAGATCGTGGTACCGCATCACTCATTGCAGGTGGGATTCAACCGAGTGATGTGGGATGGCCGCGATGAAGAAGGAGACGAAATTGCTAACGGGTACTACCTCTACCAGGTGCAGGTACGGGGGGATGGTGTGGAGCGCTCGGCAATTGAGAAGCTGGTCAAGCTCAAATAGAAAGCACAGGCGAAGCAAAGGTCAAGGGTGAAGTTAAGGGTGAAGTTAAGTGCTTTTCGCCGGGCACTCAACCCCAACCTCAACCCCAACCTCAAGCTCAGTCGTAACCTTTCTGCGCGTTGCCCCCGCTCACGCTGCGTCCCTGTCCATCCCGTTCTGCTGTTCCTCTTCACGTTTCAGGATTTTCCAGATTGTGCGTTCGGAGAGCGTGATTTGATAGCGCTTCTCGAGATACGCGCGGAGGCGGCGCTGGCCGTAGCCGGTCTCTTCCCGAGCTTCCTTGAGAATGCGGATGCTCTCCTCCGAGGTTGCCCGCGGAAAATGGTGCGGGCGACGCGAACGATCTATGAGTGATTGTGAGTCGCCGTTCTCTGTCTGATACCGCTTCAGCCACTTGTAGAAGGTCTTGCGGCTGATGCTGAACTTGCGACATACTGCCTGGACGTTGTGCGTCTCTCGATAGCATATAATCCAGGCCAGACGCGGATGCAACGATCCACCCATCGAATTTTCGTTTGGGCTCGCTGTGCTCACGTTGGCACTCTGTTCACCCTGCTCCATTGTGTCCATTGAGTCTTCCTCTCCCCTCATTTATTTCAGATACATCATTGTGCGTGTTTCAATGCGTTCTCCCACCTGCAGGAGATAGAAATACGTGCCGCTTGCAAGCCGACCACCATCAAATGCAACCCTGTACGCTCCCGGCAGCTTGTTCTCGTTCACCAGCACCGCCACCTCGCGNNCCGAGACCCCAGACCCAGTCTTTTCACCCGCAACCCGAAACCCGATTGTAGTAACCGGATTGAACGGATTCGGATAATTTTGATCCAGTGCGAACCGTTGTGGCAGTGATGCATCCTTCACGGACGCGACCGCACCTGTTACCACGACCTGCTGTTGCTCCGAGAAGTGCACTTTGCCATCGACGTCGAATTGTTTCAAACGGTAGAAGTACGCACCCGGCTCGACAATCCGGTCTGACCAGGTGTATGACTGCGGATCGAGCGTTGTTCCGTGTCCTGCAACATAGCTTCCCTCGAGATCCGAGAACCCGCGGAGTGCGGTATCGGCTCTCTGCACAGTGAAGCCATAGTTGTTCATCTCGGAGAGTGTGCCCCAGCGGAGTTCCACAATCCCCGACCCGATCTGCGTGGTAGCGTGCAGAAAGCTCATTTGCACCGGCTGCATTCCCTGAACTTCCTGGACGGAAGTTTTGGGGTCGCCTATAACGACGTCCATCCATGACACATACCGCGAGGCCATGAAGTAGCTCTCAGCCAGATTGTAGCCTGCCGCATACCGGTCGAAGAGAACAGATGGGTCGGCTATTGAGCTTGTGAACGGCTCGTACACATAGCCCTTTGCCCCGCTGACACCTTCTTCAATAAGGTCGGCAATGAGAGATTGGCCGTATGATGGCGGATTCTCAAATGAGCGTGCTGAAGTGGAAACGTAGGTCTCCACAATTGCGCCGGGGCTCCAGGAATTGAGCGGCAGGGCATGCGTGGTGAAGTTGTCGGCATTGCGATCGTTGCTGCCCCAGCTTACATATCCGAGAACGCCTTTGCGAGATGTCACATACACTGAGTCCGAATTCAATTCAACGTTCTTGCCGCGTTCGGCCAGCAAGTTTCGCGCAGTTGTCATATAGTCGTTCAAGAATTCCGCTGACGCATTCCATGTGGGGTCCTGATCGAGAACGTAGCACGAGTTTGAACTTACGCGTGTGGCAGGGCCGCTGCGGTCAATCAGGTCGAATACCTCCTGCGTTGTGTATGCGTCCAGACGAGTGACCAGATAAATGCCCTGTGTGGCACGGCTGAAATGTTGATTCTTGCTGTAGTAGGGTGAGTAGTAACGTCCGTTTGCGCCGATGTAGCCGGCATAGCTGCCAAGAATGCACATCAGTTCGCTTTCCACTGAAGCCGAAGGCGAGTTCGTCGAGCACGTTTCTCCCCGGTTGATTTTCAGCGGTACGCCCTTTGTGGTCACGAGATAGTTGATTGAATCGACCAGGTTATTCGCCTGGAGATAGGATTCGATTTGCGACCTCATGGAATTGAATTCCGCAGCGTCCACTTCTTCTGCCGAAGAACAGTGTATAGTGATGATGTTCTGATCGGGGATATTCCGTTGAGACTTGAAATAGGTGCCGATCGCTTGTGAAAATGTACTGTTCGCATTCACAATCACTGCGACATCGCTGTACGAAGTCTGTCCGTTTGCCCTTTCACTCAAGCACCACACCATTGCCATTGCTATGAGCGCACAGGGAAATGAGCGCTTCACCATATCCTCCGGTTCCGTTTCACTGGAATGGAGAGGTTCATGGCGTGTGCCACATCGGTAACAAGGGTGCAGATACCCAAAAGGCCGGGTTTTTGGGGAATTCAGGGGTGATTCAGGCGCGGAAGGATGTCTTTTCTACAGGGGATTGTGAAGTTTACATGGGATGCGAGCTATTCAATCTTCAGAATCATCGCGGCATGAGCAGGCAATGTGTCACCACAACACCGGGAGCGGCCAAAACACGATTCTTGAGTTCGCGATTCTTGATTTCATCCGGGCATTTGCACAACTCATGTGCATCCCGTATATTCGCCTATCACATCAGGAGATGATACATGGACACCGCCACGCCAAGCCAGCAGCCGACAGGCTCCGCGCCTGTTCCGAACCGAGATCAGAATACCTGGGCAATGATTTGTCATTTGAGCGCTCTGGCCGGCTTCATTATTCCGCTGGGCAACATTATCGGTCCGCTGGTGATCTGGATGATAAAGAAGGACGAATTTCCGCTGGTCGCCGACCAGGGAAAAGAGGCCCTGAATTTCCAGATCAGCATGACCCTCTATTACATCATCGCGTTGATTCTGATCATAGTGCTCATCGGCATTATTCTCTTGATCGGTCTGGCCGTCTTCAGCCTGATTATGACCATCATTGCGATGGTGAAGGCGAATGAAGGAGTCGCGTATAGGTACCCGATGTGCATCAGGTTCATAAAATAGGGTCTAGGGTCTGGGGTTTAGNNATCAGACAGGGCTTGCGCTTGGCGGCAACAAAACCCGCAAGCTCGAATATTTGCTTGCGGACGCTCTTGCGAAGAGAGCGGATGTGATTCTGACAGCCGGAGCAGCGCAATCGAACCATTGCCGGCAAACCGCAGCTGCTGCAACGAAGCTGGGATTACGGTGCGTGCTCGTTCTGGGGGGGAGCGAACCGGAGGTTCCCAACGGTAACCTTCTCCTCGATAGAATGCTGGGCGCGGAAATCCAATGGACCGGCATGGAGCGGCGGGG
>PMMO01000037.1:3808-3950 GCA_003162215.1 Ignavibacteriota bacterium
AACGTGGTCCCGACGGCTACGAAGTGGAGCTGGCTGCGATTGCCAACGCGACCGCAGAAGTAATGGGAGTGAGTGCGAGGATGACGCCGGACGAGTTCTCTGTTGAATACGGATACCTTGGCGAGGGTTACGGTATTGTGGG
>PMMO01000001.1 GCA_003162215.1 Ignavibacteriota bacterium
ACGCGGGCGCAACGTGGACACGCCAGACAAGTGGAACGACACATTTCCTCAGTGCGGTTTCGTTCACCGATTCCAACACAGGAACAGCGGTGGGAGATTGTCGCACAATTCTTCGGACCACTAACGGTGGTACAACATGGACCAGCCAACTTGGCGTACCGTGGTCGGGTGCTGTGCTTTGGGATGTTGCTTTCACCAATGCGAGTACCGGAACGGCAGTCGGAGACTCTGGCAAAATCTTCCACACCACTGACGGCGGTGTAACATGGGCTAGCCAGTCGACTGGAACGCGACTCGATCTCCGCGGTGTCTGGTTCAACGATGCCCTCACCGGAACCGCGGTGGGGAGAGATGGCACCATTCTCCGGACGACGGACGGCGGCACGCTGTGGATGAGCCAGTCCAGCGGAACAACAATGTTTCTTGACGATGTGTGCTTCACAGATGCCAATGAAGGAACAGTAGTGGGAAGCGAAGGCACCATTCTGCACACAACCAATGGCGGCGCAACATGGACAAGCGAGCCAAGCGGAACGACGGAGTTAATTCATGCTGTCTCCTTCAGGGGTGCCAGTATAGGTACGGCGGTAGGAAACAGTGGCACCATCCTTCGTACCAAGTCGGTCGCACCAACGGAGATCGCGGGGAACCTTCGAGTGCTGGTCTCCAACGCTGAGGATTGGGGAGGGCCCGGGATCCAGGGAAGAGTCACTCTCTACTCACCCGGAGGCGCGTTCGTAGCCCAACAGACTACCGATTCAGCAGGCGTGGCCGTATTTAGGGCTATTCCGCCGGGCACTGGCTTTTCTTACACGGTAAATCAAGTGCGACCAGAAAACGCGGCCATTCCTCACCTCTATTGGGGCAAGAAAACCGGTGTTTCCATTGCAGGTGCTGCGACAACAACAGAGAGTTTTACGCGCAATGCACCATACAATCTCGAATGGCACCTCTATGATACGACAACAAACCAATCAGCCTACACTACAACGATAGGTCGAGGGACCGGTCTTCGGGCTGAAGTCATCGTGCGGAATCCTTCGTACTCAGGAGCCCTAGCTCGAACCGTACGTTCAAGTTTGATCCTTGATCGCGACAAAGTCGCCCCGTATGACCTCGTCATTTCTAGCTCTAATGCATTGTTAGGTGTCGGAGCGACGAGAACCGACAAGATGTATTTCACACTGAATGCGAACGGATCTTACTTTATTACGAGTGTCGAATATGCTGACAGCGGCGGTCAGGAGGTCGAAACAGACGGTGAGCCTTGGTCGACAACACCCTTTCTTACTGTCACAGATCCCGCATTTCCCTTACCTGTAGCGCCTCCTAATATGATAGCAAGTTTGGACACGCCGGTGACAGTAATGTGGACTCGTCCTGCTGGAGCAAGTTCGTTCCGGCTGCAAGTTGGTCGTGATTCCGTATTTACCTCGGGACTCATTCTGCATGACTTCCCGACGGTGGACACGTTTGCGGTACTGCATTCGTTGTCATTTCTTACCTCGTATTGGTGGCATGTCAACGCCTACAATCCAGCAACCGGCATCAGTGCCTTTTTGCATCCTTGGGAGTTCTCGACGGGTCTCTCGCTGCCGGGTACAATAACTCTCGTTGACCCATCAAAGAATGCTGTGGTAAATGCCGACACCCTGCTGTTAAGATGGAAGTCAACGAAACCACTGGTGGACAGATACTGGCTGGAATACGGCCTCGATTCAGTGTTCACCTTCAAAGCGATAGACTCGTTGCTTCTGGACACAACTGTCGTGATCCGGAACATGATCAAAAGCTTGGAGTACTACTGGCGAGTAAGGGCGCATAATCTCTCGGGGTGGGGGCCATACAGCAATACTGGACGTTTCTTGCGTTCACTCACGGCAGTCAATACTATGCCTCAGGGAATCCCGAGTGATTGGGTGCTGATGCAGAACTTTCCCAATCCGTTTAATCCGAGTACGACAATCACATTTGGCCTTCCACAACGGGCTCAAGTTCGTGTGACGGTGTACAATACATTGGGCGAAGCGATGTCAGAACTCGTCAATGGCGACATGGAGGCTGGCTATCACGAAGTGCAATTCGACGGAAAGAATCTTTCCAGCGGCGTATATTTCTACCGGATGCAAGCGGGGTCGTACGTGGAGACGAAGAAACTCATATTGACAAAGTAGTCCCCACCGCCTGCACCTGACGCCGCGTGAAGTTGAACAACGCCGTGAGCGGCGCAATACTCGCAGAGCACCGCCAATCACTTGAGGATGCGATTTAAGGGCAGCATGTGTGTTGGGTGGCGTTTGGGAAGTAGGGGGGTCTCCTCTCATTTTGCAGATCGATAACCACACTTCGGTGACGCAGGATTCGATTACGTATTCCTTTTTTTTCGGACGAAACGTTCCTATATTGTTATAGCAGTGTTGGAGCATAGGTGGTAGCAAACACTGGTAGCAAAATGCTACCATTTGCTACCAGTAGACACCAAAAAGTGCGCCCTCGTAGCTCAGTATGGATAGAGCGTCGGTTTCCTAAGAATAGGAAACACGCATTCACTCGTCGTAATCGCCTCTTTTTGATCCCCTCCTCAAAATTGGTATCATTCTTGCATAACAAATGCTCGCGACATCCATCACATGGAGGACGTATGCGAGGATATTCGATATTCAAACGTGGGCCGGTGTACTACATCTGGGTGTATGATCCACAGACCGGACAACGCAAGAAGGTCAGTACTGGTTGTGCACTCAAAGCGGAAGCCCTCCAATTCGTGCAACGATATCTGCGAGGTGAAGTCGTCGAACGTGTAAGGCGTAGGGTTCTACCGGTGAGTACTCCTGTGTGCTACACCTACGATGATTTCCGCACAGAATTTCTCGCCTACAGCAAAGGCCAGCATAAGCAGAAAACATACGATGGTCACAGGTCAAGCACGAAACTCTTTGGCGAATTCATCGATCTGCGTACTCCACTCGCGGACATCACGGTCATGCAATGCCAGCACTATATCACCAAGAAATCGGGAGACACATCGCCTGCGAGTGCGCGGCGTGAACTTCGTGCGATGGCCGCGATGTTTGAGTGCGGAGTGAAGTGGAAGAAATTAACGACGAACGTCTGGCGATCCGTTGCCACACCGCGGGTACCGGATAGGACTCCACGATGGTTGACCGCTGAGGAGTTTGAGACCCTAATCGACAAACTCGATGATCGCATTGACGCCGACCAAAGGGAGTACCCGACGTATCGGCGTCGACAGGAAAGGGAGGCCGCTCATAACCGGCGAGTCCTCCGTCAAGTGCTCGTCGTGGCGTTCGGCACTGGTCTACGGTCTGCGGAATTGCAGTATCTGCGGGTCGAGGACTGTGATCTCGTTCGTAAGTTAATTCACGTGCAAAACCGTGACGATTGGTCAACGAAAACCGGTCATCAGCGGATAGTGCCGATGACGGGCAGGGTATGGCGTGTGCTGTTCACTGCGTGTAGGGACAAGGAGGGATCGGCGCTCGTGTTTCAAATGCTGTACAAGCGTCGGATGCAACGTGTGCGGGAAGACTGGTTGGGCCGATCGTTCAAGAAATGTGTGATCGCCGCCGGACTTGATCGGCGACTAAGGTTCCACGATCTGCGTCATAGTTTCGCATCCACACTGGCGTCAACCGGCATGGTTACCCTGTATCACATCGGGCAATTGCTTGGTCATCGTGATCCGAAAACGACGGCGATCTACGCGCATCTGTTAAACTCCGATCTGACGAAGGCGACCAAAGCGTTGGATGATCTCGATTTCATGACGTTCAAACATGCTGAGAACTGAGGACTCGTAACTGAGATTACAATTCTACAACGTTGTTTTTGCTGAAAATAACGTGGTAGGATCATTCATATCGTCCCAAGTCCACGCCGCCGACTTGTTGGTGGTTTGTATTCCCAAAATAAGACCCGACGATCAAGAGTCCCATCCTCTCAGCCATGT
>PMMO01000148.1 GCA_003162215.1 Ignavibacteriota bacterium
CGAAAGGGGAGAGACCTGGAGCGCCTCGTGCTGGCAAGGGCATTGCGGCTGCATCTCGATGATCGAGTCCTCGTCCACGGACGGAAGACGGTGGTATTCGACTGAACACCATCATGGCCCGGTACCGCCTCAGTGCGGGTTCGGATTACCGGAAAACCGAGAACTCATTCAAGCAAGAGCAGTTTGCGAGTCTGGACGAAATCGCCTGCCTCCTGAATATCATTTATCGGGGTTGCTACCTGCTGGCCGAGGGTAGTAAACACGGAGACCGTCACGTATGACCTTGCCGGCAATGCGTAGCGAATGGTCGTCGTTGGATTGAATTGCTGCAGTCTCCTTCAGTCCAACAGTTGGATCGGATCACCTTGTGTCAACATACCTTCCACAAGCACGGCGCAATACACGCCGGCAAACGCATCATGTGCCTGGGCGACCATGCGTAGGATATCCGGGTTGTGTTCGCCGGTAACGGGGTCGAGGGAAATCATCTTGCAGCGTGGATCGCGTTCAAGGATCACAATCTCCGCCCGAGCGCCGATGCGGAGGGTGCGACCGATGAACTTATCCTCGTCAAAGCCGCAATTCGATGCGAGGTTGACGTACACGTTCGCCCGAAAGCGTCGTTTGTCGACAGGGATGGCCAGCTCCGTTTCAACCTGCCGGATGGTTTGCAGGCTGATCAGCGAAACCGGACGGCAGTCAGTCAGCGCACGGTCTGAACGCACGAGCGTAAGGTGATGTGATTCGCTGATTCCTTCGCCGAGCAATTCCACAAGGGCAGGGTCATCAATAGCAAGGATCCTTCCCGAAGGCGTGACAACATCCATGGTCATGTCGTTCTTATCGCCGTTTGCCGGCGTTACGCCGGGTGCGATGCTCATTGCTTCGGTCAGATTCGGCGGTGCCGCGGCCCGTTCTGGGTAACGAAACTGTGGACGAAAGCGCAGCATTTGTTGTTGCACAAGTGCGTTCAGATACGGGAACCCTTTGCGTGCGGCTGAACTCGTAAAAGCGAAACAACGGTCGCCGTAGATGCCGGAAAACCCCATGAACGCCTTGATCATCGGTTCGCCGCTCATGCTTTTGACGGGATAACGCCAGAGACTTTCAACCGCGCCGATAGTCATCACCTGGTCGACCCTCCCTTGGCCCACGGGTATAGCCCGATGGTTCAGAAATTCACGATACGCAAGTGCGTTCCTTGCTTCTACACCGCCATGTCACATTCGGACGATGAGAGACATCTCAACTTCAACATTCCATCCCAAATAATCAATTGCTGCACATCGCCGGCGTCCTCTCGCCGCTCAACGGCATCACCAGCGGCTTCGCCTTCGCGTATGTGATCGCCAGGGTGTACTTGACGGGCGATGCGGTGAACACGGCTGCGAACGTCGTGGCGGGTCATTGTTCGACTTCACGAACTCCAATCCTGTGGAGCGGGAGATCTCCGACAGTCTTTAGAAGGCCGCGAAGGGATACGGCGATATTCTCACAATAGGACCGTGAGTATCGGCCTTTGGCGTAATCGAGATAAGTTGCTGTAAAGGCAGAGAGCGAAGGAGGGGAGGGCTGGCGTTGAGGCTTGTGTTGCGATGGTTGTGTGAAATTCCGAAAAACCTCTAGGGCCTCAGACATCGAGGAACTTCGAGTGGAGATCTTCGCCGAAACTTTTCAAAGCTCGTCGGAGCGAGGGGATTTGAACCCCTGACCCCCTGAACCCCATTGAGGTGGTTTGTCGAAATGTGTGACATGGACCTGTGATTCAGGTGCATCTGCCCGAGCCTCCGCCAGATCGACGATGACCAGCGTCAGATCGTCATCCAGCGAGGAATTCCCCCGTCTGCCGGACCAGTGAAACAGGTGCTTGATCAATCGGTCGGCGGTTGTCTCTGCAGAATCCGCCGCATGCTTTTCGATAAACGTAATCAGCTGCTCTTCACCGAAGAGTTCTCCACGTTTGCTTCGTGTTTCGACGATGCCGTCGGTGTACAGGATAATCCTGTCACCCTGTGTCAGCTCCANNAGCGAACATGCCGTCACAAACGAGTTCTCTAATCTGCCCTGGAGAATCCGGTTTGTGCGGGTGAGCACTCGCGCGGGATCAGAAATAGACTCCGATTGAGACGCGAACGCTATATTCAGCATAGAGCCGATAAGCGCCGCACCCACACCGTGTCCGGACACGTCAGCAATGAATATCCCGAGTCCCGAAGCACCGCTACTTTGGATGGCGTAGAAATCGCCGGCCACCGCGGACATCGGGACATACCGTGCCGCGATAGCGTAGCCACCGGGGGAGTGAATCTTACTTGGAAGGTTCGAATACTGAATTCTCCGGGCAACCTCAACGTCCCTTTCGATCTCCAGAAGTTTCTTCTCGTTGAATACAAAATGATGTGCTGCAACAAATCCCAACCCAACACAGAGAAGCAGAAAGCCTGGCTGCACTAGCTGCAATGTCCACGAAACGACACGAAGGCTTACGAGCTGGTCATTTGCGATGCACAACAAAAAGGTCACAAGTACGCCTCGTACAACATCCAGTTCAATGTCCCTCCGTTTTCGCCCGGCGAGCACGTTTAGAATAAAGACAATACACCACAGAACGACTACAGGCGGGTATATTGCATATTCGGTCATGGTCTTGCGGAAGATCACTAGATAGACGACGGCGACAAGCGCATATGCTACAACGAAGCGAAACGCCCAGACCATAGAATCGAAAATGCCGCGCCCGAAGATTTGCGCCATGAACGCCGAGAGGGGGATGACGAGGCAATAGACAAGAAGGGCGTCGACGGCGGCCGATGTGAAAAGGGGACCCGTTAGGGGCTGGATGGCCTTTGTAAGGATCAGCAGCCTGAAGCCGGAGACGGAACAGAAGAGTCCGAAGGTCAGGAGGGAAAAGTCCTTGCTTCTCAGCCGAAAAAGGGAGATTGCGATCGCAATCACTCCCATGCAGGTGACAAGGAAGAAGGCGGCTAAAACACCAAGATTGACCCCGGGTGTGTTCATATCTTCACTGAAACCAATCGCATGATCGTTGCTTCACACATCGTGTGATTCAAGATAACGAACCCGGATTGAATGGGCAATTGACCTCGCATCCAAGGAGTACGCGCAGAGAACGAAGTACGAAGGCGACCTCCTGGACAAAGAGTCCTACCTGAAGCTGTTCAAGGAATGCGATTACGTCCTGAGCGTCAGCCATCCGGTGGATTTCGACGGCAAGAAGCAGCGGTGCCTTTGCATTGATATCGAGAAGGCACGGGCTGCCGGGATAGACCTGGAAGGATTCGGGGTTACAGATGTTACGGCGCAGTTAAAGGAGTAATGTAACCGGAATTCCTTGAAAATAGAGAAGAGGAGCGTGTTCACCTGCAGACTGTCGCTGGCTCTCACAGCCTGCCGTATAGCCTTGTTATTCGTGCCCGCGTCGTGCTGATGTCCGCGGACGGCGTGGACAATCACACGATTGGCGGAAAGCTCTCGCTGAGCGCCCAGTCGGTCAGCAAATGGCGCCAGCGGTACCTGCGGTATGGCCTCCAGGGGCTCCACGATGAACTCCGTCCTGGGAGACCACGCTCGATTTCTGACGAGAAAGTGGCCACCCTGGTGCGCAAGACCCTGGAGACGAAACCAAAAGACAGTACGCATTGGTCGTTGCGTTCGATGGCCCGGGAGACCCGACTCTCGCATCCCACCGTCCACCGGATCTGGCAGGCGTTTGGGCTCCAGCCGCACCGGTATCGGAACTTCAAGCTTTCTACGGACCCGTTCTTTGTTGAAAA
>PMMO01000227.1:0-171 GCA_003162215.1 Ignavibacteriota bacterium
GGATAGTGACTTGACTCCGATTTCTATCGAAGCTGCATTGCAGCCTAACCTGTGCTTCAATAACATAGCGCGCCGCAGCACTTTGAACGAACAATGTGCGGTGGAATCGGCTCATCGTGGGCCGATCGGTGGAACTTATCGGCTTTTCTTTACCTGCCGGACGATATACAG
>PMMO01000227.1:242-17799 GCA_003162215.1 Ignavibacteriota bacterium
GATCCCGGGGATGGCCACGGGTCTCAGGCAACTCACTCAACCTTTTTCAATCAGGGAACAAGAGGTATCCTTCATTGCACTGAAGGATACCGATGACAATACTGATTGAGAATAGGCAAGAAGGATGAAAAGGGAGTTAGTCCATTGTCAGCACAGAATCCTCACCCTTGTGTCGAAGTGATCCGGTTTTCGGCGGACGCGGTGAAAGAATGCGGGGAGACCATCTGCAAACTATGCGGGGATGGATCGGTAAAGCGGAAATGGGAAGAGGCCTAAGAAAAAGAGGGCTCAACCAGCCTGTTTTCGACTGATTGAGTCCTCATGTAGTTTGGCTCCGCGAGCAGGACTCGAACCTGCAACCCTGCGGTTACGGCAGCTCCACAGCTTTCACTGCGGTCCGGACTATCTCATCACCCTTCGATTCGTCGTCCCGCAACGTGGGACTCCTCTCTCAGGGCGTCGGGCGCTTGTGGGGCTTATTGGTGAGCTCCTCATCCCCTAGTCTCTGCACGTTCCCCGCTACGGCTTCTCTCTTCGCGGGGCTTCGCTCAGGGTTGCCATGTCACACTATTAGTGAGATGTAGGGTTCCCTGAATTCACCCGATTTTTCAATCCCGATTACTCGGGAAAGCTGCTATTCCTGCATGAACCTCTCGGTGACAATTTGCGCACAGGAGCTCGCACTTGTCAATCTCTTCACTGACCTTTTCCCAGCTCCTCGTGTACCCTTCGGACGAGACACCAAACTCCTTTGTCTTTCCGTCCGGATGATGGAACTCGAGTGCCTCTTGACACCGGTCATATCCACAAAGCTGGCAACAACCACCTTTGTGTGAGATTGCTTTCTGGCGGAGAACCTTTCTTCGCTTTCGAACCGCTGCGATCAGATACTCACGCCTGTCAGCATATTTCCGAGAATCTCGACTCATGCAGAGCCCACAGCCGCATGCTCTACCATTGAGCTATCGCGGAATCTACATCAGCCTTCCTTACAGCCGCATGTAGAGTCCCGACAATCTTTGTCGGGATTAAGCTGTTGCAGAAAGCTTAATAATATAGTCATCCCCGGAGGGAATGTCAACAACCAATACCACGCTACCCCTCAAGCCTTCTCTTCGAGCCTGACCAAAGCTCAATAAGCCCCAGCAGCAACACAACAATCGCCAGGATGTACGGAACGACATGGTCGATCTCGAACAACACCCCCGCAACGACCGGAGCGACGACCATGCTGGCTGACATGATGGCTGAAAGAATACCTATCGTCTCCCCCCGCCGCAATGGTCCGGCGCTTCCCGCAACCTGACTCGTAACAACCACCCGCAGAACCGCCTGTCCGGTACCCAATCCGATCAACCCGATGTAGAAGAGCGGGAGTATTTCCACGCCTATGCAGAGAAGCGCGACCATAAGGATCATCAGCATGATTATCTGCAATCTGGCCTCATCAAACATCTTCAGCCAGAATCGCTGCAGAAGGAACGCCTGATTGATAACAACAACCACGCCGACAACCGCGAACGCCATCCCTGTCGCAAATGCGCTGAAACCGAACACGTCTTTGACAAAAAGTGCAAATACAGACTGCCCGATCACGAATGCAAGGGCAAACGTCGTCCAGGTAACGTACAGGGGACGGAGAGGTTTGTCACGCCACGCACGGATCAACGGCGACAGAGGATGATAGTCGATCTTCTTGTCCGTCGTGCGGTTGCGGTTCGATTCCGGCAGGAAGAGTATCGCGCTCACAGCATTCACTGTTGCCAGAACGCCGGCGATCCAGAACGGGAAGACATGCGAAACTTTGCTGAGCAGACCGCCCAGGATTGGTCCAAGGAGAAAGCCAACGCCGAAGATGGCGCTCAGGATGCCAAGGTTCCTGGTCCGTTCTTTCTCGTCCTTTGCGATGTCGACCATGTAACCCTGTGCGCTTGTGAAGTTTCCCGCTGCCGCACCATCGATGATGCGCCCCAGGAAGAGCATCCAGACCGCTGTTGCACTGGCGAAGACGAACCAGCCGATCGCCGTGCTGATGATGCTCACGATGATCACCGGACGCCGGCCGATACGATCAGAAAGAGATCCGAGCAGCGGCGCGCTAAGGAACGAGAAGAAAGAGAATGACGCGAAAAGCAGCGTGACCACCGTGGGAGATACCCCGAACTCTGTCGCGTAGAACGGCAGGATCGGGATGACGATCCCGAATCCGACAACGTCGACAAGTACGGTGAAAAACACGATATAGGTTTCGCGGCGCATGTCGATCACTTCCTTCCCCGCCCTGCAAGCTCTCGCGCGATATCCACCGGATGCACGCCCTCAGCTTCCCACATCACCATCAGATGATAGAGCAGATCGGCACTTTCCCACAGAATCTCCCCGCGCTTATGATTCTTTGCCGCAATGATCACCTCGCCGGACTCTTCGCCGATCTTCTTCAGGATTCTGTCGATGCCGCCGTTCAGCAATTTTGCCGTATAAGAGCTCTCAGGCCGATCAACGTTGCGCTCATGAATGCGTCTGGCCAACCCTCCTAATACCTCACCAAGCGATCCCGCGTCCGCATCCCGTTGCAGAGAAGATGATTCGCTCTCCTGCCCGTCAGAAGGCATTGGTGACTCGATATTACGATAGAAACAGGAATATTGACCCGTATGGCAGGCCACACCCTTTTGCAGCACTCGTAGAAGAAGCGCATCGCCGTCACAATCCAGCCGCATGGCCACAACGGCCTGTGTGTTCCCCGAAGTCTCTCCTTTGTGCCAGAGTTCCTGACGGCTCCTGCTCCAGAAATGCGTTTCGCCGGTTTCCAGCGTCCGGGTGAGGCTTTCACCGTTCATGTAGGCAAGCATGAGCACCTCCCCGCTCTCTGCATCCTGTACAATCGCGGGAACCAGACCCCGCTCATCGAAACGCACCTGGTCGAGATTCATCGTACCGGAACTCCCTTAGTTCTCAAGAATTCTTTGAGTTGCCCGATGCTCATGTCACGTGTGTGAAACAGTGAAGCAGCCAGTACTGCGCTGGCACCTCCGGCCGTAAGAGCGTCGGCAAAATGCTGCAATACCCCTGCACCTCCCGAAGCTATCACAGGGATGGACACAGTTGACGTCACAGCTTGAAGAAGATCAATATCATACCCGATCTGGGTTCCATCACGATCCATGCTTGTCAGAAGTATCTCGCCCGCTCCCCGTTGCTCGACCTCCTTCGCCCAGAGAAGCGCATCCCGCCCGGTGGCCCTGCGGCCACCATAGATGAAAACTTCCCACCCCTCTCGCTCCGTTTTGCGGCGCGCATCTATCGCTGCAACGACACATTGCGTCCCGAAACGCTCCGCGGCTTCCGTCAAGACCTCCGGCCGCTGAACTGCGGCAGTGTTCAGACTCACCCTGTCGGCACCCGCATTGAGCATATCACGCACATCCTCTGCCGTCCGGACTCCCCCGCCAACAGTCAAAGGAATGAAGATGTTGTCGGCAACAGATTCAATAACGTGGATCAGGCTCCTGCGTTCTTCATGTGATGCCGTAATATCAAGAATCACCAACTCGTCAGCACCTTCATCATTGTAGAATCTCGCGTGAACCGCCGGATCGCCCATTTCACGAATATCGATGAAGTTCACGCCCTTGACGACTTTGC
This sequence comes from Ignavibacteriota bacterium, assembly GCA_003162215.1. Classification (GTDB taxonomy): domain Bacteria; phylum Bacteroidota; class Ignavibacteria; order UBA10030; family UBA6906; genus Fen-1255. The sequence continues at coordinate 3,888 of PMMO01000227.1, forward strand.
CGTCACGAACGTCGAGACAGGGAAGGATGCGTTTGCGTAACATAAGGGATAGAGTCTGGGTGTTTAGGATCTGGGTTGCGTGTCTAGGGATCGAATAAGGGAGCGCAGGTCGATCGCTCCTTCGTACAACGCTCGACCGATGATGACGCCGGTAAGATGTTTTTGCTTCAAGCGGATCAAGTCCACAATATCCGCTGCCGACGAGATTCCTCCGGAAGCGATGACATCCAAGCCAATCGTGCACAACTCGCTCAACGTGTGAAGATCCGGGCCCGTCATCATCCCATCTCGTGCGACGTCTGTCTGAAGAATCTCCCGCACACCCAGATCCTCCAACCGCGCAGCCACCGCAACAACATCCAAATCGGTAACGTTTGTCCACCCGTGCGTCGTCACCTTTCCGTCCACGGTGTCCAACGCGATGATGCAACGGCCGGGATTGATCTCCTCCAGAATTCCGGGCAGGGCAGAAAAGTCCTCGAGGGCAAACGTGCCGAGAATAACTTTCGATGCACCGGCATCGAGGGCTTCCCGAATCGCCTCAAGCGAGCGCAACCCACCGCCGAACTGGACCGCCACACCTGTTCGCTCGACAATCCTGCGGAGAATATCAAGATGAGCAGAAGAACGCCCAAAGGCCCCATCAAGGTTCACCACGTGCAGGCGGCGTGCTCCCTCTCCTTCCCAGCGGGCAGCCATAGCCACGGGATCCGCAGAGTATTCGGTTGTCGCCGCGTCCTTCCCCTGTCGGAGCCGGACGCATTTTCCGTTTTTCAGATCAATGGCGGGTATGATTTCCATAGATGACTGGCGACTCTCATGAGTGATCAATGTCGACTATTGCATCGACGAATCTTCTTAGCAGACCCAATCCAACGTTCTCCGACTTCTCCGGATGAAACTGCACGCCGTACACATTCCCCTTCTGCACGGCTGCAGAGTAGGTAACTCCATAGTCAGTCGTGGCCACTGTCCACTCACTTGTGGGCGCGTAGAATGAATGTACGAAGTAAAAGACCCCACCACCCTCAGGAAAGAGTGGCGACGGTTTCGACGGAACCACATCGTTCCATCCGATATGCGGGACATGCAGCCCCTCGGCGAAGCGCTTCACGGTCCCGTTGAGGATACCCAGCCCTCGTGCACCCGACGATTCTTCACTCTCTTCAAACAACAACTGCATCCCTAAACATATTCCCAGAAGCGGACGCCCTTGCTCCATATGGTGTATGAGCGGTTTGCGAAGTCCAAGATCGTCGATCCGTTTGACCGCCTCTCCGAATGCGCCTACCCCTGGAAGAATCAGCGTCCCTGCCGCTGCAATCGCGGCCCCGGAAGCAGTGATCGACACCTCCTCACCCAGCGATTCGAACGCCCGCCGGACATTCCGGAGGTTTCCCATTCCGTAGTCGACGACGGTGATCATAGCACTCCTTTCGTCGAAGGAATGCTCTCCCCACCGGTGATTCGTACCGCATCCCGCAGAGCCCGGCCAAAAGACTTGTACACCGCTTCCAATTGGTGATGGGCATTTCTGCCGTATAGAAGAGCCACATGCAGATTCATCTTGGCTTCGTNNAAATCCGACGCCGAAACGCTCGATGCCGCGTTTCTCCCCAAGCGCTTCGAACAGCGCACGGCCGAATGCCAGGCCGACATCTTCAATGAGATGGTGCTCATCGACATGGATGTCCCCCTCTGCCGCAATCGTGAGATCCAGGCGACCGTGCTTGCCGATGTGCGTCAACATGTGATCAAAGAAACCCAGGCCCGTCGCAATGGTGGTGGTTCCTGTCCCATCGAGATCGAGTGACAGTGTGATTCGCGTCTCAGCTGTGCTTCGCTGGACGCGGGCAGTGCGGCTCATAAGGCCTCCCGAATCGCATTCAAGAACGCAGTATTCTCTTCGGGCGTTCCGGTGCTCACCCGCAACCCACGCCCGAGCATAGGGTATGAAGAAACATTTCGAATGAGAATCCCCTTTTTGAGGAGCAAGTCAAACACCTCCGCCGGTTTCCGCCGGAGAGATTCGAACAAGAGAAAATTTGCGGAGGAGGGATAAACCTTGCACTGCGGTAGTTTCTGCAAACCGGCCTTCACTCTCTCACGCTCTCTTATAAGGGTGTCGATCCACCCTTCGAGGTGATTCCAATGCTCCAGAAGAACTTCTGCAGCAACCAACGTGAAAATGTTTACACTGTACGGCAGTTTGATCTTGTTGAGCTGATGTGCAAGATCCACGGGGGCAAGTGCATACCCGAACCGGAGTCCGGCAGCGCCCATGGCCTTGGAAAACGTCTGGAGAATGATCAGACGGTCGTAACGCATCAACAGGTGACAGAGCGATCCGGGCGCGAAGTGTACGTACGCTTCGTCCAGAACCACAAGGCCTTCGGTTTCCTCGATAATGCGTACAACATCCGTTTCAGGCATCAATGTGCCGGTGGGATTGTTGGGTGAGCAGATCACAACCAATCGTGCTTCTGTCCGCCGGGCAGCAGCAATGATGCCGTCTACATCAAACTGGAAATCCGGAGTCATCAATATTTCCACTACATCGGCCGCCAGGCCGCGGGCGAGTATCTTGTAGAGCGTGAACGTTGGTTGACTGATCACCACCGTCTGATTTCGTTCAAGCACCGACATGAAAATGAGCTGGAGCAAATCATTTGACCCGTTCCCTAACAGCGTGCCATCTGGCACCCACCCGGCATACTGGGCAACGGCATCGATTTGCCGTTGCGGAATGAAGGCCGGATAGCGCGACCACGATATCGCGCCAAGCCTCTCAAGGATTTCCGCCTTGATGTCCTGTGGCAGCTCAAAGGGATTCTCGTTCTGATTCAGCTTGATCCGGTGCGGATACCGCTGCAACGTATATTCATCCAGGGAAAAGATCTCTGATCGAATGAGTTCGCTCATGACTTACCCCTCCGGATGCGGACAGATGCCGCATGGCCTGCAAGTCCCTCAACGCCCGCCAGGACTTCGATATGCGGCGCCAACTCCAGAAAGCGGTGCTTTGTACATTCAATGATATTGGTAAACTTCATGAAATCGAAAACGCTCAGGGCAGAGCTGAACCGGGCCGTACCGGATGTGGGCAGCGTGTGATTCGGTCCCGCAATGTAGTCGCCTAACGCTTCGGTTGACCACTCACCCACGAAGATCGCCCCCGCATTGGTGATCCGCCGGACGACACGGGAGGGATTGCGCACCAGCACTTCAAGGTGTTCCGGGGCAAGCGCATTGGCGATGTCAACAGCAACGTCCAGGTTCTTCACTACAATGGCACACCCATTCTTCTCGAAGGCTGGAGCAGCAATCGCCCTGCGCGGAGCATTTTCCAGCTGGCGATCAACCTCGTCTGAAATGCGTTCGGCGATCGCTTGCGATGTTGTGATGCACACCGGGGAGGCGAGCTCATCATGCTCCGCCTGTGCAATGAGATCCGCCGCGACATACGACGGGTTCGCAGTGTCGTCAGCGATGACCACGACTTCGGTAGGACCCGCGATCATATCAATGCCCACAATGCCGAATACCAGTTGCTTCGCAGCGGCAACATAGGCATTTCCCGGACCGGTGATCTTGTCGACAGGAGCAATGGTTGCCGTGCCGAATGCAAGAGCACCAATCGCCTGCACACCACCGATGCGATAAATCTCTTTGACACCGCATTCGTGGGCGGCGACAAAAACCTCAGGCAGGATTTTGCCTTCGGCATTGCATGGGGTCACCATCACGATCTCCTTGACTCCTGCAATTGCGGCGGGGAGGGCATTCATCACCACCGTCGATGGATACGCGGCTTTGCCCCCGGGAACGTAGATGCCCACACGCTTCAATGGCCCGAAACGTTGCTGCAAACGCAGCCCCCTCTGCTTTATCGTCCATGATCGGGGAAGCTGGCGCTTGTGATATCGCGTGACATTGGTGATGGCCGCTTTGAGTGCTTTCCGGAATCTCACATCTACCTGTGGGTAGGCTTCGGCAATTTCCGCATCCGGAACCCGGAGTCCGATCCTATCGATGATCGGGCAGTCCAGTGTGCGCGTAAACTCCAACACCGCACCATCGCCCCTGGCACGGACAGCATCAAGTATCGAGCGCGCCCGACTACCAATGCTTCTATCCGGTTCGCGACTGCGGGTGATGCGCGCGCGAATCTCCTCAGGGTTCCTGTCGTAGTCAACGATTCGCATAGATCANNGGTCCGCGAGCAGGCGTTGGACAGCGTCGCGTTTGGTCTTCATGGCTGTCCGGTTGACGATGAGTTTCGCACTCACCCGTCCCACTTCCTCAGTCACCGTCAAACCGTTTTCTTTGAGCGTGCGTCCGGTTTCCACGAGATCTACAATCGCATCGGCGAGGCCGAGTTGCGGTGCGATTTCCACCGATCCTTCGAGTTTGACGATGTGCACGTGGCTGTTCCGCTCGGCAAAAAAGCGCGCAGCCGTTCGCGGATACTTCGTGGCGATCCTCCAGTGACCGCCTTCAGACAGCGGTCGATTCGCCGGCGCGGCGACCACCAGGCGGCAAATGCCGATACGCAAGTCGAGAGGTTCGTACACATCGGGTTCGAACTCCCTCAATACATCGCTGCCGACCACACCCACATCCGCGGCACCTGACTCGACATAGACCGGGACGTCAGCCGGCTTCAGCGAAACGAATGCAAACCGCCCATTGTGGTCGGGAAACGTCAGACGTCTGGAGGCGCCGGAGAGATCGACGCCGATACCTGCACGCCCGATGAGATCAAGCAGCACTTCCTGAAGACGACCCTTGGGCAGTGCAAACAATAAAGGATCCATTAGAGCGCCTCCAGCACAGCATCCATGGCAAACGAAAAACCCACAGCGGGAAGATCGACACCGAATTCTTGCAAGAGCGTGTCGTACCGTCCACCGTTCCCGAGCTCCCGATGTGCCTTTGCACTGAACAAGGCAAACATGGTTCCTGTGTAATATTCCATCTCGTCGATTTCCGTCAGATCATACACGATGCGGTCTTCCCAGCGTGCGAGTGACTTGCCCAGTGCACGCAAATGGGAGATTGCCGCCTGCGAATCGGACTGTGTCATCGCACGATCCGCGACATCGAGAACAGAAGCATCACCGATGCACCGCGCGAGGAGCTGCAGCTGACGTTCCGTTTCCGGCGCGGCGCCCAAATTGCGCAATTGATCCGCAAGGCCGCGTGCATCCTTATGATCGATGAATGTTTTCACCCGATCGCGGGCGGAGTCATCAAGCTGCAACGTCGCAATCACCCCGCGGAACACATCGGTGTGATTCAAATGGATGCGAACATCGGAGCATCCGAGCCGGTCAAGACAGCGCATTGCTAGGTCAATGATTTCACTGTCGTTCGAGAGACCATCCGTACCGATCAGTTCAGCGCCGACCTGCCAGACTTCGCTGTAACTCCCCCGTTTTGGATCGGGCCGCCGGAACACGTCGCCGCTGTACCAGAAGCGTTGAGGACCGGAGGAGCTTCTGAGCCGTGTTGTAACAATGCGGGCCACCGCCGGGGTGAAATCGGCGCGGAGCGCTAGAAGGTGATCATCACGGTCGAGGAATTTGAACGCCCGTTCTCCGATGCTCTGCTTGCCGAGAGTGTAGGTATCAAGGAACTCAATGGTTGATGGCCGGACTTCTTTGTATCCGGCAGCGCCGAATTCCGTGGCGAGAGCCGTTTCCGCGCTGCGCCGTCGATCGGCTTCTTCGAAGAGCAAGTCCCTGAATCCTGAAGGAAGACCAGGTGATGATCGAGCCATGTTAACAATACTCCATCTGTTTTATCGTGGAAAGAACTTCGAGAGCTCGTGCGAAACCGACAAGGTGCATTCCCAAAAGCAGAAAGCCCCTCCTGGTGTTCCAAGAAGGGCTTTCGGGAAAAACATCTCACCGTCGACCGGTTCTTTTTAGCCACCAAAAGTTCCGCGCACCGCGCAATGGTGTCGGTGATGGTGGTGAAAAAGAACCGTGTTGAAGGTGTTTCTCATGACTCGTTCAGTATACAAAAAGCAGCGACAAGAGTCAAATGGGACGGAATTCCATTGGTCTTTCCCTAGTCCGACCCACGCCTCCCCCTCTTCAAATTCCCACGCCTCTTCTTCCCCTCCAGCCGACGCGAGTTCGAAGCCGAAGTTCGCCTCGTGGGGATGCGGCGTTTCTGAACCTTGAGCGCCTCAGAAAGAATGTCCACCAATCGCTCAACTGCAATCTGCCGATTCTGCCACTGGCTCCGGGAATCATCAACCTGGATCCTTAATACCCCGTCACTGTCCAGCCGCTGTTCGAGCTTCCGCAGAAGTCGCTGACGTTGCGCTTCCGACAGTGACGGTGATCGTCTCACGTCAAACTCAATTTCGACGCGGGTGGAAACTTTGTTGACGTTCTGCCCCCCAGGACCACCACTCCGGGAAAACCTGAATGACAACTCCGATAATGGAATCGTCAATGCCGAGTTCACCACAATGTCGTCATTCATGCGATGCACCTTGCTCTTCGTGCGTCTTCTCGCTATACTACTGTGATATTGAAAATATATCTACCCGACAACCCCGGCACTATGCGCACGATTCTTAATACCACCAAAGGATATTCGGTCGAGATTGAACAAATAGACGGCCTTGGCGCGCCGTGGATCGTTCGCTCCTACCGCAAACTTGCCTTCGTGCGCCGCAAGCTAAGTTCCGATTGGTTCCTGAACGGCGAACAGGCCAAAACCTTTGCCGATCAGCTTGTCAAAGATTTTCAATCGCCACAAGCATCCCCAACATACATCCAGAATCGTAAACCTGGATGGACCCTGCACCGGCCTGATCACTAACTCACTTCATCAAGTAACGCCCCGAGCTGCCGGGGATCCGTGACGGGGAGCCGGCACACAAAGTCCGAGCAAACGTAGGCTGTTGCTCTTTTCACCGCCGGAGAGACTTGCCCGGCATAGGGAATGATCTTCGCGAGGTGAGCCTGCTCATCGGGATCGATGGGAATCCTGGCTGTGCCCGGGAGAAACCGTCTGTCACTTTCCTTCCACAACGCCTCCGTTGAGACCTCTCCCCTTTTGCCGACAATGACAACCTGCGACGGAGGGTGCAGCAAGTGCATGGCCACAGCCGCCAAGTATGGCATGATCGAGGGTTGCTTTTCCAGCCACGGACTGAATGCCTTCACAGTCGCCTCGGCCTTGTCCCGGAACTCATGATTGCCCGTCAAAGCACTGAGCCGCAGGAGATTCATGGCTGCTGTCGAATTTCCAGCAGGCTCGGCCCCGTCGTATTGCTCCTTGGTACGCACAAGAATCGATGCATCGCGCCCTGAGGTATCGTAGAACCCGCCTCGCTCTGCATCCCAGAAGAGTGACAGCTGTGTTTTCGTCAGGTCGATTGAGCGTTGAAGCCATAGCGGATGTCCCGTCGCCTCGAAGAGGTCCATAAGCCCTTCTGCAAAGCAGGCGTAGTCTTCCAGGTGAGCCTCATGGTGTGCTTCACCTCCACGATAGCGACGAAGGAGCTCTCCTGTTTCGGCGTTGTACATTGAATGGAAGATAAACTCCGCCGCCTGTTCTGCAGCTCTCCGATAGCCGACATTTGCAAGAACCCTCGACCCACACGCCAGCGCACCAATCATCAGACCATTCCACGCGGTAATTACCTTGTCGTCCCTCAACGGTCGCGGCCTGCCATTCCTCAGCTCAAAGAGGCGACGGCGGGTGGAAGCAAGCTGGAGCCGTGCTTCGTCAACATCCACTCCTGCAAACCGCGCTACCTCCTCTGTGGATTGTGCACGGTAGAGAATATTGCGACCGGTAAACTCATGCTGCGGGTCGTGAACGACATTACCATCCTCTTCCATTCCATAGGCAAAAGAGAACAGTGCCCCATCGGACCCGAGATGCTGCATCGCCTCCTTGCGCGTCCAGACATAGAAGGCGCCTTCACCATGCTCCTCCGGATTCTCCGGCCGCGGACTGTCTGCATCTTCCGCTGTGGCAAATCCCCCTTCCGGCAATTGCATGTCCCGCAAGACATAGTCGATTATCTCGCCGGCGATTTCGCCAAAGAACATATCCTGAGTGCACTGCGCCGCATCAAGATATGCGCGGACGAGCTGGGCTTGATCGTACAGCATCTTCTCGAAATGCGGGACGCGCCATTCCGCATCCACCGAATAGCGGTGGAACCCTCCACCCAGGTGATCGCGGATCCCTCCGTTCGCCATGGCACGGAGTGTCCGGAGCGCCATCTCTTCTCCTGCCGCCTGGGGCTCACGCTTGTGATGGCGCAAGAGAAACGCAAGCGTCACGGGCCGGGGGAATTTGGGGGCACCGCCAAATCCGCCGTACCTCTCATCGAATGTGCGCCGGATCTGATCATAGCACAGGTCCACCATTGATGCTGCTTGTACAGACTGCGTCCCCGCCGCTCCAGCCAGCTCTCGGAGGTACGCGAGGATGCGTTCTCCCGACTCAAGAACATCGGTTCGCTTGTGCTGCCAGATGGTCTGTATGCGCCGCAGGATCTCCGGGAACCCGGCGCGCTCATATCGGTTTTCGGGCGGAAAATACGTCCCACCATAAAACGGCTTGAGCTCGGGAGTCAAGAACAGCGAGAGCGGCCATCCACCGGGAATCCCCATCGCCTGCAACGCGCCCATGTAGATGCGGTCCACGTCAGGTCGCTCTTCACGATCGACCTTGACGGCAACAAATCCATCGTTGAGCAATTCCGCCGTATCGTCATTTTCGAACGACTCGTGCTCCATCACATGGCACCAATGACAGGTGGAATATCCGATGGACAGAAAAATCGGTTTGTCTTCCCGGCGCGCCCTTGCAAAGGCTTCTTCTCCCCAGGGGTACCAATCGACGGGATTATGGGCGTGCTGCAGAAGGTAGGGGCTCTTTTCGCTTGAAAGACGGTTCGGCTTATGCGATTGGGTCATTCGTGGTCCATTGCTGTGGTGCCCATAAAACACAAAAGGGACCGAAATCGGTCCCCGCCCAATTGACCATAGTCAATTGACGTTAGTCAATCAATAATTGATTGTGGAGCTGACCGGGATCGAACCGGTGACCTCGTGAATGCCATTCACGCGCTCTCCCAGCTGAGCTACAGCCCCTTAACAATGGACAACTGAGTACGGGAGAATTGACAATTGATAACGAAAAGATAAGAGAATAACGGAGAAGAAGCAAGAGACTGTAATACCGTTCCTTGAATTCGAATACAACGTTGAGTATACTAGTAATGTCTCATCACAGGATACGTCATGAAAAACCTCGGCAAGGCTTTTTCCTTCTTCTTCAAGGACCCATCGTGGGTCACAAAAACACTGATCGCAGCAGGGTTCATGATTCTTTCCCTGGTCGGATTAGGCATCCCCGTTCTTGCCGGCTACCATGTGCAAATAGCTCAACGAGTAATGAGACGGGAAGAGCATCCCCTTCCCCCCTGGACCGACGTCGGTGTTCAGTTCATCGTTGGTCTCAAGTACTGCATTATTTACCTGATCTATCTTCTGCCGATACTCTTGCTCTTCATCCCGGTGGTCGGTTTGGTCATTGCCGGCGCGGTTGTTGATGACCCTGGAGTGCTGGGAGCAATTTCCACGCTTTATCTCTTTGCCGTCATGTTCTTTGTCGTTCTCTACAGTCTCGCCCTCAGCGTCGCAGCACCGATTATTTTGTATCGTTTTGCGAAGCAAGAACGTATCAGTGATGCCCTCGACATCGGCGGTGTCTTCCGTGATTTCAAACGGAACTGGCAGAATGCTCTTGTCGTAGCGCTGCTCTCCGTCGGGGTTCATTCCTTTGCGTTCATTGGCATCTTCTTCTTTTTGATCGGCGTATTCCTCACGATTTTTTACGCCTATGGCGTTACAGCATATCTCGCCGGATTACTCTACCTCGAGCGACCATCACCTGAGGCCACTGTATGAGATGGCGGACATCGGCAGCCGCCGTGTGTGCTTTTGCTGCAGCTCTGCTTTGGGGAGTCGGATGCAAGGATGTGAACCCCGTCGGCAACGACAGTCCATCGAACATCGTGTTCCCCATCTCGAATGTCAGCTACGGACAGCACGTCCAGCCCCTGTTCAACCAGGCGTGCAATTATGCCGGCTGCCACGATGACAGCCAGCATCAAAGCATGTTGAAGTTGACGTCTTACGACAACCTGATATACGGAGGGGCGCTCGTCATTGTGCGCAATAAACCCGACCAGAGCACACTCGTGTTGCGGATTCAAGGCACAGTCGGAAGCCGAATGCCTCCGAACGGCAATCCCCTCAATCAAAACCAGATCAATGGTATCCGGGCATGGATTGGAGAAGGAGCGTTGAACAACTAACCGTTATACCGACCGCGCATCAGCCCCCCAGAACAGTTTCGCCCGCAGAACATCAAAGTACGACCGGTCTTTCCTTTTCACCAACCGTACGGGATAGGCAGCCTTCTTTACCACAATTTCGATCGGCGTCTTCAGCAACGATTCTTCCTGACCATCGGCGGACAGAAGCACCTCTCCGGCCGTAGCCTGAACATCAATGCGAATGGTACTGGTGGCCGGTATGACAAGCGGTCGTCCATTCAGCGTGTGTGGTGAGATGGGAGTGATGCCGATGACCGTGCAGGTTGGGATAACGATCGGACCACCGTTGGAGAGAGCGTAGCCTGTGGACCCGGTCGGCGTAGAGATAATCAGGCCGTCACCGCGGTATGTCACCGCAAACGCCCCATCGATATGTAGCTGCATACTAATCAATCGCGATGAACGCGACTTATCCAATACGATATCGTTGACCCCACGCACGTGGCTTCCGGGTCGCGAAGGGATCGTCGCTTCCAGAACGAGGCGTTCTTCGATGATGAACTTTCCGGCCAGGAGATCGGGGACAGCATGAGGGATTTCCTCTGGTGAGAGTTCAGCCAGGAAGCCCAGCTTCCCGAGGTTGACCCCGAGAATCGGGGTTGCACGCTCGCCGATCAACCGCGCTGCGGAGAGGATTGTCCCGTCTCCGCCAAACGCCACCAGCATGTCGCCCTCATTGACACACCGTTCTTTGCTGGCAACGTTGTGCGGCGGGAGTTGGTGACCTGCGGAGTGCAGAAGGTCCGCAATCTGGCGCTCGACAAAAAAATCAGCTTTTGCCCCGGTTAGTGCGGAGACAAGGGGGGCCACCGCATCGCACAATCCCGGCTTTTCCAGGTTGCCGATGATGGCAAATTTCATGATTGTTTCTCCTGAACGAACGCGAGCCTAAGTTCCTGGAGAATCTGCGTCAGAAGGGCATCTTCGTCCGCGGCCAGATTTCCTTTTGTCTTCGCCTGCAACATAGCGAGAATATCGATGGTATTCTCCGCAGCTTCAAGGTTCTTCTCGGTCTTCTCAGTTACCGGATGCTTCACCTTGCCGAGTTGCTGCATCGTCGCTGCATGAAACATGATCACCAGCTGGGTAAACAGCAGTTGGTGTTTCTGGGCAGTGTCCATCGTAACCTCCTCTGTACTTTGGCTTCAGATACTTCAGGGTAGACTCCCCGGCGCCGCACTCCCGCGGCAACGTTCCCAGAGCTTGGCGTATTTCGTAAACACATATGCCGAAGAGAGCACAGCCAGAATGAACCCCTCGATGCCGTCCCGCCATCCGCCCCGCAACAGATACATCTTCACAAACTGAAACGGAGGGCGCAGTAAAAGATCGCGCATCGTGAATTTCCTCCCGGCAGCAACCATATCGTCAGCGGCAAGCGAAGTGTAACGGTTGAATTTTGCCAGGTAATGGTGCAGGTCGGGGTCCGTAAAGTGGAGAAGATCGTGTTCGGTGGGGGCAACCACGCCATCGATCTGCAACTGTTCGTGCACGCTTGTCTCAGTGAATCGCGCTGTTCCCCGTCTGAACAACCGCACGACACGTCCCGGATACCATCCGCTGTGACGTATCCAGCGGCCGAGGAAATACGCGCGCCGGGCAATCGCATAGCCGTCCACCTCCCGCGCGTCCGCCTGAATAAGGCTTTTGACCTCTTCAGCGAGTGCCAGAGTAACACGCTCATCCGCATCAAGCCAGAGAATCCAGTCCCCCGTCGCCTGCCGCAGTGCGTAGTTTCGCGCTGCCCCGTACCCCTCCCATGAGATGGTGAAGACTCTCTCCGTGAACGTTCGAGCGATTTCCACCGTCCGGTCCCGGCTTCCCGAATCTACAACAATGACTTCGTCTGCCCATCGCGCACTGTCAAGACATGCGCTGATGTTATGTTCCTCGTTGAGGGTAAGCGTAATAACGGTCAGTGTGGCCATTGCATTCTTACCATATCACGAAGGCTCTCCTGTCGCTGGATCCATCTTGCCGAGAGCCAAAGACAGCCCGACGGTGACCCAGAGGAGGATGATCACCTCTTGATCGCCGAAACTCCATTCCGTCAGACCCATCACATGAAATCCCACAAAAACGGCAAGAGCCCCCAGCGCCACGGATCCGCGGAACCATTCATCCCTGACCCGTGTAAACATGCGCCATTCAGTCACAGCAATCCTTATGAACAGCGCGTACACCGCACAGAACCCCACAATCCCGAGAGTAACAAGTATCTGCAGCGGGACATTATGGAGATGACCATGGTGTTCCGGATTCACAACATCCGCGTAGCGATCGTACAGTTCACGCAGGTCGATATCCCCTACGCCAATGACCGGATAGTGCGTGAAGATCTTGAGCCCTGTGGACCAGAGCATGATGCGCGTGGCATTTTCCGGGTGCTCGAGATCAGTAATGCTTGCCAGTCTCTGTTGTACATATGGCGGAGCAAACATCAGGAGAAGGGCGATCAGCAGGACCATCGGGATGATCAGCTTGATATTTCGTACCAGAGCGATGAACAGCAAACCGGCAGCAGCCGCGATATAGGCTCCCCGCGTTACCGTTGCATACAGAGAGATCCCCATGGGGATGACTGCAAGGATGCCCGCGATACGCCACCGCGACGGGGTGTGAGGATGCACTACAAACGGCATGGTCAGAAGCAAAGCGATCATCAGCAATTCTGATGTCGTCATATAGAACTGAAAGATCCCCAGGCGGATGATGCCTCCCGGTGCCGCGAGCAACAGCATCCCCACACCAACCATAGCGACGGCGGTCGCCGTACCGAGCAACGTCAGCATGATCAGTTTCCCCTTCCCCTGAGAGGTGACATGAGTGGCAAAGAAATACACCACCCCGATCAGGAGCAGTCGTTTGGAGAAGAGCAGTGACTGGGAGAAATTCTGGGAGAAGGCCGTGGAAAGGAATTCCGCCACAATCCAGGCAAGAAAGAACCAGTCATACGGGGTACTCACCACCGTCCACCTGCGCTCCATGGTCATGAGAACGACCCAACAGATCGCCATCAGGCCGAGCGACAGAGAATTCACCGCGATTGAAACGTAGCATGAGGCGAGGAACAGCAGCATCGCGCCATCCATTATGCGGCGTAGTGCAGGCATGTCAGATCCGGAACTGAAGGTCAAACAGTTTCTTGTACAGGCCCCCGCGTTTCTTCAAGAGATCCTTGTGTTTTCCCATTTCCACGATCTTCCCGCCTTCGATGACGACGATCCTGTCGGCGTGCTGCACCGTCGAAAGACGGTGCGCAATTACGATGGATGTTCGCCCGGCCATCAATCGCTCGATGGCCTCCTGCACCAGGATTTCAGATTCGGTATCAAGGGATGAAGTCGCTTCGTCGAGAATGAGGATGGGGGGATTCTTCAAGATCGCCCGGGCAAGAGCAAGCCGTTGCCGCTCGCCGCCGGAGATCTTCACTCCCCGCTCACCGATGGTTGAATCATACCCCAGGGGCATCTCCGACACGAACGCATGCGCGTTCGCTGCACGCGCCGCGGCGATGATCTTCTCGAT
>PMMO01000235.1 GCA_003162215.1 Ignavibacteriota bacterium
TATCGCACAGGGAAATGGATGGTCTTCCCGTTTGCTCAACACCTGCGCGCGCGCATATGCGCGCGTTGTCGGATTGCCTTTCTATGATTGATCTGTCGATCATCGTGGTGACTTGGAATTCCCGACGGGACCTCGCGACATGCCTGCCGTCCATCCCTCCTGCTGCGGCGTCGCATTCGTTTGAAGTCATCGTGGTGGATAATGGTTCAACGGATGGCTCTCCTGAGTATGTGTGCTCGGTGATGCCGGCAAGTATTTGCCACGGCAATGCATCGAACTGGGGTTTTGCGGCAGCCAACAATCAGGGCATTGCCCTTTCCCATGGGCGCTACTATCTCCTGCTCAATCCCGACACTGTTTTGCATCGCGAAGCATGCGACCGCCTTGTCCAATTCATGGATCTCAATCCCGGAGTTTCAGCCTGTGGGCCCGCACTACTAAACGGTGATGGATCACCCCAAAGAACCGGAGTGCGGTTCCCTTCACTTTGGAACCTGTCCGTTGAAGCGTTCTTCGTCGACCGCCTCTTTCCACGTTCGCGGCTGTTCGGGCGGCATCGCGAGNNCGTGTCGGCGTCCTGGATGAGTCGTTTTTCATGTACTTTGAAGAAACTGATTGGTGCAAACGGATGAAGCAGGCGGGAGGGGAAGTGTGGTACGTTCCCGCGGCGAAGGTCGTCCATTTCGGGGGAGGGACATTCGCACACTATGACGAGAAACGGCTTGTAGCGTATCATCGGAGCCTCCTCCACTTTTTCCACAAGTATAATCCAGCATGGCAGGGAGTGGTCCTCCGCGGCATTCTCGCCGTTCGCAGCCTGGTGCGTCTCGCGGTGTGGGGAGTGGTGTCGTTGCTCACGGGCGATGAACGACAAACACGCTCACGTTCGTCACTGCGTGGATACGTGAAGACGCTGGCACTGCTCCTGCAGAGAGGCGCAGATTCATGAGCGCTCCCTTCTTTTCAATCATCATGCCGACGTATAATCGTCGAGAAGGTGCCCGGCGTTGTCTTGAGGCGCTGGGGAAGCAGACGCTTGACCTCAGCGATGTCGAGGTTATTGTGGCAGTTGATGGGTCCACCGATGGCACAGCTGAGTATCTGCGGTCACTCTCCTTTCCATACGCAATGACAATCCTGGAGCTTGACAACGGTGGAGCGGGGGGTGCCAGGAATGCTGCCGCTGCAAAAGCCGAAGGGCGCTTCCTTGCATTCACGGAGGATGACGTCGACCCATGCAGAACATGGCTTGCGCAAGCATACGAGATTCTCAAGGAGGACCAATGGGATGTGCTGGAAGGGCACACAGGATATCCCGGGTCGCAAACAAGCGTAAGGCAATTTGAACCAACCCTTCGACCATCGTTTATTCCCTGCAATCTCTTCGTGCGGAAAGAGATCTTCGCGGCACTCGGTGGCTACAGTCCGGATTTTTATGATCGAAAGGAACACCTCTACTTCCGCGAGGACTCAGATTTCGGGTTTCGCCTGTTGGCCGCGGGGGCCCGCGTTCGCGTTGAATCGACATTGGTGGTGATCCACCCACTGCAATTCCACAAAATGTCCGGGTGCTTCCGGCATGCGCGAAGATACTGCTTCGACCCTTTGCTCTATAAGCGCCACCCCAGGGAGTACAGGGACTTCATCGAGGCAAAGACCTTCGGTCCGGTTACGATTCACCGGCCACAGCACTATGTTGCATTAGGGGATTTTTTTGCACTGATTGCTACGATTGGAGGCGTTGTGGCGGGAAGTCCGACTGTTGCCATTGCCGGAGCAGGAATGGTCCTCTTGTGCGGATGGCTGTTTCGGTACAAATACCAGGGAATCAGAAGTCTGCGTTTGTATCTGCTGCCTGAGACTGTGGGGTTTACGGTGCTGCCGTTCGTGTACCTGGCGGCTGTTGTGAGAGGATGCCTGAAGTACCGTGTCGTAGGGGTGCTTGTGTGAGGGAGATCAATGGTGGATGGTGGATCCACAATCCACACTTCATTTGACAATCAATGAACACTGCATCCAAGATACTCACCCTCGGCATATTTGGCGGGACGTTCGACCCACCTCACCTTGGTCATCTCCTGGCGGCTTCACACGTTCAAGAAAGCCTCACGCTTGATGGAATCATCCTGGTTCCTGCCGCGAGTTCGCCGCATAAGCAAAATCGGCCGCTTACCGACGCAGAGCACCGGCTCGCGATGGTCCGGCTCGCTGTTGCAGGCGTTCCGCAGATGGAGGTCTCCGACGTAGAGGTGCGCCGGGGAGGAGTGTCGTACACCATCGATACGCTCCGGATGCTGCGGCAAGAGCGTCCTCAAACGACCCTGACGCTGATTATCGGGATGGACAACCTTGCAGAGTTTGGCTCCTGGAAGGATCCCGAGGAGATTCTCAGCATTGCCCGGGTTGTGGTGATGACGCGTCCGGGGTATCAGGCCCCGCAAAACGTCGATGCCTACGCCCGACATATGCAGATGTGTGCGGTGCCGGAGATAGCCATTGCGTCGCGGGACATCCGGCGAAGGGTCTGCGAGGGGCGGTCGATACGCTGGATGGTGACTCCTGAGGTCGAACACTACATCCTCCAGCACGGGTTCTACTTGATTTCCCCGACCTGATAACGTACATTTGCTCATTGAGTCATGAGACGGCTCCTTCTGGTCCTTGCTCTTTTCGTTGCTGTTGCCGGATGCACGTCGCAGAAAAAAGATCACTCTGACAGGGTCTGGACAGAACCGGAGTTGAAGGCCCTGCAGGGCAAGACCCGCGATGAAGTCCGGGAAACCCTTGGTGAACCCATAGGGCTCTATACGTACGACGCCAAGGATCGCTGGCACTATTCAAAGATCTTGATAGCCGGCGATCAACCCGGCACCTCCGAAGAGGTCGCATTGCTGATCTATTTCAGCAAGTTTGGCGAACACCGGGTGACAATTATTGAGATCCGACGCCGCGCGGAAGGGTGAATCCACGCGTCACCGCCAGTCCCCAGCAGTACCCACTTTTGCCTGCTTCAACATACTATGAACCAATCCGGCGATTCTTCGCTGAGCTCCCGGGGGGGAACAACTGGTGCCACTGCAGCATGCATCCTTGTGGTTGAAGACGGTCTCATCATGGCGCGCGACATCGAACGCCGCCTTACCACCATGGGATACCGTAGCGCCGGTGTTGCCGCTACCGGTGAAGATGCTGTCCGCAAGGCGCGCGATAATCATCCGGACCTTGTGCTTATGGACGTGAATCTCAAGGGCCCCATCGATGGGATCCAGGCGGCACAGCAAATTCGCCTCGCTGCCGATATTCCGATAGTGTATGTCACGGGCTATTCTGACGACGCAACGTTGTTGCGCGCACGTGTAACGGAGCCGTTTGGCTTCGTGCTTAAGCCATTTGATGAGCGCGAGCTGCGCACAACCATCGAGATCGCCCTCTACCGGCACCAGGTGAACCGGCGCCTGCGCGAAAGCGAGCAGAGATACCGCGCAATTGTTGAGCAACACGCCGAAGCAATGAAGAAAGAGCATTTACTGGTTGACCAAGAAACACGAGATCAGCTTCACGCGTACACATGCAGTCTCATGGACCTCCTGCAGATCATTACCGACGTGAAGCCCCGGGCTGCATCGGCGGATTCCTCTGCTCTCGCAAATCGTCTCCGGGGCATCTTTGACGTCTATGCGCGTGTCTATCGCAGCAAACAGCCCCTGGAGGTGGAGAAACATCTTCATGCGTTGACTGCCGAACTATTCAAGAGACACGGGCGTTCCCGTCTCACGTATAAGGTAGATGCCGAACCCTGCACGCTCAACTCCGAAACAGCGGTGGGGATCCTCCTCATACTCCGGGAACTTCTGCACAACGTTGTTCGCCACGCGTACCCTGATGGTGCACGCGGTGATGTTACCGTGGAATTACGACAAAAAGGGGAGGGGAAAGTGATGCTTCGCGTTGCAGACGGAGGAACAGGTCTACGGAAAGACGTTGACCCACATCGGCCGAAGAATGTGGGCTTCCATTTCGTGAATCATCTCGTGAGGCAACTGAAAGGAACTCTCGAGTGCAAACGGGAATCAGGGACTGCAATCGTCGTAACATTTCCCTCCCTGCCATAGCACACTGCCATAGATTTCATCAAGGTCTGTGCGGCTTTGCCGTCGAAGACTGTCTTGTTCTCATCGTGCTTGCTCTCCCTTTTGTCACATGTGTTGGCTGCATTACAGCGGAAGAGGCTCTTCTAGCCCAGGGAGAAGATCTCCTTTCCCGGCAAGAGTACGAAGCAGCATCACTTCTGTTCACCCGCTATATCCAGCTCTGTCCCGATGCTCCCCGGGGATACTTCGCCCGCGGAATTGCCAATCGGGAACTGGGCATACTTCAAGATGCCGAAGAGGATTTCGCAAAAGCAATTCTCCTCAATCCCAACAACACTAATTTTCGTTGGGCACGGTTCGAGATACTCCAACGCCGCTACAAGACCCTTCAGTCATCCGCGACAACGACCTTTGACCGGCCCGTATGGGAAACGCTCATGAGTGCCCTGTCGACTCTGATGATGCAGGACTTGGAGCGAATCCTGCGGCTGGATCCTGGTGATGTTTCGGCCCGCCTCGAGTATGCGTCGCTGTTGAGCCTGCGTGGATCGCTCGAGGAGGCAATGACAGAGCTTGACAGATCTGTTCTGGAGGCGCCATTTGATGTCGGCGTCCGTAATGAGCGGGGGAGGCTGCTTCATGAGATGGGGAGATACACTGACGCGATCAAAGACTATGATGTGGCGCTTCGATACTGCGATACTTGCACCCTTGTGAAGTATAATAGAGCATTGTCGCTGAAGAAATGTGGGAGGATTGAAGAAGCAGTTGCGGCGTTTCAGGAAGTTGTAGCCGAAGACAGCCTCGACGGGGGAGCCTGGCTCAACCTGGGCGAGCTTCTACATATGATTGGCAGAAGAGACGACGCGTGTGTCTCGCTGCACACAAGCATGACTCTCGGGAATCCTGAGGCTCGCGATCTCTACGAAGAACTGTGCCGATGACGGTGCGCCAACCTGCGGCTAGATGTCCGTCTTGAGGTAATAGGGCAGATTTCTCTTCATTCGCTCACGCTGGGCGCGGTACTGTGCTTCCTTCTTTCGGCACGTAGGGCAGCGACGCATACTCGGGTTGCCAGGGAAATCACGGCCGCACTGGCGGCAAATCGTGTAAGGAACCTTTTTCATTGTACGTAATATAACAAGAACTGCGCCAGAATGGTTCGACTTTTTTTAGAAAAGAATTGGCTACGATCGCCGAAAATAACATCGTTTAGGGGGATTCTGTAAAATTTTTTGGAAAACTTCTCGCCAGAGCGTATTCACTCAATTAAGTGGAGTTCCGGCTCGTTTGTGCGTGATTTGAAGATATTGCTCATTGCTTCCTTGAGTTCGTAAGGATCGAATGGCTTTGGCAGCATGGCATTGGAGAGTGGGGCGCCTTCTTTTCGTACGGAGTCATTTCCGAGGAAGGCTGAGAGAAAAATCACGGGGATATCGTCGTGCTGGCGGATCCTTTTTGCAGCTGTGATTCCGTCAATCCTGCCGCGCAATTTGATGTCCATGAGGACCACATCGGGCTTCAGTGTGAGGGCTTGTTCGACCGCTTGTTCGCCCGAGACGACACGTCCAACCACATCGCATCCCATCTGCTTGATTTTACGTTGCATGTCCATAGCGATGATCGTTTCGTCTTCGACGATCAGGACGCGCATGGAAGGGAAATCAGGCATCGTAGCAGTCATTCTGCGCTCTCAGTTGTGTGGGAATGCCACCGTTTTGACAACAACCTCAGTGCCAGACTTTCCTTTGAGTTTCAGTCATATTTCGGGCAGTGCCCTCAGAACTTGGCTTATATTGGTCACATGGTGAAAGAAGACGCACAATGATTGCCTTCTTCTCCGCTGAACGAGATCGTCACCGTTTCTCCGTCTCTTCTCTTGATTCTCTGCGGGGAAAACAAGACCCTCCCTCCGGGGATTAACTACTCTTTCATCCTTTCAGCCGATTCATTCTAAAGTTCAATCCGGTATACTTCATCAGGTTCAATTCGAGCGGTTCTCCTACTGGGGAACCGGATACTTGTGCGCCATCTGAAGGATTATGTCTGAAAGGAAACCGGCCGATGAACTGGGATCGAATGGAGGGAGAGTGGAAGCAACGGAGAGGGAGAGCAATGCACCATTGGGGAAAGGTAATGAACGATGACCTGGCTGCAATTGCGGGTAAGTATGAGGAATTCGTCGGAAGACTGCAGGAGAGATACGGGATTGCTAAAGAAGAGGCGAACCAACAGGTCAAGGATTTCAAAGAGACGATCGGACGACTCAAGAAGTCTAACAGCCATTTGATGCAATTGCGGAAGACCTTGCACAACAAAAACAGGGCGAATAGAAAACGCGCTGGTTCGAGAAACCCATTGGGGAAAACTACCCGAACCAGGTCAACAGGGAGTTCATGATGAATTTCACTCCACAAGGTGATCATTACGCTCCGCCTCCTCAAGTCCCGTGAGGTGAGCAACTGTCCAGAGAGCAACGTCGAGCCTCTCGACAAAGGATTAGCTACATTATCATCCCTTCGGCCTATTGGATTGCGAGATTTTCGTCGGTACACTACTTCACCTACAAAAAGATATTGGCCGTTCTTCTTTAACCAGAATTGAAAATCACGTTACACAACAACTCAAAAGGAGGATTCAATGAGACATCTGCACATGGTCGTGTTGGCGGGGAGTGTTCTGTTCGCTCCACTGTTTGCAGGTTGCGGAAGCAGCCCGCAGCTCAATAAAGAGCCTACCACATCGGCGATCCGTGCCGCTGAGGAGGTCGGTGCGTCCAGCGTTCCGAGCGCATCTCTCTATTTGCAGCTCGCCAAGGAGGAGTTGGAGAATGCCAAGGGGATTGCAGCAAAGGGCGACAAAGAACAAGCCGAGTCAATGCTGTTGCGTGCCCAAGCCGATGGCGAATTAGCAGTAGCGCTTTCTCGCGGGGATGCCGATAAGAAGGAAGCCACAGAGGCGATAGAACGCGTACGACAGCTCCGACAAGATAATCAAATACCTCAAGAAAGGAAGAACCAATGAAACCCATTACATATCTCATCATCATCGCATGCGCCGGACTACTCGTTAGTTGCGCAAGCGTCCCCCCGCCAGAGCTCATAAACGCACGTCAGGCTTACCAGCACGCGAGCGCGGGGCAAGCGGCACAATTAGTACCGGCGGAACTGCACAAGGCACAAGTAGCACTTGCCATCGCTGAGAAGTCTTTCCAGGACGATCCTAAATCGTTCAGTACGCGAGATCTCGCTTATGTTGCGGATCGCAAAGCCAAGATGGCNNGAGATCGTGAAAAACACGAAAGAAGACCTGGCAGTGTCGGAGCGTAATGGTGTACTTAAATCAGAACAGCTTGCCGCTGAGCAGAAAGCAGGGCTCGACGCAGAGACACGGCGGTTAAAACAGCAAGCCGATGCCGACGCAGAGGCCCAGCGTGTAAAAGAATCGACCGAGGCCGAAGCACGACGAGTAAAGGATTTGGCCGATGCGGAAGCGCGTCGATTGACTACCATCATCATTCTTGAAAAAGGCAAAAAGGTTGTTCTAAGGGGTATCAA
>PMMO01000147.1 GCA_003162215.1 Ignavibacteriota bacterium
ACATAGTGACCGCCTACACGCGGCATCCTGAGAAATTGCGAATCGTGAACGCTCGGCTGGCCGTCGTCGAAGGTGAGCTATCGGACACCGCCGCGATCGAACGGGCCGTTCAGGGAGCGGATGGCGTTATCAGTCTGCTGGGGCAGGGGGCTCCAGTGAAGGGGACGCCAGTCGCTTACGGGACCCGCAACATCCTCTCCGCCATGACCAAGTTCGGAGTGCGCCGGCTCGTTGTCGTGGCCACAGCCAGCGCGTCGGACCCCAGCGACAAACCGCCCCTGCGGTCTAGGTTCTTCATCGGGATTGCAAAGCTCTTTCTGCGATCGGCCTACGACGACGTCGTCGCCACCGCTCAGGCCGTCCGAGAATCTGATCGCGACTGGACGATTGTTCGTCCGCCATTTCTGAAAGATGGCCCCAAGACTGGCCACATGAACATCGGCTATCTGGGAGACGGGGTTACCGGCACGTACCTCTCACGCGCGAATGCAGCCGACTTCATGTTAAAGCAACTCCGGAGCGATGAGTATGTCGGGAAGGCTCCGATTGTTACGGATGCGTAGCTGCCACCCGCCCGACGTTAGGTAACAAATATGAGCGCGGTGTAGATCATCTTGCTGGCTTTGGTTTTGTGCTACAAAACGCGATCAATGTAGAACTTTGCCTGCGCATANNTAACAAACGGCAAACCGGCGCTCGCACACTGGATAGGCGGAGTTGAAACAGAGGTTGGCTAAATGTAAAGTGCTCGCTCCATTGCTCGCCGCCAGAGCAATTGAGAATCAGTTCGATGCTGGCGGCTCGCAACGGCGGTTTGCCTAAATCCTTATGTGCAATGGCGAACCCTTTTTCAGCTCAATCATCACAAATCAATAAGGAGGACGTCATGGAAGGTAAGATGTCACCTGCTGTCAGCAAGCTTGGTTCATGGTCAGCAGTCCTTGCATCAGTGTTCAGCATTATTTACATAGTTGGCCAGCTTGGCGAATGGCTTGATCTGTTGGGATCAGGGGGCGGCCCAGAAAATGCTAGCACCCCACTTGGTCTCGTGCTGCTGCTGACCCCTTCATTGTTTCTTGGGACATCATTTGCCGTCCTCATGCTCAGCGTTCATTATTATGCGCCTGAAGATAAAAAGATCTGGAGTCATGCTGGGCTTATGTTTGCGACTATCTATGCCGTTTTGATCAGCATCAACTATTTCGTTCAACTCACTCTTGTTGTGCCCCACCTTCTGCGAAGAGACGTCGAGAGTATTCGATTCCTCCTTTTTGTCCCTTTTGATTCATTTCTGTATTCGGTCGATATCCTTGGATACAGCTTTATGAGCCTATCCACTCTTTTTGCAGCTTTCGTTTTCACAGGAGCAGGTTTAGAACGAACCGTTCGGCGGTTCCTAATTGCGAACGGACTCTTACTACCGTTTATCGCTCTACAGAACTACTATCATCCTTTGATCTGGCCCGCTTCGCTCTGGGCAATCACTTTCCCAGGTGCGACAATTTCTCTGGCCTTGCTATTCAGGAGGAACGCATAGAGTATCAGAATCAGCGGTTCGCCACTGCTCATACCACATTATGAAAGGTCAGACTCAAGAGGCAATGAACTTCCCTCGGTTGATTAGGCATTCAACGAGCGTTGTTCTTTGACAGCTTGAATCGATTAGCGCACCGGCCGCCGAGGCGACATCGTACGGTATGATGAATGGATGGCGTGACTGGACTCCCCAATACCTTACCGGGCTCAGACTCCAACACGGGGACGCTCGACAGCACGTCCCAGATGTTTCATCGGCGTTGCGAACGTCGCACCAAACAATGATCGCACCGCCTTGTCCTCCCCTGTGAGAGATTTCCTTAATAGCGACCGCAAAAGCAAGGAGCAAAGACATACTAACACGAAGTAGTGGAGATGAACATTCAGAATGCGTGAGGAAATCAAAGAACGTGAGTTGAAGAAGGACTCCCAATGACCGACAAGCAACAGCACAAGCTTAGGAGAAATCTCTTGCTTGTTGCCGCCAAAGACGAAATGGGTATGCTACTCCCAGAAATATTGAAAGATGAAGGAGTTGACGTTACCGTTGTCGAATCATACGGCCAACTGGAAGAGGTATATGGCGAATTATCCCGAACAAAGTACTATATGGTTATGCTGACCAACAATAGCCTCATGCCGCCACATATCTTGACACTTGTTCCTGAAATCAAGCGAAGATATCCGGGACTCAAGGTAACTGTGATGTCGGGTTACAGAACACATGAATTCGACCGCGAACTTGAACTACGTGGTATTGAAGCGTTCTTCCCGATACCATTCGACCCTGAACAGTTTGTTGCCAGAATAAAGGAGCTACTTTAGCATAGACCTGTGCGAGGATGTGCCGTGGTATTCACGAAACTGTCGCTTCGGTTTGTGAGGGAACGGTGAAGTGTTGTGTAATTCCCCCCGTCTGTCTTNNGGTGCTAGATGCTCAACTTCATTTTTGCGACCCTCTCGGAAACAATAGTGATTTACGGGCCGTAATGCAGTCGCCAAGTTGACACACTCATAAATGCGGGTTATTTTGTTGCTGGGGGGGGTCGGCACTCAGATCTTCCCCATATCGCGTATGCCCCGCCGCATTGGGTGGGTACGCGCCATTGTTCGGTAATCTCAAATGTTATGAGAAATGCTCGCACTTAAGGATTGATATTGATTGTGAAGGTTGACCAAATTGGCTTTCTCGACGTAGCGTCCAACTTCGCCTTTGAAGGTGGTGCGCTTACCATGTCTCCTGAGTTTAACAAGGCGAAACGCTGGGCACCTGACAAACTCCGGCGCTCGGACGTTGTCACGAACCTCATTCGGGAAATGGACACGGCGGGGAAACCTGTCGCGATTATTTGTCATGGCGGCCTCGTAGCAATTTCGGCGGGCATCGTTCGCGGTCGTCAGGCGACCGGCTCTTTGGGGATCAAGGACGACTTGATAAATGCGGGAGCGCAATGGGTAGATCGGCCTGCCTTCCGGGAGGGGAACCTGGTTTGGGGACGAGTTGTCGCCGACATTCCGGCGTTCTGTCGTGAATTGATCGCCGCTCTGTCCGAAGCGGCCGGAACATGAATGCAACATAATTTAGGGAGGTATGGAATGGGTCGTCGCGGATATGAATGCCAGGCACGTCCTTGAGCATCCCAAAGTCACGAAGGCTGCCGCATTCGAACTCCTGCGCCGGAATAGTCACCAGGCGGCCGAAGCTGTTCGCGCGTTCAGCGATGAGGAACTCGATCAGGCGGCGCCATTCTCGATGACGTCCAATCGTTAGGAGCGACTGAATCTCAAGGGCACTCCGGAAATTGCTGGAATTTCCCGTACGGCATGAGACGCCCGAGGATGATGTTAAGATTCCCTTTCTCTGATGCCATTTGACCATCGCATTCCCGGCAGAGTACACGTAAAATCCTATTCGTTGACAATCCCCTCGCGTTTGCGTACCATTCTGCATATCTTCTCGGGGCAGAATCGAAACGAGCCTCTTCGGTCCGCGAGGAAGGAGAGGCTCGTCGCTTTGGTAGAGCTCACAGGTGTGAAAGGGGGCAGTATGGAACCGCGGTGGATTTCCCTCGTGGTCGCGCTGGTCATGTTTTGCTCTGGTGCAACCTCTCAATGGGTGCAATCGAATGGTCCGTATGCCGGGAATGTCACGTGTCTGGCCGTGCACGGCACTAGTCTGTTCGCAGGAACAAATGGCAGCGGGGTGTTTCGCTCGAATGATAGCGGACGCACTTGGACCCCCGTCCGGGCGGGTCTGACCGATAACTCGATATATACCCTTGCCGTCATCGGCACAGATCTCTTTGCGGGCACGTTCGGCAAAGCAGTGTTTCGCTCGTCCGACAACGGAGCAAGCTGGGCTCCGGTGGTCATGGGTTCGACGGGCGGGCTCGTGTATTGCTTCTCCGTGAGCGGGACCGATGTCTATGCAGGCACTTTCGGGGGCGTTTTTCATTCCACGGATGGTGGCACAAGCTGGACTCCCGCCGGCATGGAAAGGCTGGGCGTAATCGCACTCGCCAGGTTCGGAACAAGCCTCTTTGCCGGCCTGAATGGAGGATACGGTGTCTATCGCTCCATCGACAGCGGGAAGTCTTGGGCCGCCGCAGGCTCCGGTCTGACATCTACATCGGTCGCATCGCTTGCCGCCGACGGAACGTATCTCTTCGCTGGTACCAGCTATGATGGTGGCGTTTTTCGCTCAACGGACTCCGGGTCGAGTTGGAGCGCTGTTGACTCGGGGCTGACCTCGAGATCCATCCGTCGGCTTGTCCTGGATCAATCACATCTCTTTGCGTGTACAGTCGGGGGCATCTTCCATTCCACGAATGCCGGTTCGTCCTGGAGCCCGCTTGGGCCGGAGCTGAGCACAACATGGATAACGTCGCTCATCATCGATGGGGCGGGACTCTTTGCAGGGACATCACGGGACGGCGTGTTCCATTCCAAGGATGGAGGGAACACCTGGGCTCCTGCCAGTTCAGGCCTGGTAAACTGCACGGTCACGTGCCTCATATCAGACGGGACAAATCTCATCGCTGGTTCTGACGGTATCGTCTATCGTTCCAGCAACAGCGGGATGGATTGGGTATGGGCAAGTGCGGGGCTTTCCACTCTCGAGATCAACGCATTCGCTTTCCAGGGGTCGATTCTCTATGCGGGTACGTACTCTGGCGTCTTTCGTTCCACCGACAACGGCGCGAGTTGGAACCCTGCGAGCTCCGGGCTTAGGGATTCGACCGTTTATGCACTTGGGGTCAGCGGGACGCATCTGTGGGCGAGCACTCAGGGAACGGGGGGAGTATCGGATGGGGCCCTCTTTCGTAGCAGTGACAGCGGGAGGTCCTGGATCCGGGTGGAGTTGGGGACGGCCAAAGTCGTCACCCGTTTCGCCTTCAGAGATACGAATATCTTTGCAGGCACTTGGGGAGCCGGTGTCTACCGTTCAGCCGATAATGGCAAGAGCTGGACTCCCGTCGGCGGGCCGTGGATTACCGAGGCTTTCGCACTCCGTGGTAACATCCTGTTTGCGGGAGGGGGGGGTGAGATCTTCCGCTCCACCGACGACGGGACACACTGGACCTCCTTCACGATAGATCTCCCATTGGGGGGGGGTGTGCAAGCGCTTGCAGTTGCCGGGGACCGTCTGATCGCCGGCTGCTGGGGGGATGGGGTCTTTTTCGCCCTCGACACCGACAATGGATTGACAAGGTGGACACCATCGAACGAGGGTCTCGTTTCAAAGTTCGTCGATGCCCTCGCTGTTAGCGGGACGGACATATTCGCCGGGACCAGCTACCAGGGAGTATGGCGACGGCCGTTGTCCGAACTGATCACGGCCGTTCCTCAACCGACGGACGGGGTGCCGGGGGCGTTCACGCTTGAACAGAACTATCCGAATCCGTTCAACCCTTCAACAGTGATCCGTTATCAGTTGCCCTTTCTGTCGCAAGTCCGGCTAACCGTCTACAGCACACTTGGTCAACGAATCGCCATCCTGCAGGATGGGAAACAGGATGCCGGATCCCACGAGGTTCGATTCGACGGCGCTAACCTCCCGAGCGGGGTGTATTTCTATCGCATGCAGGCAGGACCGTTTACGGAGACGAAGAAGTTGTTGCTTGTCCAATGAGCGCCATTATGCACGGTACAGGAAAGGCACAGTGGTCTTCGCGGGCTATTCGAGGACGCCGCATCCCGTGAACACAGCAGAGCCCGGATCATCTCCGGGCTCTTGATTTTCCATGATCCGAACCTTCGGCGAAGCCCTCGTGTTGGATAACATACGACTTCACGCCCCAATGAACCCGTGACGTTCGGCGAAGTTATCGTCTGGTAACAACGAAGCCCAAATAGGCAGGATACAGAGAAGGGCATGTACAGCCGGATTCTCATTCTTGTTCTCCTCGCTGCACTCCTGACCCCCCCTGCGGTGTTCTCTCAGACATTTCCGTTCAAGACCTATACTAGGGCAGATGGACTTGCACAATCCGCCGTTTCCGCCTTCTTTCAGGATTCTCGAGGCTATATGTGGTTCGGAACCTGGGGAGGTATAAGCCGGTATGACGGACGTGACTTCTGGAGCTACAGGAACAGCGCGTTTCGCGTGACAAGCATCGGGGAGGGCAGCAACTGAGGATGCAATCTATATCACCGATATGTGCAAATGCCATTGGCGTACCAGTCGTGGTACACCGTGGAGAGGGACGAAGAAGCGATCAACCTTACTGCCAGAAGACATCGCAACCGCTTGTGTTCACAAATGGCTTTTCAGAGAGATGGAACTGCTCCAACCCACACTGATCTTCTCGTTCGGCGAAGAGTCGTACCAACTTCTCAAAGACTATGTTGTCGATCCTAAGCCAGCCCCTGAGAAACTGTCGGCCACGAGGGACAAGTCTAAAATGGACGCTGAACTTCACTTCAGTGAGAAAGGAGCCTTCAAGATAGAATTGTGTTCTGTCGTTTCAGACTTTGTCCCTCTGCGTCATCCTGGTAACTCAACAAGTTTGGGGCGTTCAGTCCCATCAGATATGAGGTGGCACACACATCAGAAGGCGAGAGAAAGAGCAGTCGGTCTACTGCGTGCGGGCTGCGCATAACAACCGCAACCACGGCGCTCATTCGTTTGCAAAGGCTCAGTTGGATCAGGATTTGGCAAAATGAATTGTATTCGCTTATGGCCGCACACATTAATGTCACCGCATAGAGTGCAGCCATGCGTGGATGCTTGAACTGCGCAACAAGAGGACAATCATGACGTATTCTGCTCAACATTGGTTAGAGATTTGGCATTCGTCAGATACTTGGGCGTTCACGATTGCTCTCGTGAGTTTTTTCCCGATTGCCGGATATTTGCTTTTTCGGAGTCTCAAGAAGGCAGACAGCATTAATCTCACATCAAGAAAGCTCCGAATCTATGCATATATCATTCTATCGGAATGGGCATTTGTTATCGCTCTCCTTTGGCTATCGCATCGACACGGTCTCTCGATAGGTGATCTCGGAGAGAACGTGAGCAATATTGATCTCACAGTTATCGCCACTGTCGTGCTATTTACGGTTTTTATGGTGATGGCGTACTTCAATGTCCGGCAGCTCCGTCAAATGAAGCTTGAGAAACTTAGAGCGGCTCTTGGTCCTTTGAAAAGGTTCCTTCCAGACAATAAACCAGAGTCTATTGCTTTTGCCCTCATTGCTCTGACGGCTGGTATTTGTGAGGAGTTACTCTATAGAGGTTGGTTGCAGAACCTACTTGCCTATGGGACAGGATCCGTGTGGATTGGCCTCGTATTGGGAGCAGTGGTGTTTGGGTCTGGGCATGCGTACCAGGGGACAATGGGAATGATTCAGACCGGAATTATTGGGTTAGTGTTTGGAATTGTTTTTGTGTTTACGGAGAATCTCATAGCTGGCCAGATATTGCACTTTACTATTGATGCTGTCAATGGTATTGTAGGAACTTATGCACTATTGCTATTGAAATCAAAGTCGCAAGAAACGATTCATGATGGCGTGGGCTGACCAGTCGCTCAAGCAGAATCTTCGACATAGGATTGGCGAAACGTGATACGTGATACGCGTTAGATTCAGATGTCGGCTTAAACCCTCAGCAGTAGGGAAGTTCGCATATCCCCTCGTTCAAGACCAGGCCTAGTTCATCAAACGTGCGTACGCGATCGCCCGTTGTCAGCAAGGTCAGTAATCGCAATGCTCCATCGCCCCTCTCTGCCGCCGATCGCTGGACTGCCCTCAGGCCGGCAATCAACTCCTGCGCCTGTCCGCCCCGTCCGTTCGGTGTCCGCGATTCGTGAATGCGCAGAAGGTCATCCAGAAATTTCACGACTGAGATTTGAAGGTCTTCCTCCTGAAGGTGGAGCAAGTGCCGAACTTTGTAGAACAGCAGAAGGCCGTCGAGTGCGCACCACGCCCGTGACTCCGCGTCCCAGACCTCGACCGCACGCCAGTTCTCAATGCCGACCTGCTCACGGGAGATGAAATAGTGTTCAGTGTCGTGTACGCCGCCGGATTCAAAAGACCCTCGAAGTTCTTCCTTGTATGCATCATCTGCTCCTCCTTCGCCTTCCATGTACTCTTCCCACGCCGAGATCGGGACTCTCCGCGGATCGACCTCCACCCTGACCATCCTGCCGAGACAGAGCCGCAATTCCTGTTCGCTGAGCAAACATAGTCGTTCACCCTTCCAGAGCGAAACGTCTTTGCTACCGTTGTACACCTGATTGGTATTCAGCAGTGTCACGGGATTATCGACGGCGGTCACGTGCGAGAACCAAACGGGCAACACGCCGTTTTCAAGGACTTGAGGCACGTATGTACTTTGTGGGTAGGCGAAGAATCTTTGAGCGACTTCGGTTTGTACAGCGTTCTCTGCGTCTGTCACATCTGTCTCGCTAATGATGTTCCCTTGATGCACAACACGGAGAATCACATGCTGTCCGATGGTATTGACTTCTCTTGCGGTTTGTTCATTCATCCTTTGCGCAACGGGCGAAGATGAACCCCTCATGCCGTAGACCATGCGACGCGAACTGTTGTTCTTGAGCGACTGCGTTTGCGGGAGCGAAACCCGACCCTCACCGGGAGATCAAGGCACACTACTGGCACACTGCACAGACACCGGCTGAGAGAATGATGACGAAGGAGAACTTATCGAAACGAAGTCCTGCTGTATTCAAACCGTTTACGTTTGGCACATCCCATACCCGACCTTCGTCTCGCTTCGCTCGACAAACCGGTGTCAGTAGCAAAAAGCGCTACTGACACCGGGTTTGAATTTCTTTCTACTGCTCACTTGGTCATCCTTCGTTGCTTTTGTTTCTTGTAAAACTACATCGTGAATGAGCAGTAGGAGCAGACGGAATATCTTCACTCTGCCGAGCGTCTTTTGCTCGGCAGAGGGAGGATGCGAGCAGAGCGAGCGAACTCCAAAACGGTCATCAATTCTGAACTCCGATGTTCACTGCGTTTCACACGTGTGCCATATAGCGGGCACCGACCCAAGCGCGTAGCGTCTGATATGATTCCGCTGATTTGACCGCTCAACGGACACGGGTTTTGTGTGTATTTATTGATTGTCGTCCGCCTGCCGCACGATTACAGATAAACAATGGGACACTTGGGCGAGACTGACATCGGCAAGCTGGGTCGTGAACCTTGCTGCGTTCCATTCCTTGCACACGGGGCTGGCGATGGACTGGTCGTTAACCAATCTTGTCCTACCACAAAACAGAGAAGGGCACCGAAAGATATGTTGAACTCAGATGCGTGCATCCCTGTTGCCTCTCAGACGGAGGCCTTATTCTGATACTGGGGGTGAAGCGAGCAGAAGTCCAACGTCGTCCTTTGCATTCGGTGATTCCGTCGGACAAGGCTGCATCGACTTCGAACCTTCACCCTATAAGTAGCAAATTGGGTTAGGATTTTATAGTAGTTCGGGGAAGAAAAAAGCCGTTACCGTCGTCGCCGCCGTGAGGGTGGGCGTGAGCGGTAAGGTCTTGTTACTGTCAGACGATGGCGGAGGTTCAACCCGGTCGTACAATTCATACCACAACGGGTGAGGTTCTTGTAGTGGGTTGGAGAAGGGGTCGGGGGACTGTCGCGTGGTCTGTGAGGGGGCGGCCGACACTCCCCGGTGAACCGAGATCCTCTACGGAGGTACTTCCTTTCATGGTGTCCGTCATGTGGAGCCGAGGACAGACCCGGAGCTCGGAAGGCTAAGATGACATGGTCGAGTTAGCCTGAAGATGCCCTTCCCACACCTGGTTCCTCAACTTGCCCAAGCTGACCGCTTTGGACCGCTTTCTCTGCTGAGAAAAAAGCGGTCGACAATAGCTGTCGACACCGCTCGCGAAAGTGGTCAAAAGACCGGTTCCGTTCCTTGGAGGTGCCCAAAATGGACGGATTTCGCGACATGTGACACCTCGACCGCTTGAAACGTCTCCATTTCCGTTTTTCCGCCTGCTTATCTTCCGGCCCAGCCCTGACTCCCCACGCCCGCTGAATTTTCGGCCCGCTACAGGCAGTCTACTTCCAAGTAGGTACGCTCCGTATGTCTCAGATCATCCGCCCGCGCGCGGTGCAGGAGGGACTCCGCATGGCGGGGTGCCGCCTGTCGTGTGTTGTAGAGACCCGTGAAGCGATTGGGGAGGCCTGTGTTTGCGATGGGCGACCCCCCCTCCCCGAAACCGCCGTACTAAGTCCTCCACGTTTCCTCCGGATTCGACATCGTCTTTTGGTTAGGACGGGCGAACTTGAAATGCATTCGTTCATTGCTCTTTTTGTCGGAAATCCTGTCCTTTCTCGAAGGGTGGTTGATTCTGTGCAGGTACCACGGAAACCAGTTATCGGCAGGAATCAGTAGCACAAACTGAGGCAAGCGAAAATGAAAGTAAAAATGAAAGCATCGCCGCCAGAATTTTCTCCGCAATACGAGAAGAGGATCAGCGCGCTCGCGAACGAACTCTCATGTATTGATGAGACCGATGAGAGCGTCCGGGGGAGCGTTCTGCGATTGGCCTTCAAACGCCACTTCCGTATCGATCTAACCAATGATTATGCAGACTCCTCGACCTTGGTGAAGAAGATAGGCGAAATGAAGGCGGCGGGAAAGTGGAAGGCTTTTGAATCCAAGTATGTGGATCAGGCCTTAGCTGAACTTGAGAAAGACGTTGACAGACGATTGCAGGAGGCCTTCCGAAACCTCTTGCCCAGTGACTTGGCGGATGTATTTGACGATGTCTCCCACGGCGATTACTTGTACCTGATGCCCAAAATGAAGGCATCTCGGACGAAGGTCAGGGTTGTCGTCCAACGTGCTCTTCGACGTATCCTGAACTACCCACCGAGCAAACAAAGAGCCTACGTCAACGTTTTTTTGGCTTCGAAACTACATAGAATGAAAACTCATGATTTTGCGGCTAAAGATAGAGGCGATCCCGAACAGACCCATGAGGTGACTGGTCAGCTAAGGCTTGGGAAGAATGAGCGTGACGATCTAAATTCCACAATTCGGGATGAAATAGAGGGACTCATTAGAGAGGGAAAGACCCAGGAGAAAGCCTTTGGCTACCTTGCTAAGAGATCAAAATCGTCCCTCAAGTACAAACTCAGTGCAAAACAAATCGAAGGAAGGTACCGCCGCCGCAAAATTGGTTTGCGATGAGTCGGATACGGGAATAGTCATGTAGATTCATTTTCCCACGTGGACAACAGTATTGCTCCACGTGGACGGTCCTTAGGTTACTACCGTGGCTTGAGTCCAACACGGTAGCATATCCGTTGTGGCAACTCAGGTTGACATCAGATCTGGGTGCTCCAACGGTTTTTTGTTTTTGTGCTGAACGAATGAAGACCGGATGCAAACGGAGAAGCAACCTGCCGACAAGTGGTTGCACAAAGCAATAAGGAGGTATGCATCATGTTAACAGCAACAAAAGTTAAATCATCAACACGCGTAACGGCGCCGACACGAGTTCGGCAGACTGGCGCGGCAGATTCCGCGAAAGCGGTACAACATCAAAGGAGATTCACAATGGACGCTTCAAAAGGTTTTCAATTCACGCTGGCGGATGACTGTATCACCGTCACCTGCCTCACCGGCCCTGACGGTCGGACAACTTCGGTCTCAGCGAACGACGGCGAAGCGGATGAGCACCTTCCGTCAGGCGTGAAGTTCGATGATCTGTTGGATAAGACAGAAGAGGAAGTGGCGGCACTGTTCGGTATGCAGGTGAAGGACGGCGCTGGTGCTGTCGCTGGCGACGCCGAACTCGTGCAGGACATTGCGGATGCGTTGGAGTTGACCGAGAACACAACGTTCCTGACGGACTTCGTGGTCAACGCGCACGACGTTCTTACTGCTATGGAGAACGTCGAATGCGCGCTCAACCTTCTCAATGATTTGCTTCTCTGGTCGTTGCCAAAGAAGTTGCCTTACGCTCAGGACGACCAACAGTTCCGACGGTTCACTGCGGTTGACCACGTTGTGCTTATCGCTTTGGCGCGACACATTGTGCACGACCTCCAATATCTGTCAGCGGAGAGCATTGCCCGCGATACAGGACTCTCGGTGCCGAAGGTTGAGCCCGTGCTCGCAAAGCTCTCGACCTTCACGGACGTCCTGCTCGTGATAGACCACGAGGTTCAACAAGTCACCGGCACGCCGTATGTGATAAACGTTGACGGCAAATGGCGGACACAACTTGCTCAGGATGAACAGGCGAGGACGAGGATTCTTGCGCGGAAGATTGTGGACGCTGACACGGACGATAAATGACAATCTCCGGTGCCTGAGACCTGCGAGGACGTAGGTCTCAGGGCATTATTCAGGGACCGGCCTATGTCACTATTGCAACAACGAAAGGAACACCGGATGAAAACTGCAAGTGTCGATCTCACCGAAAAGGAGTTGTCATGGTTCAACAATGCACTCAATGACCTTGACGCTAAGGAGTATCCGAATCTCGCTATGAAACTTGTGGATGCCAAACGGCCGATAGACATTGAGCGCCTCGTCGAAGCGATGCGGTTGGCGCACGAATGGGCGATAAAAGAAGGACGTGACCACGCTGTATACGCATGTAGTGGCATGTTCCTCGTCAGCACAACAGGTCTCAGGACTTATCACAACGCTGTTCAGATTTACATGATGAGGTCGGACAAGAGCATGAACCCCGACGGTCTGTATTCGGACGACGACTACAAGACGTGGGTGGCAGAGTGTCTGGAGGCAATGTCGGAAGAGTGTAAGTAACACAGCGCCGACACGAGTTCGGCAACTGACACGGCATACTCCGTGAGAAGCGGAACATAATCAGGAGATTCAAATGTCACGAATTGTAAAAACCAAACTGACGTATCCATGGACGACCGTGCCCTTATGTGACAGGTATTCGCACACTAAAATTCCATTCAGAACGGCAAATGTCGCGGGTGAGGAAACGCTCTATGCCCTGAACATCATCCGCCTTACGAAAGCGGATTGTGCGGAGATAGGTCGCCTGTTCCCCAACGTGAGCACGGCGGAGGTCAAGCACTACATTTAGGATATCGAACATCCCGATCGAGGGATTGCTGGAAAGGACAAAGTGTTTCGTGTCCGATACGCGGAAGAGCACCTGTATGAAAAGTTGATCACCGCCCGCACGGTAACTGCCGCCGAGGTGAAAGGTCAGCGACAGATTGACAAACTCACAGCCGCAGATTCAATGGAGTCCGGTGGTTGGCGAGAGGTTAATATCCCGCAAAACGTATCGATCTTCGCTGAGGAGTATATCAAACGGAATCCGCAGATGCAGACACAGCCGAATAGGGTGAAAAAGTAATACGCAGGCTCCGCGGCAGGATGTTCCTCCTGCTTAATCACTTGACCGAGGTGGCCGGGGAGACACCGTCGGCCTACCTGTAAGGCCCGAGCGTATGCCGGTAATGAAACAGGGAGGAAGATAATATATTTGTGGGACAATCGCAAACGATCTTGCATTTGATGTTACGAATACGTATCATTATCTTTATCAAGTAGTAGACATTCTAACGTTCTGCGGATGACTACGGGTCTCCGCAAGGGTTGACCCGAATTTTCAGGTTCAGCGTATTGGTCAACGATATGGTTCAACAAAACCATGTCGTTGACCATTTTTTTTTGTTTTTACCGGAGCGTCGCCTTCGACGCGTGCAATAGGCAACACAAGATGGAGGAACAATGCTAAAGGTTAGTTTTTCAACCACGAAAGAGTTCAAAACGCAGGAAGACATTCTTGCTCTGCTCGCCGGTCTGGAGATAAAACCTCGCAAACGCAAGAACGAGACGGAAGAGGAAGCACAGAAGCGGCAGGCGAAGGAACCTCTATTCCGGTTCATTCCACTTGATGAAGTTGAGATACTCGTTGTCAAACCGTCGGAGACCGGCAGACGGACCTCGGTCGAACTCAAGGTCTTACAACCGCAGAGTATGCAGTATTGGATACCAGCGGTCCGTGCACACGAGAGTGTAACGTGTTGCCAAAGTGAAGTCATTTGACGCTTCGCGCTGTTCACGCGTAGACTCTCCGCCGCTAGAACACTGCCCTTACCTCGACAGTGTGTTTCGGCGGTTCGCCGGTCAGGGCGGCGACCATTGCGAAATACATAGGAAACACAATATGTCAATGCGTCGTCAAAACCGTCCAAGAGACCCAAGCATTTGGATCAACGCCTCGCGAAAGGAGTCCCCGGTTCATCCGGCATCTATTCTGTGGAAATTCGATACGACGATGATTGTCCGATACTCAGCGGAGGCGAAGGGCGGCAGTTATGTCACAGCAAAGATTTGACAAGCGGCGCAGGATACGTCCTGGCCAGTCAAACAATCTAAACGGCGCCGACCGATCTCGGCAAAACTGGCGCGACAGTTCTCGCGAGACAACCAGAAAGGCGGTAGATTCACCATGGCAAAGTCTGCAAACACACTTTCATACGCGTGGTCAACGGTAACGGTTCCACTGCGGTCATCCTCTTCGCGCCGAAAACGTCCGTTCCGGTTTACGAGGGACAACGGATCGGAAACGCTCTGCGCTCACTGCGTGCCGGAACTGACTGACGCGGATCGCGTCGAGATCGGGAAAGTGTTTCCGAAAGTGCGCATTGTCGAAACGAAGACATACTCCACTGCGATTGAGCGTGACTCGGAACCGCAACCCAAACCGGAATCCAAGGAGATCGGAACCTTTGAGGAGTCACCTCATTTGGACGTCCAGTTTGCTCTGCGCCGACTGTTGTTCCGATACATTGAAGATACTTTCAAAGGCAAGATACTGCCGTGCGCTCAGATCGTCGTCGAGGGTTGGTTGAAGTCAAAGTATTCGCCGTATCCGAATTCCACTAAGGTTTGTGATGACTGCTTCAATAGTATGGTAAACTTCGTGACCGAACTGGTTGACGAAATAAATGCGAACGAACCGGAAGGATTTGCTGATCTCGTGCGCGATCAGGTGATCCGCGTTAATTATGCCGACAGTGTTAACTGAGTAGCAAAGGTGAAGCGCTCTCACGTGTAATGAGCGCACAGTAGTATAGTAGCAGCACAACAAACAAACAGGAGAGTAGCCCATGCACAACCAACGGAATCTTTGCCGAAGGCAAATGATCATGCGACCGACACCGCACTTTGTCGTCGATAACGACATCTTCACCGAGTTGATCACACGTGATCTAAACGGCGAGGAACTGAGTATCATGTTTTATCTTATTCGTGCCGCCGAGCACAGAGAACCGGATCTAATCCGTGAATGCAAACTGCAAGACGAACTCGGTATCACGGATGATCAATCCACTGACGCTATCGGACGGTTGATCAACTGCTCAATGATCGAACTTGGTGCCTTCGTCGACAACACACACGGCGAACGCTATTTGAATTTCAACGACGACTTTGAGGATTGGACTGCGCTCGATCGGCGAGCAATTCGCAGGACGAAGGACGCGGAAGAAGAAGAGGCAGAAACGGCACAGATCTTGATGGCACGAAGTGTAGTGGCGGTAGCGGCACGCCGAGTCACAGACGCAGGCAGCGCGGCATGAAGTCAGGAACTGGACTGCGTACGGCAGTATGCCGGTCTCGCGAATCGTAAGTCGCGAAATGCAGTCCGCCGCCGTGAGGCAAACGGCGCCGACCGATTTCGGCACAACTGGCGCGGCAGATTCCGCGAGTAAACAGAAAGCTGCTGCTTCGCAATGGCACATTTGAGATTGCAGGGTCAAATGAGACAAACCGCAATCGCGGAACTCATTCACATCTTGAAGTCTAATCCGCGTGGTATACGACTCCAAGACTTACAGGGCACAAACCGTTTTCATGGGATGCGCACTTTAACTCTGAGACAAAGTTATCATTGTCTCAAGTCCATTCCCAATGTCAGTTACAGATGTGATGGTGGTAGTATGTATGCTCATTGTTTTTGGTTCATCAAGGAATGATTGTCACAACTCGTTTGCACGGCGCCGACGTCGCCCCCGCGTGACGTCGAGTGAAAAACATCTCGCGATGCATTAGACAGCAGTAGATATACCGACAAGGTCGTCACCCGCGTAGTGACCGGCGTAACCACATCCGCAGACCTCCTGCAATACCAATCGTTTAATTCGTTCGCAGAAACACCTAACCACGTCTGGCTGTGTGAGACGCTGTGACCCTGACCGTGCTGTGTCAGTCGCTGGCAGGTCTCCGGTGCAGACGCATCACTATAACGGTAGCGGACTTGTTCCGCTAAATGCAGGAGAGTAATCAAGATGAGAAATGCTATTGCTTCCGGGTCAATTGCAGGGCTGGATCAGATGATGGATACGACCGTCCCCGCCGAGTCTGGGGAACTCGTTTTTGTGTCTTCTTCTATTCCCGCCCTGTCGAGATCACAAACTTTGTACAACCAGCTCTATGACTATCCCGCTCCGGTCGAACTTGTTGATCCCAAGACATTACTGGGGGGTGGGGACCTCATCAACGGGATCTGCACTACCATCCTGGAGGAGCGCACACAGCTGCCACTGCCATTGGCGTTCGAATGGCAGTCAGGCGAATTGCGCCCCGATCAACGTGCGGCGTACGAGCACGTTAAATTCATGTGTTCGGTGAACAATAGTGTCAAGGATGAGGCGCCGCAATCAGCGAAGGACTGTGAGGACGGTTGGATCACAGATGGGGGTTTGTCAAACACTACCTACCACACGTTCACACTTGCCGATTTGGTTCGACGTGTTTTGGTCGAGGGTCGCGCTTTCTCGCCAGCGACGTATAAACATGATCAACATGTAGCGCATGAATTCCGTTCCAGCGACACCCTATGCTTAAAGTTCAACAACCACGGTGCTCCGTACTTCCGACTCGCGGACGCCGAGCAGGACGAGTTCATACGACGCAATGCATTCATCGTGTATCATGCGCCGAACCACGGAATTGCAGAAGGTGAATTCCCATCGGATGATCGCTTTGTGGTGGGATTCCACCTCGCCAACTTTGTCTACAACGGAACGACGTATGAGACGCTTCATGCAAAGCTACATGCGATGTATCCCGCGGCGGATACATCATGCATTGGTTGCGCATCGATGTTTTACGGTAATGCGGAGGGACGATACGCGTTGGTGACGCACCGCCACGAAGGACCCTTGTTCCCTGACGGGTGGGGTCGTGATGACAGACCGGTACTCAACTATCTGCGCAACGAACTGCTGACGAAATCCGCGCGAAAGGGACGCAAATCAAGAACGGAGTCATTTGCGACGGCATCGATAGTCAGACCGATAGCACAAGAGAAAAGCGGAAGCATCGTAACGGCAACCGGCAGTTTTGTACCTGCACCTACGTTTGACCCGCATGATCTCAGTCTGGACTACGCGTCCACATATGGAGCGCGAAGTGGATACGTCGATCTTCCATGCTCAATTGGAAGTTCTCCATCCAGCTCACCCGTGGAGGGCACCGGGAACCTGATCGTGCCTGCACGGAACAGCGACATGCGGTACTGTCTACCCGCAAAACCGGTAACGGGAAAGAGGAGGCACAAAAAGGCCACATATCTGCGGTACCCCGGCGGGAAATCAAAGGCGATCAAGAAGATGCGTCCGTACTTCCCAGCGACCTTCAGTGAATACCGCGAACCGTTCGTCGGCGGCGGTAGTGCCTTCATTCACATCAGAAGGCAATTCCCGCATGTGAGTTGCTGGATAAATGACATCGACTACACTGTCTACTGTTTCTACAAGATGGCAAAAGAGCGCAACGCCGAATTGGTCGATGAACTTCTCCGGATCAAGAAGTGGAGCGGTGGCGATGTGGGAAAACGATTCTTCACTCAGATACCATCTTTGATGATGGGGGGCGACGAACTTAAGACCGCCATCGCGCTCTACTATCGGAACAAAACTTCATTTTCTGGTCTAACATGGCAGGGGTCATTTTCGGCAAATGCTTGGGAGCACAACTTCTCGGAGAGTTGCATATGGTCTCTGACCGAATTGGAGGAAATTCTCGATGGCGTGCTGATAACTAATTTTGACTACCGCGATCTGCTTCAGGATTCTGTTGAAGATGTCTTTACCTACTTCGACCCCCCCTATAAGCTGGGGAAAATCTTCCTGTATGGCAATGGCGGCGCCAACCACAGATTGTTCGACCACCGGCAATTCTTCGAGAACGTATCCACCTGCAACCACAAATGGTTCGTAACCTACAACTATAACGAGGCGCTAAGGCAAATGTACTCGGGGTTCTCCGTGGATGTCGTTCCTCTGCGCTACACGATGCGACCGAGCATAAAGAATAGCACAACCGGCAGGATGAGTTCGAAAGAGGGCAATGAATTGTTCATCCGAGATTACTAAACCAAAACAACGACATGGCGGTAGGGCACAAATTCACGGCCAAGATGCCCGCCATCGAGCCAAGACTGGGTTCTGGGCGACTTTCTGTTCAAGGTGGATATCTGAGAAAGCATGGCCCCTCAATGGAAGGCATATCAAGGCGATTCTCAGTATCTGGATCGCTGGAATGTTCGTCCATCTCGTAGGGACACATCACGCAGGGAAAAGAAATCCACCTTAGACCTATATAAAAAACCTCGGTCTTTTCCTAAGTATTGTATGAGACCGGTCGGCAGGATCGCATCTCGTAGCGCGAATCATCTCGCGTCCAACTGGATTGGGTATCGCCCCTTAGCCGCACGACCGGCAAAGTCCACCTGAAGTAAACTACCATCACAGTTTTGTCACGTAATTTCTCGTGCACCTCCGGGCTGTTGCATTACCCGAATAGTGCAGCCCCCGGAGGGAATCGAGAACCAATATATTCGGGAGGTTATATGTCTAAAGATTGCGCTATTGCTTCACCCGCCAACAGTAGTTCCATTCCGATTCCGATCCAAGATTATCCACCACCGTATGTAGACCAAGAAGTCTACAACCCACCTCGGCAGGAATCGTTCAACCCCAACGTTTTTATTCCACCCCTTACTACGCCACGACAAACGGCGATGAAGATGCACGCCCATGCGATAAATGTAATTCCCTGTGGGTTGAACCGCCGACCTCTGCCGGAACTTGGGGAGTGGGGTCAATGGAAAACACAACTTCAAACCGATAAGGACGTCGGAGACCTTCCTTGGTCATCCATTGATACCACCGTGGGTCTTATCTCCGGTATCAGTGGACTGCGCT
>PMMO01000011.1 GCA_003162215.1 Ignavibacteriota bacterium
ATCCGGATGTGAGGAATCGGGATATGAAGAATCGGGATGTGAAGAATCGGATGTGAAGAATCCGGATGTGAGGAATCGGGATGTGAAGAATCGGGATGTGAAGAATTGGGATATGAGGAATCCGGATGTGAAGAATCGGGATGTGAAGAATCGGGATG
Organism: Ignavibacteriota bacterium; assembly: GCA_003162215.1. GTDB lineage: Bacteria > Bacteroidota > Ignavibacteria > UBA10030 > UBA6906 > Fen-1255. The sequence continues at coordinate 159 of PMMO01000011.1, forward strand.
TGAGGAATCGGGATATGAGGAATCGGGATATGAAGAATCGGGATATGAAGAATCGGGAAGTGAGGAATCGAGATATGAAGAATCGGGATATTCTTTGAAGAAAGGTTAGCCGGTGCCGACTCTTTTGTCGTTCTCAGGAGAGGTTAGGAGATAGGTCTCAGGAGAATCGGCACCGGCGGGGTCCTTGATGTCACGCCCCCGGCCCAGCGGGCGAAGGGGGTCGTTTTTCTATTCGCAAATCCTTTATCGGCACAAAATGAGGCGCAACAACATTACGTTCACGTCCGTATCCACACACCCAGCATCCGTCAATCTCCAGCGTGCTGGCTTCACCATACACTATCAATGTTCCCTTGTTTCCACACTTCGGGCAATCTGCTATGCCATGCCACTGTGCCATGCTGTCTCCGATGTCCGTAGAATCATATGCAAAATCGATACCAAATCGAAAAACCGCTTCATGCTCAATTAACGGACACTCCCCTGACAGGGGAAGTTCATGGATGTGCAGGTGCACACATTCAGCCACACTCATTGTTTACGTGGTGGCTCTCGCAGCGCTGTTTGTTGCGTTTGCATACGGAAGGGAGCGTCGTTATATTACAAGACTTGTCTCACTAAAGTAGCTCGAACCGCATGCCAGCCAGCATCGTTGACCTCGATGACCTGAACCCGACGCCTGTTCCCCCTGAAGTCACGCTATTGCTCGTCGAAGATGAAGTGATCGTCGCTGAAGACGTGCGGAGACGACTGGAGAATCTCGGATACACTGTTGTCGGGATAGCCACGCGAGGCAAAGAGGCAATCGCAATGGCGGTGAGTCTTCAGCCCCATCTGATTCTCATGGATATCGGCTTGCGGGGAGGAATGGATGGCATCGAGACCGTCCGTCAGATCCGCGAAAAGGTCGACATACCGATGATCTTCGCAAGTGCCTATAGCGACGATACCACTCTACAGCGCGCACGAACGGCAGCACCTCAAGGGTTCGTCTTCAAACCTTTTGAAGAACGGGAACTCCGTCTGAGCATCGAGATGGCACTCTACAAGCATGCCGCCGACAGGGTCCTGCGCAACAACGAAAGCATGTTCCGCAGTCTGTTCGATGCGTTGCCCGACGGTGTGCTGCTTGAAGACGCCGCACGGCTGGTGAAGCTTGCGAATGCTTCCTTCTTCCGGATTTTCAACATACCCGCTTCGGTCTCGCTGGCAGGTGAAGATACACGCACAGGACTTCTACACCATCAGAAGCTGATCAAAGACTATGTAGCCTTCCTGCGCCGCAAGGAAGAAATTATTCAATTNNATTATTCAGGCTGGAGCAGCCGTCACGGATGAAGTCGTCCTCACAAACGATGGAAGACAAATTCTGCTGAGCTACGCCCCGATCAAAGATCCGAAGAACGGTACGAACCACTTGTGGCAATACCATGACGCAGGGCCATCGGTGAATCGAGCGTGATCCGGGGTTGTCCCGATCCAAGAGGGGAGAATTGCAGTGATAAACAAAGAACCGCAACTGCGGGTTGGCGTTCTTGAGGAATATGGCGAAGTCAAGGGAAGCTTCAACGGTGTCTTTGTGGATCCGGATGGCACACGCAGAGAAGGGGATTTTACATGCCGCCCTGCAGGGGATGGGATTCATGTCGTGTTCCCGAAGGATGGGAGCGAACTGCGCACTGCCACGACTACTCTGACGCCAGCGACTCCTGACGCCTCATTTGTCCTGCACGACGTCGCCATCGGGCTGAAGTTTCACTGGGAACGGAAAGAGTCGCAGACGTTTCGTGGAGCCCTCCAATTGCTGGCCCGCCCCGGGAAAGGAATCACGGCAATCAATGTTGTGCCTCTTGAAGAGTACCTCAAGAGCGTCATTTCATCGGAGATGAGTGCAACAGCGCCGGNNTCAGCGCCGGCTGCATTGCTGCAAGCGCAAGCCATCACGTCACGAAGCTGGCTTGTCGCAATGCTTGAACGCGCGGCTGAAGAGGGACATACTCCCCGGGCAGCGACTCCTTTTGACTCAACAACATCCGAACTCATCAGGTGGTACTCACGCGAGGACCATGATCTCTTCGACGTGTGCGCTGACGATCATTGCCAGCGCTATCAAGGTGTGACGAAGATTACCTCGCCGGCTGTCACCTCTGCAATAGAGGAGACGCGCGGCGTCTTCCTCGTGCACCAGGGCCGTATCTGCGACGCGCGCTTCTACAAAGCCTGCGGCGGCCTCACCGAGGAATTCTCCAACTGCTGGGAAGAGGACCGTCAGGTCCCATACCTCCACTCAATCGCCGACGCCCGTACAGCGCTGCTACCCATCACGTCTGAAGAACAGATGCGCGCCTGGGTGACTTCGTCGCCGGACGCGTTCTGCAATACCCGGGACGCCTCCATTCTCCTCCATGTCCTCCCATCCTTCGATCAGGAAACAACGGACTTCTTCCGCTGGAAGGTTGTCTATAGCCGCACTGAGCTTGAAGATCTCCTCCTCCGCAAGTCCGGAATAAAGTTTGGAACGCTCCGTGCCCTGGTCCCGGTCGATCGCGGTCCCTCCGGAAGAATCGTCCGGTTGCGTATAGAGGGCTCCGAGCGTACGATCACCGTGGGCAAGGAACTCGAAGTCCGCCGTTGGCTCTCGCCGACCCATCTCTACAGCTCGGCGTTCGTGGTCGATACGGAACGTGACGCGGCCGGCATCCCCCAGCGTTTTACTCTTCTCGGAGCCGGTTGGGGACATGGCGTCGGGTTGTGCCAGATCGGTGCCGCGGTCATGGCGGTGGAGGGATATTACGCTGAAGAGATCGTCCGCCATTACTTCCGCGGTGCCGACGTGAAGCGGCTTTACTGACGGCAGGCTGAAGCCATGACGGCGTGCATCCTTGCGCTTTTCCTCCGGATTCTTCCACTCCGGTTCGCATGGCTCAGCGACCTCCACGAGGGAAGCAGCGGAGCGCCTGTCGACAGTCAGAACATTCTCGTAACAGACCTTGATGGAAACGTCAT
>PMMO01000088.1 GCA_003162215.1 Ignavibacteriota bacterium
TTGATCTTCAGGTTCATCACCGACTGCATCTTCGCCGACCGGGCATCGCCGATAATGCTGCGCGCGCCCAACGCCCGGGGGCCGAATTCCATTCGCCCTTGAAACCAACCGATCACTTTCTCAGATGCAATCAACGACGCGACGTGTGCCGGCAACACCTGCCGTTCAATCCGGTGATATACTGCACCGCAGTTCTGGAGAACTTTCTCGATCTCCTCATCGTTGAATGAAGGTCCGAGATAGGACCCCAGCTGTGCATCCTTTTTCCCTCCCGCCGTCCGGGGGTTATCGAAATAGGAGTACCAGGCGAAGAGCGCCGCCCCCAATGCCCCACCGGCATCACCCGACGCGGGTTGTATCCACACATCGGCAAAGGGACCCTCGCGGAGTATCCTGCCATTGCCGACGCAGTTCAACGCAACACCCCCTGCCAGGACCAGGTTCTCTTCGCCGGTTTCTCGGTGCACGTGACGTGCCATGCGCATCATGATTTCTTCCGTGACTTCCTGCAGCGAGCGGGCAAGGTCCATTTCACGCTGTGTAAGAGGCGATTCCGGCTTGCGCGGAGGGCCGCCAAACAGCTGGGCGAATTTCGGACCGGTCATCGTCAGCCCTGCGCAGTAGTCAAAATACTCCATGTTCATCTTGAACGACCCGTCTTCCTTCAGGTCGATGAGGTGCTCATAGATCGCTTTGACGTACTTCGGCTCACCGTACGGCGCAAGACCCATCACTTTGTATTCCGCCGAGTTGACCTTGAAGCCGGCAAAGTAGGTGAACGCGGAATACAGCAGACCGGGTGAATGAGGGAAGCGGAGTTCGCCGAAAAGCGTGATCCGGTTGCCTTCACCGCTGCCATAGCTCGTTGTCGCCCACTCGCCCACGCCATCCATCGTGAGAATCGCAGCACGTTTGAAAGGGGACGGAAAGAACGCCGACGCGGCGTGCGCTTCATGATGCTCGGTGAAAAGAAGCAAGCCGTCGTACTCCAGAGCTTCCCTGATCAACGAGGGCATCCAGAGCTTCTCTTTGAGCCACAATGGCATTGCCATGAGGAACGAACGGAGCCCGCGGGGAGCGGAGGCAAGGTACGTTTCGAGGATGCGTTCGAATTTCAGCAGCGGTTTGTCATAGAAGACCACAGCAGCAAGATCCGCTGCAGTGATGCCACCCTCCTTGAAGCAGTAGGCGATGGCCTGTGCGGGGAAATCGAAATCGTGCTTCTTGCGGGAAAAGCGCTCTTCCTGTGCCGCGGCAACGATCCTGCCATCGGACACCAGGGCGGCGGCAGAGTCATGATAAAAACAGGAAATACCCAGGATATAGGCTGGCGTGGAAGCCACGGCGGGGATCAGAGTTGGAAGGACTTGATGTATTCGACCAGCCGCGTGCAATCCTCGAGAGTCTCCAGACGGGCGGCTGCACCTCCCTGCCTGGCGAGCTCATGGTACTCCTGAATGCTGAGTACCCCGAGTTTCCGCGTCTTCAACTGTTCGATGCTCTTTGCGGCAGAAGCAGCAGCGGAAAGTGTGGTCAGGAAGGGCACTTTGTACTCATACGCTGTGCGACCGATTGCGTGTTCGTCCTGACGGGATACCTGACCGAGCGGGGTGTTGATGATCAGCTGCACCCATCCGTTCTTGATGACATCAATGATATTGAGCGTGCCTTCGCTCGCTTTCAACACAGGCCGGTTGCGGATACCATTCTTCGTAAGAAATGCGGAGGTGCCCTCTGTCGCAATAACATTGAACCCGAGCCGCAGGAATGCACGGACGATGTTAATCGTTCGCATCTGCTTGTCGTTGTCGTTCACACTGACAAACAGCGTTCCGGCAATCGGAAGATTTGTCCCGGCCGCAGTCGAGGCTTTGGCAAACGAAACGCCGAAGCTGTCGGAGATCCCCATGACTTCGCCGGTCGAACGCATTTCCGGACCGAGGAAGTGCCGCGCCTGCGGAAATTTCGGGAACGGGAAGACCGACTCCTTGATCGATACCTGCTTGGCCCACGGATATCCGTGAACGCCAAGATCCGCAAGCGTTCGTCCCACTTTGAGCTTTGCCGCGATTTTCGCAAGCGGAATACCCGTCGCTTTGCTCACGAACGGGGTCGTCCGCGATGCGCGGGGGTTCACTTCCAGCACATAGACGACGCCCTTCTGCATCGCATACTGAATATTCACAATCCCGACTGCGTGCAAACCCAGAGCAAGTTGACGCGTGTAGGTGACAAGTGTGTGCAGCTGTTCGGCGTTCACCGCGTACGGCGGCAGTACGCAGGTGCTGTCACCCGAATGAATCCCCGCCTCCTCGATATGCTGCATAATCCCGCCGATGAACACGTCTTTTCCATCGCACAGCGCATCGACATCAAACTCGAATGCGTCCTCCAGGAAACTGTCAATCAGAATCGGATGATTGGGCGATACGTTCACCGCTCTGCCCATGTACTCACGAAGACCTTCGTCACTGTAGCAAATCTCCATTGCTCTCCCGCCGAGAACGTACGAAGGACGTACGAGCACGGGATACCCGATCCGATGTGCTGCAGCAAGGGCATCATCAACAGTGGAGGCAGTCCCATATGCGGGACACGCAATCTTGAGTTCGTCCAGAAGCGCCCCGAACCGCTTCCGGTCTTCTGCCAGATCGATGCCTTCCGTCGACGTGCCCATAATGCCGTACCCGTTCGCCTCCAGCGCTTTGGCAAGCTTGAGCGGCGTTTGACCGCCAAAGCTCACAATCACCCCGACGGGCTTTTCCAGATCGCAAATATTCAGCACGTCTTCAAGCGTCAACGGCTCGAAGTAGAGCTTGTCCGTTGTATCATAGTCTGTCGATACAGTCTCGGGGTTGCAGTTGATCATGATCGCCTCGTACCCCTCTTCGCCGAGGCCCATCACGCCATGGACGCAGCAATAATCGAATTCGATTCCCTGTCCGATACGGTTCGGACCCCCACCAAGGATGATCACTTTCTTGCGATCGGTACGCACCGACTCGTTCTCGATTTCGTACGTCGAGTAGTAGTATGGTGTCTCGGCCTTGAATTCGGCACCGCAGGTGTCGACCGTTTTGAAGACGGGAAGAATGTGTTGGGCAATCCGGTCCGCACGAACTTTCTTCTCGTCGCTCTTGCGGAGGAAGGCGATCTGCCGGTCGGAAAAGCCGTACCGTTTCGACTTCCAGAGAAGGTCTCGATCCAGCGTCGTTGCGGTGGCGATTTCTTTCTCAACGCCCAGGATCGTACGGATATTCCACAAGAACCACGGATCGATGANNAGATGGCGGTAAGGTTGAAGATCTCCTCATCCGTCATGCCCAGCTGCATCGCATAGCGCAGATAGAACAGTTTGTCCGGCCGGGACTTGGCGAGGTATCCCTTCACATGGGCCAACCAGGGATCGCGCTCGACGTCGGTTAATGAGGCCACGTCAATGACATCCTTGCCATCTGCGCCAAGACCAAACCTCCCCTGCTCGAGCGAGCGCAGGGCTTTCTGCAGAGCTTCCGGGAATGTTCGTCCGAATGCCATCACTTCGCCAACCGACTTCATCTGGACGCCGAGCACCTCATCCACACCACGGAATTTTTCAAAATCCCAGCGCG
>PMMO01000142.1 GCA_003162215.1 Ignavibacteriota bacterium
TTGCGAGTCCCGCAACGCGGGACACGTCGGGCCTTCTGAGCTACCGTGTGGTTCTTCATCAATGCACCACCGCAATTTTGATCACCACAGAACCGCTGGTGGCCGGCCCTGCAGCATCGATGTGTGCAAAATAGACACCGGTTTGCACACCGCTAACATCCCACGCGGTCTCGTTATCTCTTCCGCCAACTCCGGGACCGTCGAATTCCGTCACAAGATCTCCTGCGAGATCAAAGATCTTGATATGCACGCGCGCATCATCCTTGAGGTAGTACCGGATTTGTGTTGTACGATCGTAGACCGGATTCGGCCAGTTGTAGGCTCGGCTCTTTGGAAAGGACTCGTTGCTGAGAGGGACACCGCCAGGGATGGCCGACAGATCATCGCCCGAGTGTTGCGCATCGTGCTGGTACTGCGGCCAGGGATAGCGGCTCGCCGGTGCCGTACCCGATGTACGACCTGTCAACCATCCTGACACCGAGCCGGTGGCCGAGGAGGCGACAACGAGGAAGACCGAATCGCCGGAGGTGAACATTGCTGCTGTCTGTGCTCCCTGTCCTGCCACGAGCGGGAAGCCGCGTACCGGTTTTCCATGCCCGTCGTACGCAACAACCAATCCACCATTCGTCACGCCGACGACGTCCACGCTTCCATTCCCGTCGATATCGCCGATGATCGGCGCTGATGCCAGACTGTCCGATGTGGGGAGGGTAACAGGAAAGCCATCAAGCAACACGCCGGATGCGTTATAGGTGAAAATCCGGTTGTCGCTGAAGACCACGATGTCCCGGAGGCCATCGCCATTGAGATCGCCGAGAGCCGGGGGGGCATTGATGCTCTGTCCGGTCTTTACGGGATATCCGGGACACAGGGAGAGCGTTCCATCGAGGAGAAAGAGCCATCCATCGCGTGCAGTCACTGCGGCACGCAGGACTGGCACACCCGATCCACCGAAGTCACCTACAGCCGCGGGACCGGCGATTGCATGGCCAAGGTTGACACTCCGGTCGGCAGGAAGCGGCCCTGCAATACGCGGATCATCAAAGAGTGCTACGTTGCCGAAGCTTCCAGTCGCAATGCCCGCATATGGTGCGGGGTAGCTCCCGACCCCAACCACGGTTGCGGGGCTATCGCGGAAAGGCCTAAGCTCACCGATCGTTCCCCCATCGAATCCGAAAAGATGAATGCGTCCCTGGTTGTCACCATACAACAGCATGTTTCCGGAGACTGCAGGTGCAACCGTTCCGGTCCCGGTCACATCGAGCGTAAAGAGACCATCGGCAAGACTATCCGCATTCGCATCGCGGGGCACCAGGGCTCTGCCGTGAAGGTTTGCCGTGTTGTCTCCCACGAGAATTTCGAGAGTTCCATCACTGTTCAGATCGGTGAGCAGAGGTCCGGGCACAAACCCCGCTCCTTGCGTGTTGTCCTGAGCGATTCGTCCGTCACGAAAACCGCCCGGCATCGCCCTCTGGCCATTCACCAGCCAGGAATACATCCGCGCATCTCCCAATACCGAATAGACTTGATTCGACCGGGGTCCGGGCACGGTATCTCTGAGTGTCGAGACAACAATTGCCGGTTGTGCATTCGTTGAAAGTCGTCCGACTGCTAGTGACGGGAATGGCAGGAGCTGGCGGGTCAGTTTGGGAAATCCAGGCAGCACGGCGATTGCGCTATCGCCCACGGTTACCTGCACGGTCATGCGCGGTCCCCTCGCACTGAAATTCTTCATGCTGACGTGGCTGTCACCGCCATCGTAACTCTGCGTTGAGGGGAATGTAGTTGCGGAGAATTCATTTTTGTTTACCGGCGAGTTGCTTCCGGCGTACCAGAAATCAAGTGCCGTACCGATTTCGCTGCCGCTCCCGGCCGCGAAGGTCCCGTAGCTTTGCCCGATGTCCTGCGAGCCGTCAGCTTCTTCCAGATCCACGCCGCGGTGCGTCGGATCGGCGTTCACACTGTTTGTGCTGACAGTTGCGGCGATAACGCGTTCATCGATGTGCCAGATAAGCACGCCGCCGTCATAAAACGTGGTGTCGTCCACGCCTCCGGGGAGACTCCAGTCCATATCTTCGACATCGACAATATTGCCACTCAGTTGCGAAACGTCGAATGCATTGAATCCCGTTGTGTCGCGCCTGAACGTTCGCGTCGTGGTGGCATTGTCATACCGCATTGTCATGGTTTGGCCGTTGCGCTGCGGATCCCGGTTGCGGTTCTCTACGAGGTAGTACTCGCTCGGACCGATCGGCACACGATAGACGGTATCGGCGAGCTCGACCGCGGGCAGTTGTAGCGTGATGCTGCCGTTCCCGACCGTGATCGGGTCGATCCATCCAAGCCAGTATTTCTCCCATGCGGAGGGTTCCGGGGGGAACACTCCATTGAAGCTGAAGATCCCCTGTCCGTCCATGAGCCCGAACCGGCCAATTGCGGTGGCGCCGCTCTTGGTGTCGAAGAGATCCGGAAGACCGAGGAAGCTGCCCAGCGACGCGCACAGCATTCCGTTGATACCGTACTCGAGGAACACATCACCGCCGATGCCGGGAATCTTGCGACTTTCCGTCTCCGGGAGAACCAGGGAATTGGCGACGTATCCGCCGCCGTGGACGGGAACACCGGGCGCGCCCAGTGCCTCCTGGAATGCTGACACCCCCAGGTACAACGAAGGGATGTCTCTGTCTGCCGGATCGTATCCCAATACAGACACAAGATCGATATCATGCCCCGCACCGGCATGGAAAATGACATACGCCTGATAGGCAGTGAATGAAGGCACGAGGTTGAGGCTATCCACCATTCTCCACGTGTCGCGTGCAAGCAACGTCACCGGCGTCGTCGGTCCGTTTTTCAGCGGACTATACGTGCTCATCACATTCGGTAGCGTGATCACCTGAGGGATCAACGTTGAATTGATCAGCACCTTCCCTTTCGAGGCTTTCGTGAAGTAGTTCGCCAGGAACGTCAGATGGTCTGCGAAGTAGGAAGCACTTCTTGGCGGCGCGTCGATGGGGATGTCACCCGAAGTCACATGCGACGTGTCGAACTGCCCATTGCCGGTGGTCCGTTGATCGGTATCGATTTGGAATTGTACCATAACGGCGAGGACGTTGATGTTCATCGTCCCCAGAACCCGTTCCCGAGGAGTTGTAGCCGCATCGCCTGGATGGGCAGACAGAGGATGCTGGATAAGTTGGGCATGCAACGCGAAGGGAATCAGGAGACTGACAAAGAGCGTTCGCAGGATCGTCATAAAGGATCGTTTCTTCGGGATCATCAAATGTACCCCGGGATGAGCAGGAAGTCAGTGGGTGTCTAAAAGGTCAATGCTGTCTAAAAGATCAATGCTGTCTTTGCGAGCACGCATCTCAGTGCGAAGCAATCTCGATTTCACGCTGGAAAAGAGAGATTGCTGCGCCCCTTCGGGGCTTCGCCAAAAGAAGGCTCGCA
>PMMO01000200.1 GCA_003162215.1 Ignavibacteriota bacterium
AACCCCATGCCGAAGGCGAGAAGCACGATGATCGCCACCGTTCCCCAGACGATCCCGAAGATCGTGAGCGTGGTGCGCAGTTTCTGCGCCTTGAGATCGCGCAGGAATTCGCGGAGCGTTGTCGCCAGACTGCTCATTCGATCTTCTTTACCGGCTTTTCAAACACATCGTCACCCTCCTTCAAGCCGCTGACCACTTCGACTTTGATGGCGTCGCTCAACCCTGTCTTGATCACCCGCTCTTCTTCCTTTCCGGCAGCGAGGGCGAGCTTGACGAACGCCGAGTCATTACGGAACGTGACCACACGCTCGGGAATTGTCAGAACACTGTCTTTCTTCTGAATGATGATGCTGGCATTCGCGGAATACCCGGCGCGAAGAGTCGTGTTCTTCGCCTTGGGAACGGATATTTCAATCGGAAATACCGTCGCGTTTTCCTTCTTTTCAGCCTTAAGCGAGATCTTGAAAAGCGTACCGGTAATCTTGTCCGCCGGTAGTGCGCCGACTTTCAGCTCCGCTTCCATCCCCTCATGCAATTTGCCGACATCGATTTCGTCCACCGTCCCTTTGAAAATGAGCCGTTCCATGTTGGCCATTTTCATCAACACAGTCCCTTCCTGATACGACGTCAGAGGCGTTACCGGGTCTCCTACCTCGATCGTCTTGCTGAGCACGAAGCCGTCGATGGGGGCCTTTACGATGGATTCGATCTCGGTATTCCCGATCTTGATCTTGCCACTTTCGAGCAGGGCGAGGCGTTCCTTTGAGAGTCTGAATTGCAGCTGTGCTTCGTCGTACTGGCGTTCAAAATCCTCGAATTCTTTCCGGGAGATCAGCTCCTTGTCGACCATTGACACCTGCCGAACGCGTTGCTTGTCAAGATTGGTCATATCGACTTGGCGCAGTTGCACCTGGCGTTTTGCCTCGGCCAGTTCAAGCGGGGTTGGATCGGGCCTTACTTCAAGCAGCGGATCACCCGCTTTGACGTGCGTGCCGGCATCGGCAAAAATCCGGCGCACGACACCTGACACCTTTGATTTAATGGAGATCTCGTTCTCCGGTTCAATGGTCCCGACCGCGAGGGCTTTCTCGACAATGTTGTCTTTCGTGGCCTTGACTTTGGGAAGTGCGTTCTTGTCGTCTTTCCCGGAACCGCCCAGGAGGATGAAAGCGGTTGCCACGACAGCAACAGCGCCGACGGTAATGAGGATGATTCGGGTCTTCATGCTGCTCTCCGGTGGGCATAACGGTTACAGGGGTCACATCCGGCAAAGGGATCCCCTTCGGGGGACCCTCCATGGACTATAATTGTTACGGAGCCGGGACCGTTCATGTTGCACGCCTGGTGAACCAAATCGAACAAATCGGTGTTATCAAATGGATGATGTATTTCCACGACAATTCCAATAACCTACAATCCACAGAGTTATGCAATGATATCGATTGGACAGAAATTCCCCGATTTTGAGCTGGAAGCATGCGTTTCGCGCGAGAAGGGGAAGGAATTCCAGATGGTCTCCTCAACCGAACTCCGCAAGGGAGGAAAATGGCTCGTGGTCTTCTTCTGGCCCGTTACCTGAGGATTCGTATTCAAGTCTCAATGACGTGGTGACTGGTCAGTCGCTCACGGAGGCGAGTTCCAGCAGAGAAAAACCATGCCGGCTACAGCAGTCCTCGACGACTTCCACCCGATAGTTCGTGACTGGTTCGCTCATACCTACGGCCAGCCGAGTCCACCACAGGAACTCGGCTGGCCCAGTATCGCTTCCGGCAAGCATACCCTCATACTTGCTCCGACGGGTTCCGGCAAAACTCTCACGGCGTTCCTCTGGGCGATCAATCATCTTGTTGAGCAACACCTCCGCGAAACGCTTGATCCGGGCATCCGCATCCTGTACATCTCTCCGCTCAAAGCCCTCAATAACGACATACATCGAAACCTGGAAGCGCCGCTGGAAGGGATACAGGCTGAGGCACAGAAGGCCGGACTTCATCTGAATCCTATTCGCACTGCAGTCCGCACGGGCGACACTCCTCCTTCGGCCCGCGCGGCCATGCTCCGGCATCCACCGGATATCCTGATTACGACTCCCGAATCTCTCTACTTGATGCTCACCTCACCGCAGGCGCGCAAGCTCTTTGCGCCGGTCCAATATGTCATCGTGGACGAGATTCATGCGCTGTGCAGCAACAAACGGGGCGTACATCTCTCCTTGAGCCTTGAGCGCCTTCAGGAAGAGGCGACACAGGAATTCGTGCGGATCGGTCTCTCTGCGACGCAGCGCCCACTCGACAGAATCGCCGCATATCTCGGGGGCTGTTCTCCCGGCTCAACAACTGATCCCCTCCCCCGTCCGGTGAACATCATCAATGCCGGCCACAAAAAGGAGATGGATTTGCGTGTGGTGTGCGCTGCAGAGGATTTCTCACTGCTTCCATCCGACGGCATCTGGCCGCTGATTCTGGATGAAGTTCTCGCATTGATACGCGCACATCGTTCAACACTTGTATTCGTCAACAACCGCCGTCTTGCCGAACGCGTGGCGGCAAAACTCAACGAGCGCATCGTCAACGCGTCTGTCCCTACATTCAATCTCTCTGCCGTCCCGATTCGCACGGATTGGGCCCTCGATATGGACGGGCCTCCCGAACAGACTTCACCTGATGAACCTCTTGTTCTTGCGTACCATGGCAGCATGTCCCGGGAAGCGCGCGAGGCAATGGAAACTGACCTGAAAGCCGGACGCATCCGGGCACTTGTCGCAACATCATCGCTCGAACTCGGCATCGACATCGGCAGTATCGACCTCGTCATCCAGCTNNCAATCACCCAAAGGCATCGCCCGTGGTCTCCAGCGTGTGGGCAGGTCTGGCCACTTGATCAGCGGCACAAGCAGAGGCAGAATCTACCCAACACACCGCGAGGATCTGGTTGAATCCGTGGTTGTAGCGCGGGCCATGCATCACCATGAAGTCGAGGAAACCCGCATTCCCGAGAACTGCCTCGATGTGCTGGCACAGCAGATTGCCGCAATGGTGAGTGTTGAGGATTGGGACGTGGATCACCTCCTGGAGGTTATCCGGCGATCATACTGCTACCGATCACTAAGCCGTGACCTTTTTGCCGGAGTCNNGAGTCCTCGCCATGCTTGCGGGGCGCTATGCCCATGAAGCTCTGCGTGAAATGCGGCCGCGCATTTCATGGGACAAGGTGAATGGCATTGTGCGCGCCCTCCCGGGGACTTCTCACATCGCCATCACTGGCGGAGGCACTATTGCCGATCGCGGGCTCTACGCGGTATACCTTGAAGATGGAAAGACCAAAGTCGGAGAGGTCGACGAAGAATTTGTCTTCGAGAGCCGTCCCGGGGACACATTCATTCTCGGCACCAGTGTCTGGCGGATGATCAATATTGCTCCGGACCGCATTACGGTGGCCGCTGCACCCGGGGCACCGGCACGCATGCCCTTCTGGCGCGGCGAAGGAATTGGCAGGAGCTTCGAACTCGGTGTGATCGTGGGAGACTTCCGGCGGACCATCGGCGAGCGTCTGGACGATCCCGACCTCCTCCCCTGGCTCAATGCGACCTACCCGATCGACAGCAGATCAGCCTGGAACCTGGTGGAATACCTCAAACGCCAACGGGACGCCACGGGAGTGATTCCGGGAGACCGTTCCATTGTCGTGGAAGGCTTCCGTGATGAAATCGGCGACCCGCGGATCGTAATCCATTCCTGCTTCGGCCGCCGCATTAACGGATTGCTCGGGCTGCTGCTTGCACGACAGGCGGAACAGAAACTTCGTGCCGCCCCGCAGATGCTGTACAACGACAATGGTATCCTCCTCCGCTGTCCAGACACGCAGCAGATACCGCTTGATCTGTTTGACGGCATCTCGCCTGAAGAGGCCGAGAACTTCGTACTGCAGGATGTTATGGACTCGCCGGTATTTGCCGGACAATTCCGTCAGAATGCCGGGCGGTCGTTGCTCATGCCGAGAATGGCTCCAGGAAAGCGCACGCCCCTCTGGCTTCAACGCCTGCGAGCAGCGGATCTGCTCCAGGTAGCGCGACAGTTCGATGATTTTCCGGTGGTCATCGAAACGATCCGCGAAGTCTTGAATGATGTTCTGGATTTCCCTCGATTCCGGGAAATCCTGCGCCGCATTGCATCGGGCGAAGTGCAAGTGCATACAGTGGAGAATGAGGTTCCCTCACCCTTCGCCGGCAGCATACTGTTTGATTTCATGGCGGTGTACATGTACGAGTACGACCAGGCCCGACCCGATCGCCTGAGTCAGTATGTGGCGGTCAATCGCGAGTTGCTTGCGGAGGTGGTCGATCTCGACACGCTGTCCTCACTGATCCGCCCGGAGGCGGTAGAGCGCGTGGAGCGTCAGCTCCAGCACGCCGGGGAAGGGACCAGAGCCCGGACGCCGGAGGAACTGATGGAGGTGCTTCTTCGTCTGGGCGACCTGTCCGAAGACGAGATCGCCGCACGATGTGCGGGGGATGCTGCCGCAATGCTTGAGATTTTGGAGAATACCCACCGCGCCTCAAGAGTCACAATCGGCGGTCAGCCACGATGGGTCGCCCTTGAAGAGCAGGAGCTCTACACGCATCTCGAGGCTGATGCTTGTGCGGGACGGATACTGCGTCGTTACATTGAACACCACGGGCCTGTCCCGTTATCTGAGCTTGCCCGCCGATATCATCTCTCTGCGGAGAGGATACAGAAAGTGGCCGCCGGCTGGGGATCGGATCGCAACATGGTCCAGGGCAGGTTCCGTCCGCCGTCAATGCCCGGTGCCGATGAACTCCAATGGGTATACCGTCCGAACATCGAACGTATACACAGGCAGACGCTCTCTCTCCTCCGCAAGGAAATTCAACCCTGCACACTCGAAGAATTCACACCATTCCTTCATCACTGGCAACATCTCGATGGACACGACCGGTTGCATGGGAATCACGGGGTCGAGGCCGTGCTCGATCAGTGCGAGGGGCTTGTGTTGCCAGCCGATTCATGGGAGCGGGACATGCTGTTTCGACGTCTGTCAGGATTTACACCTGACGTGCTGTTTCATGCATTGGGCTCATCAGAGTGGGTGTGGGCGGGGGCGGGACAGGGGAGAATGCGGGTCTTCCGTCGGGGGAATGGTGCGGCATTCATTGCACCCGGAGTACCGATGTCCGAAACCTCCGGCGAATCTGCACGGCGTGTCCACGCGTTTCTGTCCGAGTACGGGGCCTCATTCATTTCCGATATCCGATCGGGAACGCACCTGTCGCTTGCGGCGGTAAACAACGGCCTGGCAGAGCTGTTTTGGACCGGCGTCATCACGAACGACACACCGGCGGAGATCTTCAGGCTCAGACGGTTTCGACCGGAGGAGGCGGATGCCCCTCTTGAACCGGTGCAGATGCTTGGTCCACGCCGGTTTTCACAGAAATCTCCGCTTGTGCAGAATGCCCGTAGGGCAATGAAGGAGATTCCCGGCTGGAGGGGTAGGTGGTCTCTGCTCAATCATCCGGGCGCGATGGGGCCTCTCCTGACGGCGGAGGAAGCCGCCGCACTCCAGGCAGATGCGCTCCTGCGCCGCTATGGGATACTCGCCCGCGAATTCCACCAGCGCGAGGATCTGCTCTCCTGGCAGAGCGTCGCTACTGAACTGCAGCGCCGTGAAATGCGTGGAGAAGTCCGCAGGGGATACTTCGTGCAGGGCCTCTCAGGTATGCAATTCGCCCTCCCGGCGGCTATAGATCTTCTGCGTGAGGTCCGCAGAACCGGCTCCGCACAAGGTGCTGTGTATCTCGTCAACGGTATAGACCCGGGCAATCCATTCGGTCCGGGTATAGCCCTCCCTTTCGGGGAGACAGCCATGCAGCGAACCCCGGGGACCTATATCGCGTTCCACAACGGATCGGCGATTCTTCTGGTTCAAAACTACGGAGGAAGACTCTGGTCAAAGGAGGGGACATCTTCAGAACTGGTTACTGCTGCCCTGCAGGAATTGGTGGGTCTCACCCGTCTGCCCGGAGACATGCGTCCGGTCAAACATATCGACGTAGAGTACATCAATGGATCACGGGCAGCGCTCGATCCGCTGTGTGAGGTGCTGCAGAAGATAGGATTTGTCCGGGCACCGAATCAAACGCTGCGATACGAAGGTTTTCGGTAGAAAAGCTTAGCAACCCACCACGTCTTGAGTTCTCCAACCTCCGGTATCCCCGCGAAGTTGAAATCATCGGCAGCTTGCACTTCGAAGCCATTCGCATGCAGTGCCCTGCGCAACTCCGTCCGCGTGAAACAGCGCTCCACCACAGTTTCTTCCTGATCCTGCCGGAGGGTGCGACGTTTCCAGCGTAGACCGACATGAGACCGCGCAAGCCGGCGTACAGGATCAAAGCTGTTTGTGAAACGCAATACGAAATCCTGATGTTCGAGGGTTTGCGTCCCCTTCCAGAGAGTCCGGTAACATGCATCGTTGTTCACATCAAAAATCACCCATCCGCCTGGATTGAGCGAGTTCCGCATGCCGCGGAACGTTGCGTTCAGGTCGCGCAAGGTCGTCAGGTGGTTCATTGAATCGAACATGCAGGTACATACATCAACACGAGTTCGCACATGCAGGCGTCGCATGTCCTGCTGTCCGACGTGGATCTGGTGGCGGTACGGACGGCACTTCAGCCGTGCTTCGCGAACCATTCCTGCAGAACCATCCACCACCCATACCTGCCACCCGTAAGGTTGAAGGAGCAGTGCAAGCGAGCCGGTACCACACGCCACGTCGAGTAGTTGTGTTGCGGGTATGCTGTATTTCCGAAAGGTCCCGAGAAGCCGCGGAAAAATCAGAGCGGAGTAGTCTTTGCCGTATGTCGCCTGACATCGATCATAGATCGCGGGAGGACTTTGTAGCCGACGGAAATCACCGTGCAGCGGAGACGG
>PMMO01000047.1 GCA_003162215.1 Ignavibacteriota bacterium
ACACCGTGACAAGTCCGCCGCCCACAAGTACTTTGCCGATAAGTTGCACGCGCGCAGCTTTCATCATCGCATCTGCTGCTTCGATCGACCCGACGAGACCGCGGGTTTCAATCATTCCAAGTGCTTCCATTGACATGTCTGTGCCTCCTTAGAGTTGAGAATTGAACATAGCTGCGTTACGGCACAATCCGCAGGTTTCCGCTTACCGCCAGTCGCCGCACCCGCGCAAAATCCTGCGGGGTACATACACCTTCGCCCGTCGGACTCGAAACGGTATGAGAAAACTGCCCCTCTCCTGCTATGCCACCAAGGCCCGCAAGGCTTGAGCCGTTGACCACAACAATCGTGGTGTTGATGATTTTGCTGAAACGGGTGATCGTATCGAGATTGTGCGAGTGAATCATTGCGGTATGACCGTATCCATGCTCTGCTTTGACGGCAAGCGCAATGGCTTCATTGATGTCGCGCACCCGAACCACAGGAACATACGGCATCATTTGTTCTTCCTGAACGAACACACATTCAAACCGGGCTTCACCGAACAGCAAGCGGGTGCCTTCCGGTACCGATGTACCCGCGGCGGCGGCAAGGACACTCGCGTCCTTCCCCACGAAATCCTTATTGACGACCCCTTCGCCACGCGCATTCTTCGGCACCGCCTTTGAGGCGAGGAGCTCGATTTGCGGCTGTGTGAGCCTTACTGCTCCGTTGCGGGCCATCGCTTCCATGAACCGGTCGTACACGGCATCGACCACGAACGCCTCTTTTTCTGCGATGCAGAGAATATTGTTGTCGAATGAGGCGCCCTCAATGATGGCTTTCGCCGCGCGGTCAAGATCTGCAGTTGCATCCACAATCACCGGAGGATTTCCGGGACCGGCAGCAACCACTTTCTTGCCGGAAGCAAATGCCGCTTTGACAAGCCCGGGACCACCGGTCACGGCAATGAGTCGCACTGCGGGATGACGGAACAGTGTATCGGCGCTTTCAAGCGTGGGGTCGCGGATCATCGTCGCCAGGTTCTGCGGCCCTCCATTATCCCGGATGACCCGATGGAAAAGCTGCAGCGCAAACGCAGAGACATTCTTCCCCGCAGGATGCACGTTGAACACTACACTGTTTCCCGAAGCGATGATGATTACCAGACTGTTGAAGAGGACCGGAATCGGATGGGTCNNCCACAATAACTCCGTAGGGGGCAAATTCTTCCACCACCAACCCTTTGTCGCCGCTCCACGATCGGGTAGTAAGATCCTCCGTCCCTGGTGTCGAATGTGCCGCATTATGCACTTTCACCACTTTGTCATCGAATCGCCCGAGCCCGGTCTCTTCCAGTTCCCGGCGGGCAAAGACTTCTGCATTCTCGTGCATCACGCGCCGCAACGCTTCGATAACCCGATCCCGTGTTTCCCGCGAAGCCCCTGCCCACTGCTGTTGTGCTTCCTGCGATGCCGCAATGGCATCACCGGCATCATCAAAAACGCCTTCGTCGCCCGATGAACGACGGCCATCTCGAGGCAGAACCCCTTCAGCCTGGAGACGGGCGAGGACAGCGTCAACAATAGCAGAGAGAGTCGATGGATCGAGAGTCATGTGACAATTGAGCTCCGTAATGAACGATGGTCAGAGGACGATCTCGCCGGCAGCATCGGCTCCAAGGCCTGCTGCATTGGCCTCATCGGTATCAATATGCATTTCGCGCAGGGCGCTTTTTCCTGCACGGATCAGCACCTGATCGAACGTCACGCCCAGTGGCCCAGTGGTCCGCACACTGACCATCTGCCCGTTGCGCAGACCCATGCGGGCTGCATCATCTTCGCCGATATGCATATGCCGGAGCGCCCGGATGACTCCTTCATGAAGTTGAACGACACCTTTGGGACCAATCAGAATCACCGGATGTGTCCCCGCAATGTCTCCCGAGATCCGGCCGGGAAGGTCCATGCCGAGATAGCGGCCATCAGTGTACGAGAGTTCAACTTGCGTGACTTTGCGTACAGGACCAAGAATGCGCACGTGTTCGAAAACACGCCGGTTACGACCTACGACTGCAACAGTCTCGTTGGCGGCAAACTCCCCGGGCTGCATAAGATCGCGCAGTGTCGTCAGAGTCGCCCCCGGCCCGAAGAGCGTCTCCAGATGATCCTGACGCACATGCATATGCCGCGCCGAGATGTTGATCGGCACGGCCCCGACGCCGTTGCCCCCAATCTGTTTCTCCACCGCCTCCCGCACCATGCGTTCGACAACGCGGCGCAAATCACCCTCGATCATCCGCCGCTCCTTTCGCAATCGATGCAGTCGACGATGCCGACAATCACGCTACGCAGCGGCTGACGGGCAGAAAATCCCAGGATTTCCATCGCTGCGCGCCCCTCGGAAGCGACCAGTACGATGTTTCCCTCGCCGGCACCAACAGTGTCCACGGCAACAATGGTTCCTGATTTGAGATCTCCTTCGGGTGTCACAGGACGAACTAGGAGAATCTTCTGATTGTCATATGAATCGTGTTTGATCGTCGCGACAATGCTTCCGACGACTTTGCAGAGAATCATGCTGTGCCGTCCGGTTGTGTATCGAGCCGGTCTACTAGACCGACAATCGTGGCATCACTCGGGATTTGCCGGTCGTGAAATGGAAATGTGGCTTCGGCGCCTCCTACCCAGTAGACCAGATCTCCTTCCCGCGATCCAACGGTGTCGACAGCAATCAGCTCTGTGCCAAGGAGTTTGTCGTGTTCGTCGACAGGCTGCATGACGTAGAGCGTGAGACTGTTCAGTTTGGGGTCTTTGGCGGTGGCCCAGACCTTTCCCGTGATGCGTCCGAGCTTCATGAGTTTTTCCGAAACACAGTCTTCCCACCGTAGTCAATCGAATCGACGATGGCGACTATGCTGGTGTCTGTAGGAACATTCGCAAGATCATCTACCTGTCGCGCTGAGCTACCGCGGACCACGATGACTACTTCACCCTCACCCGCACCCACCGCGTCAACCGCCACGACATGGTTGGTGGATGGCTTGGTATCCGGACCGACAAGATTGACGAGCAATAATTTGCGACCCTTCAGTCGCTCCGCTTTTGCGGTGGAGACGACGGTCCCCTCAACGCGCCCGAGTTCCATTGGGTTGTTCCAGGTATGAAAGACAGGTTTATTAGGAAAATGTACGAAATGCAGCGACGGAAATCCAGCAGGGTCCTTTTTTCATCGTGGTGAGCACAATATTCCTGTCGAGCTTGCCCGATTTCGGCGTTTCCGGCATAATGCAAACCACTTGACACTCTGATGGATTCTCTATAGCATTGGTGAAACTTGTATTTTGTGCTCTGGGATCAACGTCCACGGAGAACTCAGAACTTATGCGGCAAATGCCAGGGAATTCATGAGCAACACGATTTCAGACGAAATCTGGACCAAACTGTCTTGTCCTCAATGCTCCGGTCCGGTTGAAATTACCAACAAGGCTGTTTCTTGCCAAGTGTGCAACACCACATTTCCTGCGCTCCCGAACGGAGGTGTAGATCTTCGTCTTCAACTCCCTCGACAGTGCCAGAGTGTGGTCACAATTGAACCTTCTCCTCTCTATCCGCGACTGTCGTTTGAGCCTCTCAAGAGCGCGAAGCCACTTGACAAAGAAAAACGACTGAGCCGATTGCCACCGCGAATCTCCACGGAGTTGGCGGCCCGGTTTCCCAAAGCCACCGGGAAAACGGCGCTGATGCTAGACCTGGGCTGTGGAAAGATGATTCACCGGGAATTGGTCGAGCATCAAGGATTTCGGTATGTAGGTCTGGACCGCGACGACCCTGGAGCGATGTTTCTTGGTGATGCACAAGCCCTGCCATTCACGGATGGCTCGTTTGAGTTTGTTCTGTCAATTTCGGTCCTGCAGGAGGTCCCGCATCCCGAAATGATGATCCGGGAAGCTTTCCGTGTTCTTACGCCGGGCGGAGTGTTCATCGGTTCTGCTGCCTATCTCGAATCCTATAGCAGGACATACCATCATTTCACACATTTGGGCTTGAATGCACTCTTGCAGCAGGAAGGATTTGCAGTTGAGGCCATAGCTCCGAATCCGCGATGGACTGCGCCGATTTCCTTGTTGGGAAACGGTCTCTTCCCCTATATGCCGCGCCCTCTTGCTGTTGCCTTGGTCTCCCCTGTGTATGTCGGGCACCGGATCTGGTGGTGGTTGGGAGGGTTCTTACATCCTCAGGCGACCGAGAGTAATCGTCTCTTGCTCACGACCGGTTCTTTTTTCTTCATTGCGCGGAAACCCATCGTCTAGCCGCATTCTGTTGCCGGCGAACAGGCAGTCTGACGCCGCTGACGAACCTTGACCTTGTCAGAAGGTCGCCGTACCATTGAGCTATGCCTTCTTCGGAACACACCATGCGTCTCATGCGAAACCTCCCTCTCCTCGTCCTCACAGTGTTTGCGCTTGCGGGATGTGCAGCCCAATACCCAATGTTCACAGAGGTGTACAGGAAGAACGCCGGTGAGCAGGACATCCGATCACTCGTGCTCCATGTCTCTTCGACCCTGGAGTTCCGGTCGTTGCGCGAGCTGGATCCGATTGTGGAAAATACTCCGTTCAAGAAAAGCGGTCATCGGTTCTTGCAGATCGACGGTACAACACCGGGGCGGATTCTTGCGCAAAGAGACGGCTGGCTTTCTGTGGACTTCGGGCAGGGGATCGCCCTCACGTTCACGCGCCGTGACAGCGACGGCGTGTACGCAACAGCAGGTTGGGGAACAATCACGATCGGGGGTGAACGCTACGACATCATGGCGGGAATCATGAGCGGAAAGGACGTGGAACTCCGATTCGGGCATTAGGGTTATCCGCTCACCTCTTTGTATACTGCCGCAGTCTTCTCCGCAACCACCTTCCAGACAAAATTCATCAGGATGTGATCGTGCAATGCAGGTGTCTTGTGCGCCTGCAATGCGTCCACAATCCCCTTCCGGATTGACGGTTCCGATGAGGGCTCGACATACCAGGCATGGTTGCCAAAATACTCGGCGGTCCCCCCGTACGGGGTGATAACGACTTTTGCCCCGGCGAGAGCGGCTTCCAATGCGGCAATCCCCGGAGTCTCGAAGTACGAAGGAAGCACAAACGTATCGCAGGCAGCGTATGCAGAGGCAAGCAACGCAGAGGAGTTGTCCAACCCATCAATCAGGAGAATATGCCTGTGTTTGGCGGCTTCGCGTACACACGCGTCTCCATACGGGCCGGCGATAATGCGGCCGATGATCACCGCAGGGTGATCGATCGTCGCCAGCACTTTGATAAGCGTCAGGACATTTTTTCTGGCGTGCCCGATGTGTCCGACATTCAGGATGAAGTTGCGAAGCTTGTACGTTTTCTCGAACAGTGAGGGGTCCGCATTCGCGAAACGTGCATCGACGCCGTTGGGAATGACAGTGATCTTCTGTTGGGGAAGTCCGTAGCCCTTATGCAACAGCTCCGCCTCTGCAAGGGTGTTCGGGAGCAGCTTCGCGGCCCACGAACAGATGTCTGCACAGAGCGCATAGTCCGACCAGATTCCTGGACCGAACTTCTGCATCACACGTGACAATGCCAACCCCACCCACAGAAACCGCGCCGAGTGCCGCGAATAGGTTATCGGTGACACCACGAGTGGCACGTTGAGTGCATGGATTTCACGTGCAAGATGATACGTCCCAATATTCGCCGCAAAGAGGTGGAAGATGTCACCCGCAGCAAACGGTGCAGGATTCCATGGGTCAAACAGCCGTATCTCCAGCCCCCTCTCACGCAGACCGTTGACGGTTTCCCGGATTTGCGTAAGCGGCCCTCCGCGTAATATCGACAGGGCCTGATAGCCAGCCACATGAACAGTCACTTGAGTCTCCTGAGCATGGCGGAATAGAGTTCACCGAGCATCCGGCGCGGATCAACATCACGAATGCGGCGGAGGTCATCAGGAACAATCGATCGCCTGGGGAGTTCACAATGCAGAGTCGTCAGAGTGATCGGCTGCGCAGGTGAAACCAGCGCCTCCCGTCCATCCGGCCGGACTATATGCAGGTAGACATCCGCGGCATCGGCGATATCACCATTCCGCACCATGATGTGGTGACCTGCGACATCGATCGCCACATCCAGTAGCGCGCGCTGGTGCCACCATCGTGCATATTCTCCCAGTGTCAGCTTCATGATGCCGGGGTTCTGGTAGGTGCTTAACATCGTGTGGACAACATCCCAGTGGCGATGCGTCGGGTGATGATAAAAGAAGAGCGGCATCTGGCGTGACAGCAGGTCCGCAGCGGTGTCTTCAAAATATTGCTGCATCGAACGTCCGCTGGCCCCGGTGCGCATGAGGCTTCCAATACTAATGGGATGTATCGGGATCTGCAGTGTGGTGAAGGTGGCAGCATGACGCTCCGGCAGAAAAGGAAGCGTGTCGTAGCCACAACCGAATTCCGAAGAATACACGAAGCCCATCCTGTCAATAAGCGCTCCGTGAGCAGGCGTCCATGTGCCAAAAGGAGCTGCGAACCCGGCCGCGTTCCATCCGGCAGCCCGGAGGAGTTCGTTGCCGCGACGCATATTTGCTTCATCGGCCTTCATGTTGTTGCCGAATCGGTGCTCGTAGCAGTGGAGCCCGATTTCCTGCCCCACAAGCGAGTGAAAGTGCGGCAGCCAGGTTTCGTGAGGCTGCACATCAAGAAACCAGGTACCCCGGATTCCCGCATCCTGCATGATGCGGTAGAGAGTATCGATATCATCCCGTGGCGCTCCATCAGTGTCAACCCGCAATGTCGCCACCGAATGCGAATCACCCGGGTAGTACCAGAGATGTGCGTACGGCAATCCCCGCATGTGGTGGAGCCAGGCAAGCGCAGATCGGACGAGGTGCCGGATCTCTCCCCGGGCGACGAGTGACACGCGTTCGGAGGGGAGACGTTCACGGCGACAATAAAAGGCCTTGGGTGTTACACGCGCGTCCTCCATGGCGGCCTGCATGTCGAACGGCAACACCACCCCTATTCCTCCCCCCAGCTCTCCGGCAAACACAGCATGTTCGTTGCCATCTGTACGGAGGTGATTTGCTTCACGGGGAATGTGCCCTGGCATGGCCAGATCGATCAGCCGGACTGGCGCAAAAAGAGGATCGCCCTCAGAGATGATGTATCGCACGTGAACCGATCGACTGCTCATCTTCCCAAGCCCGTTGAAGTGATGCGCTGAGCCGAAGACCGCCCCGCCCCTTTGAAGAAAATGTGCTGCATGATCGCGATCTCTCCCTTCCAGACGGCGCGTGACGATCAGTACGCTGCACATATCGAACCACTCTTCCTGTGAAGGAAGATGCATCCATGGCAATCCTTCCTGTGAAAGAATGGCCTCCCAGACAGGTGAAGGCGCAACCAGACCGGCCAGAAGTTTCATAGCAGCAAAGCGCGCAAACGCGCGCGATCGTTTGTGTCTAAAACCTGCGTCAACGTCATGAGGATTCCCCAGACACCAAGGAGCACCCCTACTGCCACCAACACAGGGAGCGTGCGTACAAACCAACCGGTCAGAAGCAGTGGCAAGAGAACCAACACACCACGCCACGTAAGACCTGATCTCACCAGCGGCTGGAAGCTCATGGCTTTCTTCGCCATGAGCACAAGCGTTACTCCTTCTCCCACCGTCGCACCGATCGCCGCCCCGACGACACCGAAGAAAGGAGTGAGTACAATCACGGCGATCGCAAGAACGGCGGATCCTGCGATCATGCGGCGCGCGTATGCACCTTCGTTCTTTGTAGCGACGATCGTGCAGACTGCTATAGAGTTGAGCAGTGTCAGCCCTACGTAGAAAAACAGAACCTGTGTTACAGCCGCAGCGCCTTCATAAGCTCCACCGAACACAACATCGATTGCCACAGGAGCAAGGAGAACACCACACAGGGCGACGGGAATGCCAACAAGCCAGATGAGTTTCACTATGAGCGTCAAGACAAGCGGCACCTCGTCCGATCCCTCAGCCAGCAAACGCGTCAGCGCGGGGAGTAGAACAGCATTCAGTATCCGATCTCCCATCAATAGAAGGAAGATCAACTTCGTTGCGGCGCTGTACAGGCCCACCTCATGTGTGCCGAGAAAATAGCCAACCACCAACGGGGGCAAATTGAATACCATCTGGCCGAAGAACATCGCCGCACCTGTCGGGGCATTTTCCACCAGAATTGCGCGCCAGAGAGCCGGCGACCAGACTATGCGAGGCATCCCGTAACGCATTGCCAGGCCGCCCAGTAGAGCCAACGCAGTCACCATATTGCCGATGAAGAAAGCCACCGGCGCGTACAACACGTCGGCAGATGAGCGCACCAGGAGATAAACGCCAACCGCGTAGGCGGCATACCCAGCGACACGCCCGGCACTGAGAGGAATGAAGTCTTCCTTCCCCTGCAGAACCCAATCCACGAACAAGGCCATCGGGAATAGCGAGAGCAGAGAGAGGAGTATGCAGCTTGCCAGTTCTGGAGAACTCACAACATGCGGCAGGAGGATGCCGGCCACGAGCGCCAGTACCGTCGCGATGGTGATCCGCACAGCAAGCACCCCCCCGATGCGCGCGGACATTGATCCCGATTCTGCAGCGATGTTGCGGGTTTCAATGAGTTGTATGCCGGGATTGGCGATCAACTGCAAATGGCCGAGCACGGCGAGGCCTATGCCAAAGAGGCCAAAGCCGGCCGGCGACAGCAAGCGCGCCAGATAGACGGTGATCACGAAGCCAATAACTCTTCCCGCCGCATCGCCGGAGACAAGCGACACGATGCTCCGCATCAACCGCTTCATGAATTCTTCCCGGACAGCAATTGATTCAGTGCGACTTCCCTCCGTTCAGCCGGAAAGAGCGCACAAATGCGCTGGCGTGCCTGTGCACCCCGATCTTCAGGAGCCTCGAGCGCCTCCCGGATTGCACCAACGAGTGCGCCCACATCAGCTGCCGGAACAACATACCCGGTCTCGCCAATCGCGGTCGCCATCCCGCCAACGTCAGTCCCGACCGGTATGCAGCCACTCAGCATCGCTTCACACAGTGCGTTCGGCAACCCTTCGCTGCGCGATGGCTGCACATATACTTTGGACGTGTGATACAGCGATGGAAGTTCCTCCCGGCTCATCGGGGGCAACACCCGGACATTCGATGGTACAGACTCTCCAAGTCGAGTCAGCATGTCCAATGGCGTACCGGCCAGAACAAACCGTTCATCCCTCATTCTCCTTGCAGCTGCAAAGAGAATGTCGATGCCCTTTACAAGGAGTCGCGCCCTGCTCTCACATCCGGCCACGCAGAGCACTGACCGTTCTTTAGGCCCGGACGGAAACCAGCGTGCCGGGTCGTACCCGGTCGGGATAACGACTGCGTTGCCGCCATCATAGTCGGCCAGGTGCATCGCGGCTGCCCGCAGTTCTTCAGCGACGGGGAGTACGCCGGTGGCGTGCCGGATCGCCCATCCGACGATCAATCGCTTCAACGGCGATCCCCACGGACCATAGTTGACTCCGTCGACACTCATCACATCCACACCGGCAATGACAATGTACGATGGTTTGCCGAACAACCGGGCACATGCGACCACAGCGCAAGAATATACCGAGGCAAACCAGGTGAACATCAGGTCGTTGCGGCGCACTCCCCGCACGATCCGCACAAGCGCACGTGGTCCGCGCGTCAGGAGGTGTTCAACTGCGAAACGTCTGCGCAAAAGCGCCAGATCGTCGAGAATGAATGTAGAAGAGAAAGAGGAAGTGAAAAGTATCGAGCGTTGCGGCAAGCGCGCGTCCGGAAAGGAGTTGGACAGCCTATCACTGCCTGAAAAGATACACCAAAGCGGGTTGAGTTGCAACATCTTGAGGTCCCGCTCGAGACGTCATTTTTTCGGGGTAGGTACGAAATTCAGAGAGGCGGAGTTCACACAATATCGTTTGCCGGTAGGTTCGGGACCATCATCGAAGAGGTGCCCCAGATGTGCTCCGCAGCGGGCGCACATGATCTCAGTTCTTATCATGAAATTGCTGGTGTCGACCGTCGTGCGGATTCTCCCGTTGTCAACCGCATCCCAGAAACTGGGCCACCCACACCCGGCATCGAATTTCGTGGAGGACGTGAACAGCTCCTGGCCACAACCAATGCACGTGTATACTCCTGCGTCCGTAACATTCCAGAATTTTCCAGTGAACGGGCGTTCTGTCGCTTTCTGGCGGGTGACGGCATACTGCTCTGGTGTGAGTTGCTTCTTCCACTCTTCGTCGGTTTTTGTCACGGTTTCCACCGGCGCACTCCCTTTTGAGGCGGATTTCGATGATGTCTGGGCGAGAACATAGATAACCGAGGAAAGACCCAGCACCAGGATCGTCGCAATAATGACTGCTTTCATAGTACTCTTAACAACACCTGGATGGCGAACGGAAGTTCCCCACCGGTTTTCTACCGCAATATCTCGTTGATCCTGTGCAATTCGTCTGCCGAAAACTCGAGGCGGGGGATGATCGCAACATTGTCCTCGATCTGCTTTACCGAACTCGCACCGATCACCGCCGATGTCACGGCTGAGTGACGGAGGACCCAGGCAAGCGCCATTTGCGCAATCGACTGCCCGCGCGATGCGGCGACGTTGCCCAGGAGACGGACCCTGGCGAGCTTCTCCTCGGTGATATGTTCGGGACGGAGGAATCCGTGCGGCTTTCCCGCACGGGAATCACCGGGGATCCCGTGCAAATATCTGTCAGTTAACATTCCCTGCGCCAGCGGCGAAAAGACAATGCAGCCCATGCCTTCCTGTTCCAGGGTCGTGAGAAGATCTCCCTCGATCCACCTGTTGAACATGTTGTACACAGCTTGATGAATCAGGCAGGGTGTGCCGAGTTCCCGCAGAATTGTCGCTGCGCGACGGGTGTGATCAGCGGGATAGTTGGAGATGCCCGCATAGAGCGCCCTTCCAGACCGTACGATGTGGTCGAGAACTCCCATGGTTTCTTCAAGAGGAGTGTCGGGGTCAAAGCGATGGGAATAGAAGATATCCACATAGTCCAGGCCCATCCGCTTCAGACTCTGGTCAACGCTGGCGACCAGATACTTGCGCGAACCCCACTCGCCGTACGGTCCCGGCCACATGAGATAGCCAGCTTTGGTGGAGATGATCAATTCATCGCGATGGTCGACGAGGTCGGTCCGGAGCAGCGCACCGAAGGTTTCCTCGGCCGAACCTGGTGGTGGTCCATAGTTGTTGGCCAGATCGAAGTGCGTGATCCCGATATCAAAGGCCCGCCGTACCAAGGCACGCGCATCTTCGGCCCGGTCAACACCCCCGAAATTATGCCAGAGGCCAAGCGAGAGCAATGGGAGTTTGAGGCCGCTCCGTCCGCAGCGTCGGTATGGCATCGTGTCATAGCGGCCATCGTTGGGAATCCAGACAGGCATACGTTAGTCCTCCAAGACGCCGGCGAAGGCATCATTATGAATCAGTTCAACAATGCGTTCGATATCGCCCGAAAGCGCGCGATCACCGCGCAGCGGAGCTATCACGTCACGCAGCCGCTGAACCATTTTTCGTGTTCCGGCGCCGGGCCGTTCCGTCCGGAAACCAAGCGCCTCGCAGGCACAATGGATTTCAATTGCCAGCACGTGTTCAACGTTGCGGAGTATCTGGCGCGTTTGCCGGGCAGCGATGGTACCCATGCTCACATGGTCTTCTTGATTCGCCGAGGTGGGAATTGAGTCGCCGCTCGCGGGATGTATCAACACCTTGTTCTCGGACACGAGTGCGGCCGCAGTATACTGTTCAATCATAAGACCCGACTCCACGCCGCCATCGCCGGCCAGGAACGCCGGCAATCCGCAGTTATGGTGACGGTCGAGGAGTTTTGCAGTGCGGCGTTCGGAAATATTCCCGAGCTCGGCCACGGCCAGACCGAGAAAATCCATCACCAGGGCAACCGGTTGGCCATGGAAATTGCCAACGCTGTAGCTCTCGTTGCTCTCAGGGAAAATGAGCGGGTTGTCAGTGGCGGAGTTCACCTCTATCTCGATGACCTTTGCCACGTAGTCGATGGCATCGCGCGAGGCACCGTGCACTTGGGGTGCGCAACGGATCGAATATGAATCCTGTATTTTCTCACGCGTGTCGTGATCCACGCGATCCACCAGGCGGCTCCCGCGGATCATGGTGCGAATATTGTGCGCAGAAACCCCCTGACCCGCATGCGGCCGGGTGGCAAGGGCCTTTTCGGCGAACGGAGTGCTCTTGCCTTTGACTGCCTCCACGGACAGCGCCGCAGCAATGTCGGCAATACCGGCCAGCCGCCGCGCATCATGCACTGCAAGTGCGCCAATGGCAGTCATCGCCTGCGTGCCGTTGTTAAGCGCAAGGCCCTCTTTTGCTTCAAGTACCACCGGGGCTATTCTTGCCGCTTGCATGGCCTTGCGGCCGGGCATGCGCTTCCCGCGGTAAAATGCCTCTCCTTCACCGATGAGCACCGCTGCAGCATGGGAAAGGGGCGCCAGATCTCCACTCGAACCCACAGATCCCTGCTCCGGCACAACAGGGTGAACCCCGCGGTTGAGCATATCAAGAAGACGTTCCACAGTGGAGATCCGAATTCCCGAGTAGCCGCAGGCCAGAGCATTCGCCCGGAGCAGCAACATCGCCCGGACAACCTCTTCGGGAAATGGGTCACCCACTCCGGCACAATGACTGAGGATAAGATTCCGCTGGAGTTCGCGCAGACGGTCAGGGCGGATGAAGACATTCTGGAATGCACCGAATCCGGTGGTTACACCATACACAATAGCATGCTCACGCACAGCGCGTTCGACCCACTCTCGCGACAGCTTCATGGCTTTCCGCGACGACGCTGAAAGATCGACCCGCACGCTTTCACGTGCGACAACAACCACCTGGTCAATCGTCAGAGCAGTACCGGTCAAGAGAATGCGTTGAGCCATGGCTACCTCCGAAGAACCAAAGGTTCAGGCCGGACGGGGACGCGCGAGAATTTCACGAACACACGCAAGAACCTCTGACGCAGGCACCTTTACCTGGGCCTTGCGGGAGAGCACAAGCCAAGCATCCCGTTCCTTCCCTTTGGCCGTCTTCTTTCGGTCCTGCAACGTCGCCCCCAGGAGAAGGTCTTTCACGGTGACTTCATTGTTGGCAAATTCGTCGCTTCCCATGATAATGGCAACGGGAATCTGCTGGCGGTTAGCGTATTGGAGCTGTTTGCCGAGTCCGGATTCTTCTCCGAGATAGAGTTCCGTATTGATGCCCTCAACCCGGAGTCTCCGCGTGAGCTTCATGTAGTCGTTCATCCGGCCCGGTTCCATCACGGTTACCAGAACCTGTGCGGTGGATGACACCATCTGCACAAGGCCGAGCTTTTGCATGGCGGCAAACAACCGATCCACCCCGATCGAAGCACCGACAGCAGGAATTTTTCGTCCGAGGAACCGTTCTACGAGTCCATCATAGCGACCGCCTCCAAACACCGAACCGAACTCCGGCGCATCCGTCAGAATCGCCTCGAACACAGGCCCGGTATAGTAATCCAGTCCCCGGGCGATGCTGAGATCGAGCGTGACCCGGTCATCCGGAATTTCAAGTGCGTCAAGGCTCGTACAGATGAAGTCTAACTCGGCCACCGCTTCCGCTGCCGAAGGTACATCCTTGAACAATGAAGCCATTCCCGCAAGGACATGCTTGCGTTTGCCTTGCGGCAGGGCGAGAAACTCCTTGATACGATCAACGGAGGTTTTTGCGAGGCCAAGACCCGGAATCTTATCACCGGATACATCCACGCGACCACCTGTCAACTCGGCTGCGATGTTGTCGAGTCCAACCTTCTCAAGCTTGTCCAGCACCCGGAAGATACCATGTGCCATATCGCGTGGAATCCCGGCATAGTCGAGGAGACTGTTGAGCACTTTTCGGTCGCTGAACCTGACACGGAAGTTCTCGATGCCCAGTGCACGAAGAGTGTCGTACATGCCACAGAGAATTTCCACATCGGCGGCATTGGAAGAAACACCAACAGAGTCGAGGTCAAATTGGAGGAATTCGCGGAACCTACCGGGGTCGGGTTTGTCGGCCCGCCACACCGGAGCGACTTGGTAGCGACGGAACGGCAGGGGGAGATCCGGATACTGGGCAACGACGCGGGCAAGAGGTACTGTCAGGTCGAACCGGAGAGCGACATCCTCCTCCTCCGGGTTCTTGAATGAAAAAATCTGCTTCGTATTCTCTTCGCCATACCCCATAAGCGTAGCCCGGAACTCCTGAGCCGGAGTATCCAATGGAAGGAATCCGTACCGCTCATACACCTGACGAATAGTGGCAATGATCTTCTGCCGGGCATTCATCTGCGCCGGCAGGTAGTCACGGAAACCCCGCAGCAACCGGGGCTCGACAATACGTTGTTCAGTCGTCATTGGGAATCATCGAGCGTATGACATGGGAGGGAGGAGTACTGGCGATACTGCGTCAAAATACGACTATTCAGGAGCACTTGCAACCATTCATCACGGCCTCGCCGGTTCAACCGGAAAACCGGAATTGTCCGGAGAAGATTGGACAGCGGCACGTTTCTTTGTGAGAAGGAGGAGTGCCATCGCACCCGCCAGCGCAACACCCCCCCCAATCCAAACAAATGGACTGATACCTGATGTCTCCACTTCAACTTCGACAACCACAGAATAGTCATCACCAGGCAAACCCATCGGGAATTCGCGTTGGTAGTCCCAAGCGATTCTCTTGTCTATGCCCGATGTGACCTCTTTACCGCAATCACCAGAAACGTTCTTTGGCGAGTACCTGAAGAGAGCCTCCCCCTTTCTTTTCAATGTGATTGCCACCGAGTACTTTTCGCACGTGCCGCCGATCAGATCGTAGAGGACTACAATTTGGCTCGCAGTTCTCGTCATCCGAATGTTTTGCACATGAACCTCATCACCAGCGAGAGCAATCTCGGCGGGAGTCATTTCAAGCACAAAGGCCCCAATAAGCACGACGGGNNCAGAAATCGCAAATTGTCGAGCATCCATTGCATGAGCGTCTCCCCTATTACTACTTAATCAGTAAGAGCTTGGTAGTAAGCGCGTGACCCTTCAATGATTGGAACCGTGCCAAATAGATCCCCGAAGCGATGATCTTCCCTTCCTGGTTGGTTCCGTCCCACGTAAACCAGTGCCTTCCCGCATCAAGCCTCCCTGCATACATCGTCTTGACTTCCCTGCCCAGAATATTGTATATCTTCAGGGTCACTTCGGCATTTTCTGGGACAGCAACCGGTATTGTGGTCGATGGGTTAAACGGATTGGGAAAATTCTGCCCAAGCCAGAATGCCGTCGGTGTCACGCCGGCAAGCTTTTGCGTGACCAAGCTATGTTCCCCGACGAGAATAGAAAACTCGCACAAAGGCGTTGCAGGGATCACCTTGTATATTGAATCTCGACGTAGATCGGCCACTCGTGCGTTCTGTCGATCGATGAGCCATATTTCCAGAGACGAGGGAACGCGGTCCAGTCGAGAGAAAGTCAAACTGGCGGCGCGGCCGACTTGGGCCCTAAGATCAAATTGCCATTCATAGAGTTGATTGTCGTCAGGCCGGATGTCAGTAGCAAAATCGGGAAATTGCGCATCCAGGTCCGGCCGATTGAAACTGACGGAGACGAGGTCACTCATGGCACGTGGCTTGTGAAAATTGAGGGATCCTCGCTTCAACGCGGCTTCCGGTGCGACACCGAACGCTGTGGCATTGTCCAACTGGTCGCTGGATGCTGCCGAGATCGTAATTCGCCACAACGAGGGATCAACCGGCGCGGCGGCTGGCCGATCGAAAAGGGCAGCATACGGAATCCTCAGAACAGAATCATTTGGCGTGTTGAAATAGTAGTAACCAACGTACGGATTGAAATCCAAAGTCGACTCATAGCTCGCGATATAAGGCGTTGCATAGAATCCGGTAAACGTATAGATCGGCTCCGAAATGTTGTTGGCAGACTGCACTGTCTGCCAGAAAAGATGCGATGTGAAGGGATTGGTGATGAGATTCCAACCTCCGTGCAGCGAGATCTCGACCTCCTCATTTGCATTCAACGTTGCGGAGGGAACCGTGAGGGCGATATTGATTGTCCCTCTATTGAGAACCCAGAAGGCCCTCCCGGTAGAAAGCACGAATGTGGAGCTCCCGTCGTATCTCACGATGTAATCACGGGGGTTTCCGTTGTCCCACGAAACGCGCCAATCTTTTTCCTGGACTCCGGTCAGGAGCGTCGTGACTGAGGCCCCGGAATTACCGGGAATCCCCAGAAGGCGGTAGTTCTTGGAATAGTAATCACTGCTCTGAGCATACGACGGAAACACCACACTGGCCGAAAGAGTGTCGACTGCAGATGGTAACATAGTAAAGTCAAATGCGGGAGAGAATCCACTATTCCCGACAGAATTCCTCACCCTCACGCGCCAAAAGTAGCGCGCTCCAAGCTGAAGCTGGGGGGAACTTCTCATGGTGTCAGTGAGTGAAGAGTCATTCATCACGATCCGCTTGAAAAGACTGTCACTGGCAACCTGGAGCAAGTAGTTCAACGTTCCCGGCGAGCTAGACCAGCGGAAGAAAAAGACGATGCCGGGATTCGACTGATGATTAGCCGGGAAAACAAGGACAGGCGATGCGGGGAGCGAAAGAGTTACTTTGAACGTGATGATCGAATCTGCGCCGCCGATGCCTGCGATGGTTAGTCCCCCCGGTTGACCATCAGAAAGGAAACTTAGAGGATTCGTGGCGTCATTTAACTCTGTTCTGCCCGCGTTGCTTGAATAGCAGGCATTCGAGAGATTCCCGTTCGTCATTGTCGTCCCATCGGGTCGGTAGATATAGACTTCATCAGGCGGACCCTCACTATTACCTTGCCCGTCCAATCCTGTGTTGATTCGATAAACCAGAAGACCTTCCCCGGGAAGAGAGGCTTCAAAAATTCCTGTCTTGCGCCTGTATTCGAGTACAAAATACTCGGTCATCGAATTCGGTGAGCCGATCCGAAAAGCATTGTTATTTGCTGCGGCCAATGGATGCAGGGAATAAGTTCCCGAAGTCACAATTTGAGGAATGGAATTGATCCACCGACCATAACGATGCTTCATATATGCGCCCATATGTTGCGGTGGGTTTGTCTCGTGCGCCATGATATCCCACATGAACACCGGCTCCACACCATCGTTGTTGTAGTGATAGAGGTCGGGTGCACCCAGACTGTGAAACATCTCATGGCAAAGCACCCCGACCCCGTTATCTTTCAGGCTCGCCTGCAGATGAAAGTCAAAATTCCCAACCCGCGCACCGTTGATGATAACTCCCGACTCATGCACTGTAGACATGTGGGGCCAGAGAACAGCTCCCCAACCTTCAGCACTGCCAGCCACCACAAAGCATACATTATCAACATACCCATCATTGTCGTTGTCGAGGCTCAGATCAGCAGGGATCTGCGACGATACGCCCGTTAGAACATTCAAGACTAGATTCCTCTCACGCCAGCGCCCATCGATGTCCGATGTGTGGCCCGAGGGGTTTGTTGCCGCGTTGAATGGTCTGTAATACGCCCGGGCGTGATAATCTTGGAATGATACAACTGCTCCTCCTATGGGAGGAGGGAAAAAGTATGACTGAATATTGAGCTGGGCATATGAGGCCTCCTCATAGTATGCCCTCATCGAAATCGATCCTGGAATCGAAGAATTGAAGAGACCATCGTAAAAGTCGAGAGAATCACCGAACTCCACATCATCGGAAAAACGCACAAATATGACGATGTTGTTGAGCAGACCGGTGTTTTGAACCTTCCTGACGTTTGTCGGCATTCCCGATATGTGTTTGTTTCGGATCGTCGACCGGGTGTGCGAAGAGATATTCACAGCAGTTCGTAAGCCTGCTGATGCAGGGTCCACTTCTCCCAGAACATACGGTGAGGGAGCAAGCTGGCCATTGAGGAGAACGGCATAGACATAGAAGCCGGTTTGCAGATCCTGAACGATCGTGTAGTTGCTGGAATCATGAAGCCAATGATGATATTCATCTCCACTTGCCAAACAGTGAACGATTTTCCCATTGGGCTGTACCATGACCTGGGGAACGTTTCGAAGATATGCACCAAGCATAGTGCCCGTGGTCAACACCACAGAGACAACCCCTGCAAAAAGTCGATTCATGCGTTTCCTGAATGTGGATTGAAGGATCTCGCATGGGGCTGTATACTCACTCTGGATATACTCATGCGAGAGCTGGTCCATGTTCAGCGCGGACTGCTCTCAATCGTTGGTCCAAATCCAGGATGATGTTCTTTCCTGCCGGTCTCCCCAGAGGGGACCATCGCAATGAACGAACCGATCAAAGGACAATTGGACGCGCTCGTGATCGTTCCCTACGTCGGCGAGCCGACCAACGGAATGACTCCGCGAGTTTTGATGTCAAATTCGCATTGGGCACTTCCCGCAAAACGATCAGGCCCTTCTAACCATCAGAAGAGGTCTTTTCGAACGAAGGCGTGAGCAATATAGCCCGCTGAGCGGGGATTGTCAATTCGGTGCTCGGGTTGAAGGGATTGGGGTAGTTCTGGAGGAGAACAGAGCCCTGGGGTAGCTGCCCGGTCGGTTCCGCGACGGAAGTCCAACTTGTGCCATTATTCGTGGAAAGAATGACTCCACCACCATAATTTCCCGCGAAGACACTCTGGAGCGAAGGTAGGGTTCGAATGCGATGAAGTCAAACAAAAAAAAGGTACACCTAAACCACTGTGCACCACTTCGAATAGTACTGGCGATAGGACTCGAACCTATGACCCCCAGATCCACAATCTGGTGCTCTAACCAACTGAGCTACGCCAGCGCATGACATACTGACAGACATCCATTTGGGTTATAAAAGGTACGAAAACAGTGAAGGAAATCCAAATTATTTCTCTGTTGAGTCAATCACGTTTGTTCTTCAAATTTGTGATCGCAGAATCTACATATCTTAGCTTCGATCTTCACCATTTCTGCACACATCGGACATTTCTTTTCTGTAGGCGCATAGACTCGTGGTTGACTACATATGACTTTGACACCATCACCCCGTAGGGGGACTTAATCCATCCCTTACGCCGCCTGTCTGTAATAGTGGCGATGCAGCCCACCCAGAACAGCACTCCTGCAAACAAGACCCCCTATCTTCTCCGGTTCACCCGGCTTCGGAATCTGTTGCTGAATCCCCTGATGCGGTCTACGTGATAGCGAATGACAAAAGGCCNNAACGCACAAGCAGAAGTTTCTTCGTCTCCACAAATGTGCCTGCGGTGAGTCGATAGAAGTACACGCCGCTCGAGAGCCCGCTCCCGTCGAACTTGACCTCGTGAACTCCCGCTTCCTTTTTGTCATTCACCAGCACGAACACTTCGCGTCCCAGAATGTCGTACACGCTCAATGTCACCTGTGTTGTTCTCGGCAACTCGTACTTGATTGTCGTGCTCGGGTTGAAGGGGTTGGGGTAGTTCTGGTGAAGCTCGAATGCAACCGGTATCAGCCTCGATGATGACTGCGCTGATGTAATCATCTCCGACAGCGGTCGCCTCAACACGCCGCCGCCGACAGTGCCGGCAAAGAGATACCCTTCGACGACGACAAGAGAAATGACATTACTATTCGTCAAGCCAGAATTAACCGCAGTCCAGCTCGTGCCGTTGTTGGTGGAAAGAAAAACGCCGCCATCAGTCCCGGCAAAGAGATTCGTGCCGGAACCGGCAAGGGCAGTGACATCAGAGGCCGTTAAGCCGGTACTCGCTGCAGTCCAGTTTGTGCCGTTGTTGGTGGAGAGGAAGACGCCGCCGTCGTACGTACCGGCAAAGATTCTCGTCCCGCCTGTCCCGCCACCGGCGGGGGAGAGCACAAGAGCGTTGACCTGAGTATTCGTCATGCCAGTACTTGCAGCTTTCCAGTTAGTACCGGCATCGGTGGAGACAAAAACGCCGCCACCAGTGCCCGCAAAGAGATTCGTGCAACCTCCTCCGTCGGGCGAGACGGCAAAAGCCGGGACAACAGTCCTCGTTATTCCGGAATTGACTGCGGTCCAGTTCGTCCCATTGTTGGTGGTTACGAAGATTCCACCATCATACGTGGCAGCATAGACACTGTTGTTCGTGGCCACTGCGAACGACGTGATATCAGTGCTCGTCAATCCCGAATCAACCTCGGCCCAGGTTGTCCCGTTGTTGGTGGAGAGAAAAACGCCTCCCATGGTCCCGACGAAGACATTTGTGCCTCCTACGGCGTTGGCGGATATCGCAAGAGCGTTGATATAAGCATTTGTGATGCCCGTATCGACCGCCGCCCAACTTGAGCCATTATTGCTTGAACGAAAGACGCCACCTCCGGCCGTGCCTGCAAAGACAGTCGTCCCGCCTGTCCCATTGGAGGACACAGCGAGAGACAGAACATACGTCTCCGTCAAACCCGCATTGACTGTATCCCAGCTCGTTCCGTTGTCGGTGGAAAGAAAAATGCCTCCTGCAGTGCCGGCGAAGATATTCGCAGTGCCAGAGCCGTTGGTGTAGACGGCAAAAGCGTAGACTCCGGGGAGCCTCGGTCCGGCTATCCAGCTTGTGCCGTTATTGGAGGAAAGAAAGACTCCGGGGCCGCCAGCAAAGAGAATTGTGCCGCCTGCTCCATTGGGGGCTACTGCAAGAGAATAGATACTTGGCCAAGTCAAGCCGGTATTAACCGCAGTCCAGGTTGTGCCGTTGTTGGTGGAAAGAAAGACGCCACCTGGATAAGGGGCCCCTGCAAAGAGATTCGTGCCGCCTGCCCCATTGGGGGATACAGCTAGCGATACGATGTCGCTATTCGTCAAACCTATATTCTCTGCCGACCAATTCCCGCCGCCGTCGCTGCTGAGAAAGATGCTTCCTCCTACAGTTCCTGCAAAGAGATTTTGTCCATCAAGGGCAAGGGAGAGAATTGTACCGCCGTTGGGGCCATTCGTTTGAACCCACTGGGCGTCAGACGCGGGGGGGATTGAACAGAGGAGGATGGCAAGACTGACCGAAGAAAGAAACAGCGCTTTCATGACTCTACCCTACGTTGACGGGCGTCACTGTTCGCGCCCACAAACGAAAATAACGTGCTACGGAGAAAGAGACAAAAGTCGGCCACCATCACGGATAGCGCCGACCTTCAATGAACACGTCTGTAAACTACCGACTCAGCCCACAAGAGTCAAAAATTCCTGTCACAGTCGTCCCCTTTAGGCGCGAATAGTGCTTTCAGTTCCCCCTCATCAGGTGTGTTCATGATAAGTAATCTTGTTACCCGTAAGGGGAACTTATTCCATCCATTACGCCGCCTGACTGTAATAGTGGTGATGCAGCCCACCCAGAACAGGACTCCTGCAAACGGCACCCCCAATCTTCTCCGGTTCACCCGGCTTCGGAATCTGTTGCTGAATCCCNNAAAGGCCCAGCGATGGGTGCCGGACCGTTTTGTTTACCTCATTAAATGTCACCGCTCAACGTACAAGCAGAAGTTTCTTCGTCTCCACAAATGTGCCTGCGGTGAGTCGATAGAAGTACACTCCGCTCGATAGCCCGTTTCCGTCAAACTTCACTTCGTGATATCCCGCCTCCTTTCTGTCATTCACCAATACGGACACCTGCCGGCCAAGCATGTCGTAGACGCTCAGACTCACGTGTGACGTCTTTGCCAACTCGAACCTGATGGTCGTGCTCGGGTTGAAAGGATTGGGGTAGTTCTGCTTCAGGACAACTTGTCCAGGCAATTCGCCTGCATGAGTTCGGTCATCCTGCACCCAAGTAAGCCCACCGGTTGTGGTGCGGAGGATTGTACCACCATTTCCTACCGCAGTGCCATGATTTGCGTCGGTGAAGGAGACACTCAAGAGCTGATTTGTTGTTCCGCTCTCCTGCTTCGTCCACGTGGTCCCGCCGT
The DNA here is from genome assembly GCA_003162215.1 of Ignavibacteriota bacterium. Taxonomy (GTDB): domain Bacteria; phylum Bacteroidota; class Ignavibacteria; order UBA10030; family UBA6906; genus Fen-1255. The sequence goes on from PMMO01000047.1 coordinate 21,999, forward strand.
CCGTGGTGCGTAGAATCGCGCCAGGGCTACCAACGGCCGTGCCATTTAGCGAATCCGAAAAGGAGATACTCTCGAACCCGCCCCACTTTTGCACTGGCTGGCTTGTCCAAGTGGTCCCCCCATCGGTAGTACGGTAGAACAGATTACCCGCAACGACCGTACCGGTCGTTGCACTGGTGAAATAGAAACACGTAACACCAACTCTTATCGTGTCTGTCACGCTCGTCCAGGTTGTGCCGCCATTGGTCGTGCGGAGGACCACTCCAAGCGTGCCACCGGTAACGGGATTGATCGTGGAGCCCGCTACCATTCCCCTGTTGGCGTCAGTAAAGTGCACCGCCCGGTACTCTTGCCAGCTGGGGTGAGCCAATCCGCTCGATTGAGCCGTCCACACTACGCCGCCGTTAGTTGTGTGGAGAATAGTGGCATTGTCTCCGACGGCGGCCCCGTTGTTCTCATCGACGAAGTGTACACCATAGAGGCTTCCGTAACTTCCCTGGCTGATCCATGAAGAGCCGCCGTTAGCCGTGTGGAGAATGGTGCCACCTCCGACAGCGGCACCGTTCTGTGCATCGGCGAAGGAGACACCGTAGAGGATTACACTGGTTCCGCTGGGCTGGCTGGTCCACACCGATCCCCCATCGGTGGTTCGCAAAATGGTGCCGTAGCTTCCCACTACGGTGCCGGTGTTGGCATCTGTAAAGGTAACACTATGAAGGTAGGTTGTTGTCACGGCCGGTTGCTGCGACCACCAGGTGCCACCGCCATTTGTGGTACGAAGCATCACTCCGTGACTACCCACCGTGATGCCAATTTCCGCATCGGCAAAGTAAACCCCATAGAGAACTTCTTCTGATCCGCTTGATTGACGCATCCAGGTAATGCCGGCGTCAGTGGTGCGAAGAATCGTGCCGACATTTCCCACAGCAGTGCCGATGGTCGCACTGGTAAAGTAGACTGCATTGAGCGCCCTTTCTGTTTCGATCAATCTCCTCGTCCATGTCGTGCCGCCGTCCGTGGTGCCTAGGACGACAGCGAACCAACTCCCCAGTGTTTCATGACCCCACCCCACAGCCGTACCAGTCTGTGAATCTGCGAAACAGACTCCGCGGAGTTGGTCTGTGGAATCAGCAGGCTGGATCGTCCAGACGTCGCCCGCATTGGTGGTACGGAGTATCGTGCCGGAGTCGCCCACCGCTATCCATGTCTGCCTATCAGCGAAGCACACAGCATTGAGGTGTTGCAGCGTTCCGCTTGACTGCGTTGTCCATGTCGCACCGCCGTTGGTCGTGCGGATGATTGCCCCGTAATCTCCAACGGCTATTCCCGTGTCAACGCTGGAAAAAGAAACGGCGTGAGGTTCGTAGGGATTGTCGACTGACTGCCTGTTCCAGCTGGTACCGCCATTTGTTGTGCGAAGAACAAGCGTGCCATAGCCACCAAAATTCCCCCCTCCCACTGCCGTGCCGGTAGACGCGTTAGCAAAAGAGACGGACTGGAGATCGGTGATTGTTCCACTTGGCTGCCGAATCCATGTGATGCCGCCGTCAGTGGTGCGGAGAATTGTGCCGGAGAACCCCACAGCCGTACCTGTATTGGCATCCGTGAACGTCACCGCTCTGAGATCGTGCCCTTGCGGCAGCGGGTTTTGCCAGTACCATCCTGATTGTGCATTCGCATTCACAACAGAAAATGCGACGACAAGAAGCAGGCAAACGAGACGAGTCGGGCTCATGTCTTACCTCCATTCTCAGAATCTGTGTCGTAACAAAAGTGGTCGTTCGAGGTAGGACTCGGTGGGTCGTCGGGTAGGACGAAGGACGGCAACACTCGGCGGCTCGCTGACTCCTACATTGAGCCACACCTTGTGAATGCGGAAGATGAAACCCGCGTTTGAGGAGGGAGTGCAGATGGAGGCAAANNTGTAGGACAAATGCTGAAAGATCTTGTAGGAATTTTCCTACATCGTTTCACTCGGTGTAAAGGTCGTTTGAAACCCCTTTCTACCGTGCTTCTAGGCCCTTTTCACTCCCTCTAAACCCCAACGTTACACAATGCCCTTGCCCTAAACACGAAGGGCCCGGTGATGAATGCCGANNGACCTCGTGAACTCCCGCCTCCCGCCTCTCATTCACTAATACGGAGACCTCACGTCCAAGCATGTCGTACTGACGGCTTCTCCTAACTTTTCCTTCTCGTCAAGTGCTCAACGCCGCGCCGCAGCATATGCGATGCGAGCCGTGCCGCCCAATCTGAAAGAATCTCACTCTTGGGAAAACTTACAACTACGGATTCCATTTGAAGGGGGAAAAATGTTCGTGGGTTATCTTCCATGTGCCTTGATCTTTCACGAACACCAAGGTAGCGCGTGACTTTGTCGGAGTGACCGTCTCATCGACTTTTACGGTAAAGTCTACGACATACGTCGCGATCGCAACATCACCAAACACATCTACTTTCAGATCCTGAATATCAATACTGAAATCAGTGAATGCCG
>PMMO01000138.1:0-1338 GCA_003162215.1 Ignavibacteriota bacterium
CGCGAGGTGGCGGTGCTTGTGGACGAACAGAAAGCACCGGGGGAGTATACCGTGCGATTTGACGGGCGACATCTTGCGAGTGGAGTGTATTTGTACAGGCTGACAGCGAATACCTGCGTTCAAACACGCAAGATGCTACTGGTGAGATAAGTCCCGGACGTGCCTCAGCGCGTCTGCACAATATCGCGCACCTTTTCCGTAATTGTGCGGAAATCGATCTTCTCGCTCCCCGTCTTTGGCATCTCGGGAAGGACAACGAACTTGTAGGGCAAAGAGATCGGAGGCAGGATCCCGCCAATACTCTTCAGGACGGACATCTCATTGATCTGCTGCGTTACGGCAGCAACAATGCGTGCCCCGCGAAGTGCATCGGGTACTTCCACAACGCAACACTCGACATCGGGAGGAAGGAATTTCTGCAGAACGTCTTCCACTCTGATGAGCGACACCATTTCGCCACCGATTTTCAGAAATCTTTTGAGCCTCCCTACATGCCAGACATAGCCGTCCGCATCGATATATCCCATATCGCCCGTATCGTACCAGCCGTGCCGAATGCTCAGCGATGTCTGTTCGAAATCGTCAAAATATCCCTTCATCACATTTGCGCCCTTCACGAGAATCTTGCCGATCTCTCCCATGGCGCATGATTCGCCGGTTTCATAGTTTTCCACACGCACCTGGACTCCATCGACGGGGCTGCCGACACTGCCCGGACGATTGAATTCCAGGGTGTTCATGGTAATGGCGGGGCTTGTCTCCGTGGCCCCATACGCTTCGAGCAGCGTCTTGTTGTGTTTCTTGAGATAACCATCGCGCAACGCATCGGGGCACTTGTCAGCACCAGAGAGGAGAATCCGCACGGTTTCGAAATCTCCGGGTTTCGAATTTCGCAGGTACCCCCAAAAGAACGTCGGGGTTCCCGCCATCATAGTCACCCTTTCCTCGCGGATGATGTCGCAAATGGTCTTGAAGTCGAGGGGGTTCGCGTACGTGACGAGTGTTGTGCCGATGACGAGAGGTAACCAGAGATTGGCAGTCTGCCCGAATACATGGAAGGAGAGTATCCACAGGCAACCGCGCGGTAAGAGCTGCGCGTATCTTGTCGAGAAACGACATCGACTCCATGATATCTTCGAGGTAGACCATGCCGTCGACAGGTGGGCAGTTGATTTTCACCCATATCTCCCGCTGGCTGAGCACCCAGGATATTCGTATATTACTATATATATTCTAATGAATGGGTATCATGGGCATTAAAGAAGAAATCCTGCGTCGAAGAACGTTTGCAATTATCTCCCACCCCGATGCCGGCAAAACGACTCTGACAGAGAAATT
>PMMO01000138.1:1372-3359 GCA_003162215.1 Ignavibacteriota bacterium
CCGCCAAGGGCATCGAGACGCAGACCCGGAAACTTTTCGAGGTTTGTCGCCGCAGACATATTCCGATCTTCACATTCATGAACAAGCTCGACCGGCCCACCAAAGACCCGCTGGAACTTCTAGATGAGCTCGAAAGCGTGCTGGGGATCGGAGCGTATCCGATGAACTGGCCGCTCGGCACAGGGTTCCAGTTCCGCGGTGTATTCGACCGGCTCTCCAAAGAGGTGCATCTGTTCGAATTCGGTGCCGGTGGGGCGTACCGGGTACCTGTGGAAATCGGGTCCTTGTCAGACCCCGTGATCGCCGAACGCATGGACGCGGATGAACTAAAAAAACTCGCGGAAGAGATGGAGATGCTTGACCATGCGGGGGCGCAGTTCAGTGCGGCTGAAGTACGCGCCGGCCAAATCACACCAGTGTTTTTTGGCAGTGCGCGGAATAATTTTGGAGTTCAGCTCCTTCTCGACGGTTTCCTGAAGTATGCCGAGCCGCCGCGCCCGCGCACCAGCAACGGCGTGGTCATCCCGGTCGATAAGAATGTCTTCTCAGGCTTCATATTCAAGATCCAGGCGAATATGGATCCCCGGCACAGGGACCGCATCGCATTTCTGCGTGTCTGTTCGGGTGTGTTCACGCGGGACATGACCGCGGTGCATCCGCGGAGTGGAAAAACGATCCGGCTTTCAAATGCCGCCAAGCTGTTCGGACGCGATCGCGAAACGATTGACGAAGCGTATGCCGGTGATATTGTCGGTTTCGTCGGCCAGTCACTTCTGGGCATCGGCGACACACTGACCGAAGATCCGGGAATCGTGTACGAAGAGATACCACGATTTCCTCCAGAGTGCTTTTCGCTTCTGAGTAATCCGAATCCGTCGAAGTTCAAACGGTTCAGGGAGGGAGTGGACCAATTGCTCCGGGAGGGTGTGGTACAGGAATTTCAGCCACGCAACTCATCGACACAAATACCAGTCCTGGCGGCTGTCGGTCCATTGCAGTTTGAAGTGTTCCAGTACCGTCTGGAGAGCGAGTACGGAGCTGAAGTCAGACTCGAACAAACGGAGTGGAAATTCGTCCGGTGGGTGCACCCGTCTGTCGATCTGCGTACGGTCACATCTGAGGTTCTCCCCACCGGCTCCATGCTTGCCGATGATGCACAGGGGCAAGCAGTGATTCTGTTTCCGGGCGAATGGGCTCTCAACTACTTTGTTCAGAAGCGCCCTGCGGTTCTTCTCGGAACTGTGCCGTTTGAAAACGGGCATGAGAGGTAGACACTTTGGTTGCATCGGATGACGTTTCGCCGTATCTTTCATGAGGCATACCATGAACGCACGCGAATCATTAGCTCTTTCGTTTCTTATTCTCGTTGGCTTGCTGTCCTGGCATCATGCTCCCGGGAGGAGCCAACCTTTACCCGCGGGGTGGCAAACAAACAGTAATGTCGGCTACTCCTTCTCGTGAACACTTACTCCAGGAGATCGAACGATGAAAAGAGCTTCTCTTGTTCTCATGGCAATGCTTCTCGCGCTCGCCATGACGCAAACCGGCTTCGGCCAGGTGATGATGAACGAAATTTATTCACGTGGAGTGACGGGTGCGCTGGATTGGATTGAAATCTACAATGCCGGCGGCACGTCGGTGGATATTACAGGCTACAAGATTTATGACGTTGGGGGACAGGGCGGAACAAAGGCCAAAAAGCCCTTTCCATCGGGGACCATTCTTTCCGCCCATGGATTCTATGTGATTGTTACGGATACGAACTCGACCGGGCTCACCGATGGTTTTGGGCTGTCCAGCGCCGGGGAAACTATCTGGTTGGAAAACGCTACGGGGATAATCATCGACAGCATAGCATTCCCCGCGCTCGGCGTGGATACCTCGTATGCGCGACAACCCGATGGATCGGCTAACTGGGTGAAGCTGTCTCCGCCAACCAGAGGGATATCAAACGGCACCAGTTCGGTGATGATGAACGAAATTTATT
>PMMO01000214.1 GCA_003162215.1 Ignavibacteriota bacterium
ATGGGCGAGCGACCGCGATTCGGCAGATGGACCTACTGGGAGAAGTTCGACTATTTTGCTGTGTTCTGGGGAATGGTCGTGATCGGGTCGACAGGCCTCACCCTCTGGTTCCCGGAGTTCTTCACGCTGATCTTTCCCGGCTCGCTCATTAATGTCGCCACGATCATTCACAGCGATGAAGCATTGCTGGCGACGGGATTCATCTTCACTGTGCATTTCTTTAACACCCATCTTCGTCCCGAGAAATTCCCGATGGACCTCGTGATTTTCACCGGACGCATGCCGGTCGAGGAGCTCAAAGAAGATAAGCCTTCGGAGTACGAACGCCTTGTCAACGATGGAACGTTGGAGAATCATCTTGTGGAAGCATATCAACCCATCGTGATTCGTGCCGTCCGTTTCTTTGCGTGGATTGCATTAGGCATTGGGTTCAGCATGGTTGTGTGGATCATCTACGCAATGGTGTTCGCGTACAGATGATCCGGACAGAACTGTTGTTTTACGATCGCCGCCGGGCAGTTTCATGAAAAGGTTCTTTCCTCTCTCATTCTACAATCTGGTGTCGTTCATTGGTTTTGCGATTGTCGGGATCAGTTTCGGCCTCATTTTGTTCCTCATGCTGCTCGAGGCCATGTCTGAGTCACCGAAGCCCTACATGGGGATCATCGCCTTCGTGATCCTTCCCGCCTTCCTCCTCATTGGCCTGGGGATAGCGATTGTCGGGATATTCCGTGCACGCCGACATGCACTGGCCGGGCATCCGCACGGGACTCATCTGCCGCGCATTGATCTGAGCAACCCGCATCACAGAGCGGCATTCGTCGCCATTTCCTTGGGGGCCATTTTTTTGCTGCTCTTTTCAGCATTCGGCAGCTTCAAAGCCTATGAACACACCGACTCGGATCAGTTTTGCGGAGAAACCTGTCACGATGTGATGGAACCGGAATACACCGCATACCAGTTTTCCCCCCACGCCCGTGTCGGCTGCGTGAAATGCCATATCGGATCGGGAGCGGATTGGTTTGTCCGGTCGAAGCTGTCCGGTACGTATCAGCTCTATGCGGTGTTGTTTAACAAATTTCCGCGGCCGATTCCAACGCCGATCAGGAACCTGCGCCCTGCACAGGAAACGTGTGAACAGTGTCATTGGCCGAAGCACTTCTTCAGTGAAAAACTGATCAAGAATCAGTATTATCTTTCGGACGAGAAGAACACCAATTGGATGGTTGATTTGCTGATCAAGATCGGTGGTGGGAACTCTGAGGCCGGCCCCACCTCGGGTATACACTGGCATATGAACATCATGAATACGTTGATGTATGTTCCGGTCGACTCGACGCGTCAGGTGATTCCCTGGATCCGTTCACGTGGACCCGATGGGAAGGTCACCGTGTATCGGAGCACCGAAAACACGCTCACGGATGAGGAGATCGCCAAGGCGGAGACGCGGAAGATGGACTGCATCGATTGCCATAACCGGCCGACGCATATCTATCATCCTGCCCCTCGCTCGGTGAACCATGTGATGTCGTTAGGCTGGATCAATCCGAAACTCCCCGGCGTGAAAGGTATTGCTGTCAAGGCGCTGGAGAGTCCCTACGCGACCAAACACGGAGGTCTGGACAGCATTAAACTGATGATCGACCAGTACTTCCGCACGGAACATCCCGACGTTGCCGTGAGCATGAAAGAAGATGTCACCAGGTGTGTGGAGGAAGTGCAAAAGATCTTCAGCCGGAACTACTTCCCGGAAATGGGGGTATCCTGGCGACGATTCCCGAACAACATCGGGCACTTGTACTATCCGGGGTGTTTCCGTTGCCACGATGGGAAGCACGTGTCGGAGGACGGAAAGGTGCTCTCAAGGGACTGCAATACGTGCCACACGATTCTGGCGCAGCAGTTTCAACAAGATACCCTGCGCGTCTCGCTTTCAGGTGTCGAGTACCGACACCCGGTGGATATCGGCGATGCATGGAAAGAGACCAACTGCAGTGACTGCCATGCCGGGAATTAAGTGCGCGATGATGACACTTCCACACAATAACCAATGCTCACCATGAACGAACACATCTCCACGCCGGCGGATGGAGGCAAGCGAGACTTCCTGAAGTATATTCTCGGCGGCAGCCTGATTGCCTGGGCATCGTCGGTCCTGTATCCGCTGTTTGCCTACATGAGACCTCCGGTGCAGACAGAAGTCGAGGTAAGCAGCGTGAAGGCGGGAAAGCTGAGTACGTTTGACAAGGACAGTGGTACCATCGTCCGCTTTGGGAATAAACCGGTAATTCTCATTCGGACATCCACCGGGGAGCTCCGGTCCTTTTCCGCGACCTGCACGCATCTCGATTGCACGGTGCAATACCGGAAAGATATGGGGGTGATCTGGTGCGCGTGCCACAATGGCAAATATGACCTGAACGGCCGCAACATTTCGGGTCCGCCGCCACGACCGCTGGATGAATACAGAGTGGTCATTCAGGGGGATGATATTTTCATCTCGAAACAAACATGAAGACGATCTCGAACAGACTCTATGCATGGATCGATGAGCGGGTACAGCTCAAAGACCTGGTTGCATTCATGGCGAAGAAATATGTTCCCGTTCATCGGGGCTCGATCTGGTACTATTTCGGAGGTGTGTCGCTCTTTCTGTTCATTATTCAGGTGGTGACAGGCATTCTTCTTCTGCTCTATTACAAAGGGAGCGAGTCGCTGGCATTCGAGAGCGTTCAGTTTATCATGTCGAAGGTGACCTTTGGCTGGCTGATCCGTTCCATCCATAGTTGGACCGCGAACCTGTTCATCCTCTCGGCGCTCATTCACATGTTCAGTGTGTTCTTTGAACGGGCCTACCGACGCCCCCGTGAGATTACGTGGTTCACCGGCATGTTGATGCTGTTTGTCGGGCTCGGGTTCGGCTTCAGTGGGTATCTTCTTCCCTGGAATGAACTGTCGTATTTCGCGACGAAGGTGGGGACCGACATCGCCGGTGTGATCCCCGTTGTCGGCAAGCCGATCATGATCTTCCTTCGGGGCGAAACGGATGTCACAGGCGCAACGCTCTCGCGGTTCTTTGGATTCCATATTGCGGTGCTGCCCGGAATATTCACGGTGCTTCTGGCTGTTCACCTCCTGCTGGTCCAACGACAGGGAATGAGTCAGCCGCAGGAGTTCGAAGCAACGCCGGCGGAGAACCGGAAGACCATGCCGTTCTTCCCGAACTTCCTCCTGCGAGATCTTCTATTCTGGCTGATCATTCTGAACATCCTGGCAATGCTTGCGGTCTTTTTCCCGTGGGAGCTCGGGAGGAAGGCGGATCCGTTCGCGTCGGCTCCGGCCGGCATTAGGCCGGAATGGTATTTTCTTTTCATGTTCCAATCGCTGAAGTACATCCCTGCACGACTCTGGTTCATTGACGGCGAAATCTTTGGGGTTCTCCTTTTCGGAACGGCGGGGCTGCTCTGGCTCCTTGTCCCGTTCTGGGACCGCAAGAGCTCCGGGGGGAAAAGAAACCGGTTGATCACCTACATCGGGTTGTTTGTGGTGGTCTACATTATTATCTTTACACTACTGGGGTGGTTCCTGTGAGGACAAGCCTCGTGCGTTCCATCGTTTGCGTGGTGGCGGTCTGCGCCGGTGTGTGTGTGCCGACCGCTCTGGCTGCAGACAAATGTTTGGTGTGTCATGCCGCGGTGGCTGACACGCCGTCGTCGCTCTTCGCACGCGATATTCATCATCTGAAGGGCATCAGCTGTGCGGAATGCCATGGAGGCGATGCCTCCACAGACGATATGGAGAAGGCTATGGATCGAGGGGCGGGATTCATCGGCGTGCCCAAAGGAGATAGTGTGTCGGCGGTGTGTGCCCGATGTCACTCCGATGCCACGACAATGGCGGGGTATCAGTCCACGCTTCCCACGAACCAGTATGTTCTTTTACAGTCTAGTGTGCATGGAAAGTTGTCGATCAGCGGGAAGGAACGCATCGTCCAATGCACGACGTGCCACAATGCCCATGGCATAACAAAAGTCACCGATCCTGCCTCCCCCGTCTATCCTGTCAATGCAGTTGCGACATGTGCCCGTTGTCATGGGGACGCGAAGTTCATGCGGCTGTACAACCCTTCGTTGCCGGTTGATCAGCTCGAAAAGTACCGCACGAGCGTCCATGGCGCCAAGAACGCGGCCGGTGACACCAAGACCGCACAGTGCGCAAGTTGTCATGGCAGTCACGATATCCTTTCGGCAAAAGATGTAAAATCGAAAGT
>PMMO01000118.1 GCA_003162215.1 Ignavibacteriota bacterium
CAGGTGGAGTTTGTGAGCGCCAACCCGACAGGGCCGCTGACCGTCGGCCATGGCCGCGGCGCCGTCTTTGGCGATTCAATCTCGCGCTTGCTCGAATGGACAGGCCACGAGGTTGAACGGGAGTACTATTTCAACAACGCCGGCCGGCAAATGCGCATCCTCGGAGACTCCGTCCGGCTGAGGTATCTCGAAATGCTCGGAGATGCCATCGAGTTTCCGCAGGACTACTACCAGGGCGAGTATATCCGTGACATCGCTCTCCTCGCTCGCGAACGAAAAGGAGACGGATTGCGGGATGAACCCGCAGAGGGATATTTTAAAACCATCGCCGAGGAAGAGATCTTCGCTGATATCCGGAAGACCCTGTATTCACTCGGCATTGCGTTCAAGACCTATTACAACGAGCATTCGCTCTACACAGACGGCAAGATCACGATGGTCGTTCAGGCCTTGAAAGACCGCGGCCTGACGTACGAACAGGACGGAGCCCTCTGGTTCAAAACCTCAGCGCTCGGCAGCGAAAAAGACAAAGTGATCGTCAAAAGTTCGGGCGAACCGACCTATCGGCTGCCAGACATCGCCTATCATGTCGAAAAATTCCGCCGGGGCTACGACCTCATGATCGACATTTTCGGTGCCGATCATATCGCAACGTATCCTGACGTTCTGGCTGCACTGAAAGCTCTAGGATACGATGCGGAAAAGGTCAAGGTGCTCATTCATCAGTTCGTGACGATCACACAGGGTGGCGAAGTGGTGAAAATGTCAACCCGCAAAGCAAACTTTATTACGCTTGATGAGCTGATTGCCGATGTGGGTACGGACGTTGTCCGGTTTTTCTTCCTGATGCGTACAATTTCCAGTCATTTGAATTTCGATCTTGTACTCGCACGACAGACATCACTCGATAACCCGGTCTACTATGTGCAGTATGCTCATGCCAGAATCTGTAATATTCAACGTGTTGCCGAGGAGGAGGGGCGCCCCGGGGCGAAGGGAAACGGGGGAGTGGATCTTCTTGTAGCGCCCGCGGAAAAGGCGCTTATCAGGAAAGTCCTGCAGTTCCCGGAGACTATCGAATCGTGTGCAGTGACATATGAACCCCATCGCCTTGCGGACTACCTTCATGATCTTGCCGGACTGTTCCATGGCTATTATCATGAACACCGTGTCGTAACGGACGATAGCGCGCTGACTTCAGCCCGGCTCCTGCTCTGTCATGCTGTGCAGGTTGTCCTTCGGAATGGTTTTACCATCCTTGGAATCAGCGCACCGGAAAAGATGTAGACAACTGTCAGAGGGATGGAGAATGCCAGCCAAGCGCAGCCGCATGCTCTGGATGATCGTTGTTGCAGGAATCGTGAGCCGCTTACTGCTTGGTGTACTGACCATGGATCTTTCCCGTGACTACTATTGGGAATACGGGGAGATCGCGAAGAACATTCACGCAGGGAATGGATTCTCGCTCTTCCACGTTGAGAACGGAGTGCGCGAGTATCGTTTCGACCCCTCAGCGACACCCCTTCCCACGGCATATATGTCGCCGGGCTACGTCTGGTTCCTCTATCCCTTCTTCTTCATCGAGAATGTCGTCATCCGGAATCTCCTCATCCTCTTGGTCCAGGCCATCATTGGGGGTGCGAGCATTATGGTCGTGGCCTCGCTGGCTGAATCCTGGTTCAGGCCGGGTTGTGGAATCTGGGCTGCAGGCATTGCTGGGCTCTTGCCGGAATTTGTCTATGCCGCCAGTTCGTACACGCCCACCATCATCTACCATCTTGGGGTTCTTCTCTTCCTGGGGGGGGCATATGCAGTGCTTCATGAAGCGCGGGCTCGCACTGCAATTGCTCTCGGGGCCGTGACCGGTCTGCTCGTCCTGCTGCGGGCCGAATTCCTCCTGTGCGGACTTCTTCTGACGGCGTGGCTGTTCGGGTTGGGCCGCCACCGGACCGCAATGGCGCTCCTTGCCACAATGCTCCTCGTGTATTGCCCTTGGAGCGTTCGGAATGCTGTGGTATTCGGTGAATTTGTCCCAACTTCCACGAGCAGCGGGCTAAATCTGTTCAGGGGGAATAATGCGGAAGGATATGGAACCTGGACAAACGAGTCCATAGAGAAGGAAATATCCCGGCTTCCGGTGGAACCACAGTACGAGCCACGCGTGAACGGGATTTTTCTCCGTCATGCGCTGGAGTACATCCGTAACCATCCGGGACAGGAAGCTCTGCTTCTGGTGTCGAAAGCCGCCTTTTTGTGGGGAATCAACCCTCTAGAATCACGTTCACTGAATCCTCTCTACATCGTTCCCTGGGGACTCATGCTCCTGCTTGCTGTCCTTGGCGCGTACGTTTGCCGGGCGCGCTTGCACATGCACCTACCGCTACTCATCTTCCTGCTCTACTCCTCCTTGGTCGCCGTCGTTTTTCTCGTCCTCCCGCGGTATCAAACGATGATGAAGATAGCGTTGGTCCCATTTACTGCGGTCGGCTGCTGCCGGGTACGGGAATGGATCGAGGCATGGGTGGCCCAGCACCGGCGAACCGACTGAACCTGCTATGACGATCGTCCGATCAGCCATTCATTGACTTTCCGCTCGGAAATGCTTAGTTTTTATGAATTGAATAGCTAATGGAGTTTGTTCGCCCCTTCTTGCTACCGAAGACTGTGGTGTCTTTCGACCTTCGCCCCGTCAACAGCGGGTCATAGCCCTATCCAAGCGCGCAGTGCGTAGCGAAACTATCACACATAGGAGGGGACACGCATGTTCAAAAACGGAAAAATTTATGATGTCATTTTCAAGGACCTCAACAAATACACAGATGATCGCGGATGGCTGACGGAATTGTTTCGTCAGGACGAGATTGCAGGGGAATATACCCCCGTGATGGCATATGTTTCGATGACGCTTCCGGATGTCACCCGTGGCCCGCACGAGCATGTCGCGCAGGCCGACTTCTTTGCGTTCATCGGCCCCTCCGACTTCAAACTCTACCTTTGGGACAATAGGGTCAATTCACCAACCTACAGAGTTCGTCAATTGTTGTACGTAGGGGAAAACACACCCAAAACGGTGATCATTCCGCCCGGCGTTGTCCATGCATACAAGAACGTCGGCGGCAAGGCAGGCATGGTTGTGAATCTGCCCAATCGCCTCTATGCCGGTGACGGGAAGAAGTCGCCGGTCGATGAGATCCGCCACGAGCTTGATCCAAAGTCGCCTTTTCTTCTGGATTAGCGCATGAAGAACGTTCTTGTCACTGGCGGCGCAGGATTCATCGGGAGCAACTTCGTCCGGTATTTCCTCAAAGTGCATCCCGACATACGGGTGGTGAATTTCGACAAACTCACCTATGCCGGGAATCTGGAAAACCTCTGGGATGTCGCGCGCAATCCACAGTATCTTTTCGTTCGTGGTGACATCTGCGATGGAGCAGCGGTCGAGACCGTGTTCAAAGACCAGGACATCGACACTGTCGTGCATTTTGCAGCAGAATCGCATGTTGATCGGAGCATTCTCGGAGCAGGCGTGTTCGTGACCACCAATGTCGGCGGCACGCAGGTTCTCCTCGACAGGGCAAAGCAACATAGCGTCGAGCGGTTCGTCCACGTCTCCACCGACGAAGTGTACGGTTCGCTCGGCCCGGATGGAAAGTTCACCGAAACCACATCACTGCATCCGAACAGTCCCTATGCGGCAAGCAAAGCGTCATCAGATCTCCTTGCGCTCGCCTACCAGCACACCTTTGGGCTGCCGGTGGTTGTCACTCGCTGTTCGAACAACTATGGGCCCTACCAGTTTCCTGAGAAGTTGATTCCGCTCATGATTGTGAATGCGCTCCACAACAAACCCCTGCCTGTGTACGGGGATGGGCTCAATGTGCGGGACTGGTTGTACGTGGACGATCATTGTGCGGCAATTGATGTGGTGCTTCAACGTGGTGCTGTCGGTGAAGTGTACAACATTGGCGGCAACAATGAGTGGAAAAACATCGACATCGTGCGCTTGCTGCTCGGGATCCTCGAGAAGCCGGAGTCGTTGATTGACTATGTGAAAGACCGGCCGGGGCACGACCGGCGGTATGCAATGGATGCATCCCGGATCGCACGCGAGCTGCAGTGGGAACCTTCTGTGACCTTCGAGAGGGGGCTGCGTTCGACGGTTGAGTGGTATGTCTCGCACCGTTCATGGTGGGAACACGTCATGAGCGGTGAATACATGGAGTATTATGGGAAGAACTATGGCGCGCGCTAAGACTGTGTGTGCGGCACTGACTGCACTGATGCTGCTCGGAGTACTCACGCAGGCTCAGTATCAGTCCCAAAAAGAGAGATTGGACGATGCCCTTGCGGGAGTCCAGGGTAAGGCTCCGTTGGCAATATCGCAACCGGGCGGCATGGCTCTGGAATCCACCATCGATCCCAAGACGTACGTCGTCGGACCGTCAGACATGATCGCAGTGAATATCTGGATGAGTCCACCGGTGAACTTCACACTCACCGTGACACCCGAAGGTACCATGATTGTCCCGACAGTCGGAGAGATTCCAGTTGCAGGCGTAACGCTCGCGCAGGCCAAAGAACTGGTCCTTCGCGAAGTCCGTGCACGGTACACACGCGCAGAAGCCACCGTGACCCTCGTGGTCCCGCGGCCGATTATCGTCAATATCGTGGGCCAGGTGTTGAACTCCGGACTGTATACCGTCTCTGCTGCTGACCGTGCCAGCCGGCTCATTGAGAAGGCGAATGAGATCCTTCCCGCGCAACGGGGAACCGCACTTCCACCAGCAGCGGAGTATGTCTCAACCCGGAATATCGTGCTCCGTCACCGGAATGGAACGGAGGATCGTGTTGACATTCCATTGTATGTGGCGACAAAAAACGAGAAGCTCAACCCGTTGCTGCGCGAAGGCGATGTCGTTGTGGTTCCGCAGCGCGATCCGAATAGGAATGTGTTCGGCGTGTACGGACAGGTGAACCTGCCCGGGCGGTTTGAACTTGCCGCAGGCGACAGTATGAGCACGGCGTTGCGATTGGCACAAGGGTTTGCGCCGCACGCGCACGTCGACAGTGTGCTCTTTTCACGCCTGTGTGCCGATGGCACTGTGCAGCAAACAGAGATATTGCGCATGGGGAATATCCTCGCAGGGAAAGTCGGCGACCGGGCGCTGGAACCCGGCGACAGATTTGTTGTACCGGCACTCACGGATCTTCGCCAGGACTATCGCGTGTACATTGGCGGAGAAGTACGAAACCCGGGTATCTACCCCATTACGAGGGATCGGACCCGGCTCTCGGAGGTCTTGCGTCTTGCCGGTGGGTTCACGGAATTCGCATCACTGAAAACCGCTCAGCTCATTCGCCGCTCGATCAGTCCTAATGATGTCGAACTGGAAACCCTCGAGAGCGCCCGCGGCGGGGTCGCTTCGGAAGACAGTTCCTACTATCGACTGGAGACACAGTTGCGTATCAGGAAGGAACTCGTTGCTGTGGATTTTGAGCGTCTCATTGTGGGGCAGGACACGACGCAGGATGTCATTCTGCGGAGTGAAGACTATGTGAATGTCCCTTCTCAGAAGGTCACGGTGTACGTGTTCGGGCAGGTGGTGACCAACGGATACATACCGTTCGTCGCAGGCGAGGGGCTGGAGTACTATGTGAAAAAAGCAGGTGGATACATCGAGCGTGCACGCACGGGAGATGTGAAAATTGTGAAGGCTCGGACGCGGCAATGGCTTGCGCCTGATGAAACAATTATCGAAGCGGGAGACTACATCTGGGTCCCTCGCGTTATCGAGCGCTCCTTCGGATACTACATGGGCATTATAGGCCAGACAGCCGCCATCGTAAGTGTGGCCGTCAGTATCGTTCTTCTTGGCATTCAGATCAACAAATAACAGGCACACAGCCATGGAGTATCTGGTCGCGATTCTGCGGTGGAAAAAGCACATTGCCATCTTTGTCGTTGCGGCAACGGTCGTCTCCATCGTGGTCAGCTTTCTTCTGCCGAAATGGTATCGCTCCGATGTTACCCTCCTCCCTCCACGGACACAGGGTCTGCTCGGAGGCTTGAGTCCATTTGCCGCGCTCTTGAAGGATTTCACTCCGACGGGATCTGCTGCCCGCATGGGTGGGAGCGGAAGCGTCAACTACCTTGCCATCCTCAAAAGCCGCCGTGCCTGGGAACAGATTATCCGGCGGTATGACCTGATGACGGTGTACGACATTGACGACGGCTCCATGGAAAAGACGCTCAAAGAGTTTGAATCAAACCTCAATATTGAAGTGAGTGAAGACGGGAGCATTGATGTGGGGATTCTGGATCGCGACTCGCTCCGGGCCGCGGCAATGGCAAATGGGATGGTGGAGACGTTGAATGCCATTGCTATCGAGCTGGGAACTACCGAAGCGCGGAGCAACCGGGAGTTCCTCGGGAAACGGGTCGCCGACACAAGGACGGAGCTTGCCGCCGCAGAGGATGCTCTGAAAAGGTATCAGGAACAGAAAGGCGTGATCATTCTGTCGGATGATGCGAAGTCCACCGCAGCGGCGATCGGTGAGCTATTCGCCAAGAAGGTGCGTCTCGATGTCGAGCTCTCGGTCCTCCAGAAAACGACCGGGGGGGAGAATGCGGCGTACAAGCAACTCCTTCTCGAACAGCAAGAAACTCAACGAAAGCTGTCAACATTTCCTGAAATCGGCATCACCTCATTCCGGTTGTACCGCGACGTGCTGATCCCACAGAAAGTTCTGGAGTTCCTGATTCCGATGTATGAGCAAGCACGACTTGAGGAACAGAAAGACATACCCGTCGTCATCGTTCTGGACAAAGCAGTACCCGCGGAAAAGAAAGCCCGGCCGCGACGCTTGATTATTGTGGCATCGTCCGCTCTCTCTTCGTTGATTCTGGCACTGATGGCGGTTGCCGCGGTTGTTCGCAAGGAACAATTCAAACACGACTCTCCCGACAAATTTGTACTGCTGCGCTCGGCAATGGGGCGCAGGGTTCGGAGCTGAGCAGAAGTCTTGAACCTGAATGTCCATCTGATATCCCCCCGGTGGGCCGCTGGTGCCGTTGTCGCACTCGTGGCAATCGTCGCGGTGTGTTCGACACAGGTCGGTCCCTATGTGCCGATTGTCCTGCTTGCCATCGCCTATATCATGTGGTCATTTCCGCGTCCGGTGGTGGCAGTGTCTACGATCATCCTGCTCAATGCCTATATTCGTGAACTGTCGACAGGGATCACGCCGGAGGAATATGCGATCGGGTTTTACCTGTACGGTTACCTGGGCTATTGGTTTGTGTCGAAAATCTTCTTCCAGCGCGAACGCTTTGTCACACACCGGTTGCAGTGGTATCTCATAGGCTTTTTGCTCCTCTGTGCAAGCTCCGTGGTCATGATTTTTGCTACGGAGACCTCTCCTGAATTCTGGTTCCGCGACGGGCTCACTATCTCGACGCTCCTGCTTGCTTTCCCGGCGCGTGAAGCAATGCAGACGGAACGGGGACTCAAGATTGTCTTAGGGGCGTACGTCTTGCTGGTCTGCTCATTGGCAATTGTCAACATTGCCGAGTACAGGACCGCAACGATTGCAGCCAACTACCTCTGGGAACTGTGGGGCGGCAGGCGACCATTCGGTAGCGCATTCTACGGCTCGCTGGCGGTGGGCGCCATCAGCATGTACGTCCATGCCAGGGAGTTCCGCCAACAGGCACTGTCGCTTGTGCTGGCGATGGTTGGCATTCTCGCTCTTGCGACGACATTCTTCAGGGGATTCTGGATTGGAACGCTTATCGGATGCANNCATTGCTTTTTCTTGTGGGGCGTCAACGGGCCCTGCGCCTTGTAGGTTTCGGCCTGATCGCCTGCGTTCTGGGGTTCGGCGTCATTTTCTTTGTGGCAGGGGCTAAAGGAAGTTATATCATCGAAGCCTTCAGCAGCAGGTTGGTGTCATCCGGCAAAGGCTTTCAGGATCTTTCAATCGCCAATAGAATTGCCGAATCGGAGACTGTGCTCAATCTCGTGAAATCCAGTCCTCTTGTTGGATACGGCTATGGAGCATGGTTTCATCACTTTAATATTATCAGCCGGACGACCGAAATCTTGCAGTACATTCACAATACGT
The DNA here is from genome assembly GCA_003162215.1 of Ignavibacteriota bacterium. Lineage (GTDB taxonomy): Bacteria > Bacteroidota > Ignavibacteria > UBA10030 > UBA6906 > Fen-1255. The sequence continues at coordinate 8,125 of PMMO01000118.1, forward strand.
ACGTGTTCCTTCTCTTTAAGGTCGGTGTGTTCGGTCTGCTGCTTTTTGGTGCCTATTGCCTTTCGATACTCAAAGAGGGATTTCGCCTTTCCCGCACCGAGGAAGTCAGCACGTTGCGTCTTGCCATGATTAGGGCCGGCCTCGGTATTCTCGTCGGGTACTTGTTCGTGGGGACCAACATGGGAATGCTCCAGGACAAACAGGCGTTGATGGTGATCATGTTGACCACTGCGTTCGTGACACCCGTGCGGGAACCGTAGCATGGTGCAGCATGAGCGTCAGAGTATTTTGCAGAATATGCGGTGGCTTGCCGGCGCGAACCTCGTCGTAAAACCACTCTGGTTCCTGTTCCTGCTGATGTCCACACGCATGCTGGGCCCCGAGGAATTCGGGAAGTTCATGTACGCGCTGTCCTATGTCGCCGTGCTTGGGTATTTGTTTGAAGGCGGTGTGGACATGTTCACGATGAGAGAACTCGCGCATGATCCTACCCGATTCAACGTGTTGTTCGGGCAGACGACGCTCCTGAAGGTCATTTCGAACGGGTTGCTCATAGTTGCAACAGGCGTGAGCCTGCTGCTGTTGGGTCTCCCACCTGAGCGATGCTTGCTCATCATGCTCGCGACTGTGCACATGCTCTTCCAGAGCGCGACGATTCACTTCCGGTTCATCTTTCGTGCCCTCGAGGTGATGAAATACGAAGCGCGGTCCGTTATGCTCGAGAAAGTGGCGGTTGTGACGCTCTGCGGAGGAGCGATTCTGATAAGCAGCCGTGCGGAGGCATTCATGACCGCATTTGTTGCAGCGTACGTCATCACGTCCATCAGTACGCTCCGGACTGTCTGGAAACAGGTTGGTTTTCCCCATTGGTCGTTTGATCCATCTGCGCTGTGGAACAATGTGCTGCGGCCTGCTATGCCCTTTGCGCTGATGGGGATTTTCTTGATCGTCTACTATCGCTCTGCAACGCTATTCCTCCAATGGATCACGGGTAGTGATACACTGGTGGGATTCTACAATGCAGGGTACCGGCTCGTCGAAGCATTCGCCCTGCTGCCGACCATTGTTGTTATGCCCCTGTATGCTACGTTTGCACGGAGCCAGCAGGACAAGTCAACAGTGATCCACATCCTTCCACAAGCAGCGCGTGTGCTGCTTGCCGTTTCAGTCGTTGTGTCGCTGCCGATGCTGTTATTTGACCAGGAATTCACACTGCTGCTGTTTGGTGCCGAATTTCTCCAGGCATCCTCAACCATCGGTCTCGTCGTTCTCACGATGGTGCCTGTTGGCATGACCTGGTTGTTCGGCAACCTGGCGGGGGCCGTGAAGCGACAGGGGAAGCTCAATTGGTTCATCGTCGCGATCACGTGCGGTAACTTGTTGTGCAATTGGGTGTTGATCAGGCAGCACGGAGTAATGGGTGCAGCGGTGACGACGCTGTTCACTGAGCTGGCAATGTCCTTCAGTGCTGCTTGGGTGGTCCGTGACTACGTGGATCTCCGCGAGTTCGGTAAAGTGTTAGCAGGGGTGTTTATCCCTGCGGCCGTCGTGCTGGTCATCGGGAAAATGCATCTCCTGCCCGGCGCATTTGTTGTACAACTGAGCTTGACACTGATCTTTCTTGCCGCAAGTTTCTTTGCGTTCGGAGTAGTCAGAATCGGCGACGTGCGCAGGCTGATCAGTATTCAGTCCCGCCGCCCCGCGAATGAACAGGATGGAGATCCTTAGTGTCCGGTGTTTGCCAATAGGGAAGAGAAGGATCACAACCAATGCTGCGTAACCGGGACATCATCATCTTTGCAGATGATTGGGGACGGCATCCTTCCACGCCACAGCATCTGGCGTCGGTGCTCATGCAGGGGAACCGTATCCTCTGGGTCAACTCATTCGGTTTCCGTGCCCCTCGGCTCGCAATGTATGATGTGAAACGGATTGTCGGAAAAATCACGCAAGTGTTGGTCCGTTCATCAGGACACGTTGCACCGTCGTTCAACATCCTCAACCCGGTCATACCGCCGTTCTATGACAATCCCGCTATTCGTTCGGTGAATGACCGCTTGCTTCTGCATCAGGTGCGCCGAGCGGCTTCAAACCTGGGGATGCAACGCCCGGTGCTGCTCTTTGCCCATCCTCTTGTCGCCGGAATTCTGGGCCGTCTGGGCGAGTCGTCCAGTCACTATCTCTGCCTGGATGACTATCGGAACCTCCCCGGCGGCTACCGGTGCGCAGGAGAGCTGGAAAAAACCGTTCTTGAGAATGTGGATACGGTCTTCGCAGTGTCAGAATCGTTGCGAAAGTCGCGGATGCCAAAGTCAGGGGAGGGGCACTTCCTTCCGCAGGGCATCGATATCTCCCATTTCCTTGATGATAAGGGAGCCGTGGCGCCTGAGCTCGAACATCTTCCCCATCCCATTGTCGGCTTCCATGGCCTTATAAGCGAATGGGTGGATGTAGAGCTGATCGCCGAGGCAGCGCGTGCATATCCAACAATGACATTTGTGGTGATTGGGCACGCGACCGTAGAAACTGCCGTTTTCGATAAGGTGCCAAATCTTGTGCGCTTGGAGCATGTACCGTACGCAAATCTTCCGCGATATCTTTCATGCTTTGATGCAGGCTTGATTCCTTTCAAAGTGAACGAACTGACCATTGCATCCAATCCGCTCAAGACGGTGGAGTATCTTGCAATGGGTATTCCGGTGGTCTCAACAGATTTGCCCGAGGTGCGACGTTTCACTCCGTGGGTCACAGCGGCGAAGGACCGGGACGCGTTCATCGGAGCAATTGCGGCTGCAGTNNGTAAGCCCCCGAAAACCAACACCTGCGGGGGCACGCAGGTCGCTCAGCTCAAGACCGTATGATCTCAGCAGGTATCATCGGCAGGCCAGAGAAGCTGTTGCCGGACGATAAGGAGGCCGTGAAAAGTGCTCCGTGTTCTGTATATTGGTATGAGATATGATTACGGTGATTCTCGCAGGGGGGACTGTTACGAGTATGTCAACTTTCTGGATACGCTCAACAAGATGGCCGGCGTGGAAGTGACGCATTTCCCGTTTGACCTTGTCTTGCGCGAGCAGGGGAGGACGGGAATGAACCGGCGGCTGCTGGAAACTGTCGATACAGTCAAGCCGGATGTCTGCTTCTTCGTCCTCTTTACGGATGAGATTGCGCATGAGACAATCGAACGCATCTCACGCAGCGGCAACGTGCGGACGGTGAATTGGTTCACGGACGATCACTGGCGCTTTGAATCCTATGCCAGATATTGGGCGCCGGTATTCCACTTCGTTACAACGACCGACGCAACGGCTGTTGAAAAGTACAGGAAACATGGCATACAGGCGGTCATTCACACACAGTGGGGGTTCAATTCCTTTCGCTACCGTGCACAGGGGATTCCCTGCGACGGCAACGTCTCCTTTGTAGGGCAGGTACATTCTCACCGTGGTGATCTTGTGCGACGGCTGGAATCTGCCGGCATCCGGCCGAGCTGCTGGGGACGCGGTTGGTCAAACGGACGGCTGCCCTTCGATGAGATGGTGAAGCTTTTTTCGCGCAGTGCGATTAGCCTGAATTTCTCGGAAAGTTCTGTGGCGATCGGGTGGAAACCGCTTGCAAAAGTTGTGCTTAACCGGAGGGCCGACGGCTCACTACATCTGCATGGTTTGCGTCGCATGAAGGATAACGCCGCGACACTGTTCAGCCATCACCAGCGCCAAATCAAAGGGCGTGTCTTCGAAATCCCCGGTGCTGGAGGATTCCTCCTCACAGAAGTGGCGCGCGATCTCGAACGGTATTTCGTTCCCGGTCAGGAAATCGTCACGTTTGGCACGCCTGCAGAGATGGTGGACAAGGTGCGCTACTATCTTGCCCATGACGATGAGCGAGAGCGCATTCGTGCCGCAGGACATGCGCGGGCCGTCCGCGAACATTCCTATGTGCAACGCTTCCTCGACATCTTTCAAAGAATGGGAGTCTATGATAAGATTCAATAATCCCCTGATGGACGCCGGTTTTTTCGTTTACCGGTGGCTACTGCCGTTTGCCGACCCTGTACGACTTGTGATGGCGTTCCCCCGCTACGTGCGATTCATGACAGAATGGGTGAGGTACAAGGGTATGAACGGTGCTGAGTGCACGCGGCTGGTTGATACGTATCCTTGCCTTAACGATCGCACTGCAACGAGTAGTGTCCTCAGGCACTATTTTTTCCAGGACCGCTGGGCATTTGCCCGCATACTGGAAAACAGTGCAACGCAGCATGTTGATGTCGGTTCCCGTCTTGATTTTATCGGCTTCCTGACAACACTCCGCAAAGTGACCTTTGTCGATATCCGGCCATTCGTCGTACCCGTGGATAATCTTGATTCACGTGAAGGTTCCATCCTGGCCATGCCATATCCTGATGCGAGCGTGCATTCTCTCTCTTGTCTGCACGTTGCCGAGCATATCGGTCTCGGACGTTACGGCGATCCGCTTGATCCTGCCGGCACGAAGAAAGCCTGTGCGGAACTCCAGCGAATTTTGGCAGTTGGCGGGCATCTCTATTTCTCACTCCCGGTTGGGAAGCCCCGGGTCTGTTTCAACGCACACCGCATCCATTCGCCTGCACAGATTCTCGCATGCTTTTCGGAACTGTCGCTTGTGGAGCTGTCGGGCATCACCGATGATAAGCGATTCATCCGGAATGTCGATCCAGAGCTGTTGACGCAGTCGGACTACGCCTGCGGGTTATTCCATTTCACGAGGAAACAGGCCTTGTGACTGCTGCTTACCTGATCTTCTACATATCCCTCGCAGCGATTGCGTACACGTACTGCTGCTATCCGGCGATCATGGCTCTGCTCGCCTGGACACGGCACCCCGCGGCGGCGCCTCCCCGGCATGCGGCTCTGCCGAAGATTTCAGTGGTGATCTCTGTGTACAATGAAGAAAGTGTGCTCCAGGCAAAACTCGAGAACCTCTCACGGATTGCCTATCCGGATGAGAGCATAGAATTCCTCGTAGGCTCTGACGGGTCTTCGGACGGAACATGCGAGATTCTTGCCACGTCTTCCTTGAAAAACTTGAGGGCCTTTCCGTTTGCCGAACGGCGGGGAAAGGTGTCCGTGGTCAATGACCTTGTTGCTCAGGCAAAGGGGGAAGTCATTGTTTTTTCTGATGCCAATACGTTGTACAATGAACAGACCATCTCACGTCTCGTCAGTCACTTTGCCGATCCCGGCGTCGGTGGTGTGTGCGGTGAGTTGCTGCTCAATGCCGGTCACGGCATGACGGGAGGCGAAGAGATTTCGTACTGGAAGTATGAGACATTGCTGAAGAGGTGGGAGAGCAGCTACCGGACAATCCTCGGTGCGACGGGCGGGGTGTACGCCATCCGGCGGGAATTGTTCAAATCTCTCCCCACTTACAAGCCCGTCGTGGACGATTTTCTGATTCCTTTGGAAGTCCCGCGCCGCGGCCTGAGAATGGTGTATGAACCCACCGCCCTTGCCTTTGAAGAAACTGCGGGTTCTGTACGGGCGGAATTCAACCGGAGGGTCAGAATCGGCGCGCAGAATTTCAGTGGCATCCCCGATTTTTTTGATCTCCTCAGCCCGCGTCGTGGATACATCGCATTCGCGCTCTGGTCGCACAAGCTGCTCCGGTGGTGCGTCCCGTTTCTCGCAGTCCTGGCCTTCGCTGCCAGCGGTGTGCTCGCCTGTGTCGATCGTACGTTCGTGATGGTCTTCGGAGCAGAACTCGCAGTGCTCATGATTGTGCTGATCGGGGGTATTGCGGAACGTGCGCGTTTGCGCATTGGTCTGTTAGCCCTGCCGTATTATGGGGTTGCGATGAATGTCGCCTTGCTGGTGGGTTTCTTCCGCTTCATTTCCGGAAGGCAGGCGACTACCTGGACAACTGAACGGGAAGCATGGGCAAAAGAAAAGAACAAATGATTCTGGTGGTCACGGATTTCGTGACTCTGTCTCTGAGCTGGTACGTCTACTATCTGCTGCGCGTCCGGAGCGGATGGCTCGATGTTGCCATCGAACCCGATTTCTGGGCGCCAATGGTGCTGATCACCATCTTCTGGCAGATCCTTTTCCTTGTTGTGGGGCTCTACCGGCCCTGGTATGCTGCGTCCCGGTTCGACGAAATGACGCTGATCTTCAAGACAGTGACCATGGGATGTCTTGTGTTGTTCTTTGTCATTTTCATGGACGACACTGGAGGGACGCTCGGGCCCAGCGTTCGACTGCTGATTCTCCTCTACTGGGGTGTGGCTCTGGCTGTCGTGAGTGTCGGCCGCATGGCCATCCGGAGCATGCAACGACGCATGCTGATTGCGGGCATTGGCGCACACAATACACTCATTGTCGGCTCAGCGGTGCGTTCCCGGGAGCTCTTCGAAGAGGTGTCGAAGTATCCTGCGCTCGGATATCGCGTCCTCGGGTCTGTGAGAATCGATAGGATGGAAAAAAAGAAGTCCGGTGGACGGGACCGTGACCTACAGGTGCTTGGGACACTCGACGATCTTTCCGCAATTATCCAGCGAGAAGCGATCCGCGAAGTCCTCATCGCTCTTGATTCCAAAGATCATGACCGCTTGCTCGATATCATCGCCCGTTGCAGCAGTCATCCGGTCGGTTTGAAAATTGTTCCCGATCTCTATGACATCATCAGCGGCCAGGCACGCACCAATCAGATCTACGGCTTCCCTCTCATCGACATCTCGCCGGTCATCATGCCTCCATGGGAGGAAGCGACGAAGCGGCTTCTGGATGTGGGAGTTTCGGCGATCGCGTTGGTTGTCGGGCTGCCTCTCTGGGTGTTGATCGGGATTGCCATCAAGATCGAATCAGCGGGGCCGGTGCTCTATAAACAGGAGCGCGTGGGAAAAGACGGAGAACGCTACAACATCATAAAATTCCGGTCAATGGTGGAGGATGCGGAGCGTGCAGGCCCGCAATGGGCACACCGGCGTGATAAACGTGTGACGAAGGTCGGCTGGTTGTTGCGGAAACTCCATCTGGATGAAATCCCGCAATTCTGGAACGTCCTTTCGGGCCACATGAGTCTCGTAGGACCGCGGCCTGAACGCCCGGTGTTCGTCGAACAACTGTCCCGCGAGATCCCGCTCTACCCGCGTCGTCTGAAAGTCCGTCCGGGCATCACCGGATGGGCTCAAGTGAAACACAAATACGACGAATCCATCGACGATGTCCGCAAGAAGGTACAGTATGATCTGTTCTATATCGAAAACATGTCTTTGCGGATGGATCTCAAGATCATCTTCAGCACAGTGTCGCACATGCTGCTCGGGAGAGGCCGGTGATGATCGGGAAGCCAATGTGGAGAATCCTGCTGTTGTTCCCCCTGCTCTGTGCGTCGTGGACGGTTGCTCAGGTGGAACACGTGCCCATCTCGCACCCTGTCTATGAATTTCTTGACCGCCTCGGGGTAGAGGGCGTGCTTCCGGCCCACAGCAGCAGCATGGTGCCACTGGAACGGGGCGAGGTCTCCGCATTGTTGCGCACTGCAGCCTCTTTCCGATCTTCAATTGCAGATGTCGGAGGGGGCGATGTTGAAGGGGCGACGCTGGACAAATATCTGAAGGAGTTTGCGCCCGATGCCGGGAGTCGACCAGGAGAGGATCTGGTGCTCCTTGGGGCTCATGAGTCGTTCGGCGCTTTTATTGCCGGCCTGGCCTCGCAGAAGCAGAAGTACCTGGTTGCCTATGCCGATTCGTTCATCACAATCTACGGTGAACTGCTGGGTTCAGCAGAGTATCGTTCGTTGAATGGCGACTCGAGGGGTGATGTGGATGCCACACTCGGCACCATTGGCGGCCGCTTTCGCGGTACTATTGCAGGCAAGGTAGGCTATCTTCTCCAATCGACAAATGGGGTGCTGTTGGGCAACCGGACCTTCGCGCTTTCGGATCCGCGCCTGGCAACGAATGTAAAACTGAATGAGCCAAACAGCAGGAATTTCGATGTCACAGAGGCCTATCTCCGGTATTCCTTCGGGTGGGGTGGAGTGCAGTTCGGCAGGGAATTTGCTTCGCAGGGTGTCGGCTATAGCGACAGACTCATGCTCTCCGATAACGCGCCGGCATTCGACGCGCTTGGACTCAGCGTTCACTACAAAGCTTTCCGATTCCAGTACCTTCATGCCTCGCTCTTGAAAGATCCGTCGCCGGCGGTCGGATTGTTGGTGACCGAACCGGCGGAAGCCAACAAATACCTGGCGCTTCACCGGTTCCAATTCTCGCTCTTCGATCGTCTGAATGTCGCCGCAAGCGAGATGGTCATCTACCAACGATTGACACCGGAGTATGCGTACCTGCTCCCTGTCAATTTCTTCAAATCGGCAGAGCACTCTCTGCGCGATCGCGACAATGCGCTGCTCGTCTTTGATGTTGAGTATTTTCCTCATCCGGGATACAAACTCTACGGGACCTGGCTCATCGATGATATCGATTTTAAGCGGATCGGGACAGGGTGGTGGGGAAATGAGTTTGGATGGCAAGGGGGCGCGTACATCGCGAATATCGCGGGCCTCCGGAATCTGGATGCCATCGTCGAGTATACACGCATTGAACCCTACGTATACAGCAATCGGGAAGCCGGTAATGACTATTCGCACAGTGGTATCGGACTCGGGCACCGGCTTCAGCCCAATTCCGATGAGATGCTCGGTGAACTCCGCTTCAGGGTCTCGTCAACACTGCGCACGCGTCTGCATTACTCATATCAACGGCATGGAGAGAATGTCATCGTGGGAGATTCACTCGTCCGGAATGTCGGAGGATCTCTCACGCAGGGGCATCGCAGCAGTGACAGCGAAACAGCCCCCTTCCTTGATGGGGAACGTGTCGATACGCACCGGCTCGGCATCCGCGCGGACTATGAACCCATCACGGATCTTTTTGTCACAGGAGTGGTCGATTGGACGAACGCGCACGATGTTACGGCAGCCACTTCCCGCCGCGACCTCGCGCTGAGCCTCCAATTGCGCATTGAGTATTAGTGATTCGCTCAATCTCGAACTCAATCTTGATCTTAATCACGTTGCGCTCTAAACCTAAACCTAAATTCTAGGCCTAAGCCTTAACCGGAACTACCATGAAACTTCAAATGGTTGATGTATTAGGACAATACAGCCACATCAAGGCTGACGTGGATGCGGCAATTCACAAGGTGCTGGAGTCTGGCCAGTTTATCCTCGGCAAAGAGGTAGGAGAATTCGAACGCAAAATCGCAGGCTACCTCGGGATCGGCGAAGCTGTTGGCTGCGCTTCAGGAACCGATGCACTGCAATTAGCGCTGATGGCGCTGGGTATCCGCCCCGGCGATGAAGTCATCACGACGCCATTTACGTTTGTCGCGACGGCGGAAGTCATCGGATTGCTCGGAGCAAAACCTGTGTACGTCGATATCGATCCCCGGACCTTCAATATCGATACACACCTGATCGAACGTGCAATTACACCCCGCACGAGGGCAATCATTCCGGTGCATCTGTACGGTCAACCCGCAGAAATGGATGCCATCATCGACATTTCGAGGCGCCACGGCATAAAGGTGATTGAGGACTGTGCACAGGCACTGGGGGCTTCGTACAAAGGGAAAAAGGTCTGCACGTTTGGCGACGTGGGATGCATCAGTTTCTTCCCGAGCAAAAACCTTGGTGCGTTCGGCGATGCGGGTATGGTTGTCTCCAATGACAAAGATTGTGCCGCACGTATGCGCATTATCGCCGCCCACGGCTCGCGCGTGCGCTATTATCATGAAGTGCTTGGCATCAACAGCAGGCTCGACACAATACAGGCGGCGATCCTCGGCGTGAAATACGCGTATCTCGACCAATGGAATGCGGCACGGAAGAAAGCTGCGGAACGCTACACTGCGATGCTGCAGGGGACACCCGTGGTCCCTCCGTACGTGCTTCCTCACGTGGATCATATTTTCCATCAGTACACCTTGCGTGTGCCGCGGCGTGACGAGCTCGCAGCGTATCTGAAGCAAAGGGAGATTCCTCACGCGATCTACTATCCGGTGCCCTTGCATCTCCAACAGGCATTCGCCATGGCCGGGAACAAGAAGGGGGATTTCCCTGCGACGGAGAGCGCCACGGCGGAAGTGCTTTCGCTTCCCATGCATACCGAGTTGACTGAGGAGCAGCTGACGTATATAACAGATTCAATCAAAGGGTTCTATGCCAAGCACTGAACAGAAGGAATGGCGGGGGCTGGTCGTCATCCCGACCTATAATGAGGCGGACAATATTCCCCGTCTCATCCCGATTATCTTGCAGCAAGGCCCTCTGGATGTATTGGTGGTCGACGATGGATCACCGGATGGCACTTCGGCGATCGTACGGGATTTCGGTGAAAGGGATTCGCGTGTGCATCTCATCGTCAGAGAAAAGAAGCAGGGCCTCGGGACGGCCTATGTCGCGGGATTCCGATTCGCCATCCAGCGTGGCTATGACGTTGTCTTCGAAATGGACGCCGACTTCTCGCACGATCCCAACGCGATTCCCGCTTTTCTCATCAGCATCAAAGAGGCCGATCTCGTGATCGGATCCCGGTATACAAACGGGGTGCGTGTGCTCAACTGGCCCATTAACCGCCTCCTTCTCAGCTACTTTGCGAATGTCTATACACGATTCCTCATCGGTCTACCGCTGCACGATGCGACTGGTGGGTTCAAATGTTACCGGCGCGCCGTTCTGGAGGCAATCGATCTCGACAAAATCCGGTCGAATGGCTATGCGTTCCAGATCGAAATGAGCTACAAGGCCTGGCGAAAGGGTTTCCGGCTGATAGAAATCCCCATCATCTTTCTTGACAGACAATCCGGTTCATCCAAGATGTCAAAACACATCGTGAAGGAAGCATTCTTCATGCTCTGGAAACTTCGCATGATGAGTATCTTCCGCAAATTATGACGCTTTCGGTCATTATAGTGAACTACAACGTCCGGCAATTCCTGGAGAACGCGCTGACGTCCGTCTTCCGGGCCCTGGAGGGGCTTGACGGCGAAGTGATTGTCGTGGACAATGCGTCGGATGATGGGAGTGTCGAGATGGTGCGAAAAAAATTCCCCGCCGCACAGGTCCTGGCAAACAGGGAAAACCTCGGATTCGCCCGTGCCAACAATCTTGCGCTGACCGGAGCGAAGGGGAGGTATTTCCTTCTGATCAACCCGGACACCATCGTGCAGGAAGATACTTTCCGGGTCATGCTGGAGTTCTTCCGGACGCATCCGGAGACCGGGCTCGCCGGCTGCAAAATCTTGAACCCCGACGGGTCATTCCAACTTCCGTGCAGAAGAAGCTTCCCCACGCCGTGGGTGGCATTCACGAAGGTGTTCGGCCTTAGTGCACTCTTTCCACAGTCTCGCCTGTTTGGCCGATACAATCTGACATATCTTGATCCTGATGCGTCGTACGAAGTGGATGCGGTGAGTGGATCATTTATGATGCTCACCCGGGCTGCGTACGAGAAGGTGGGTGGACTTGATGAGTCGTTCTTTATGTATGGAGAGGACCTCGACTGGTGCTATCGCGTTCGCCAGGCAGGTTTCGCAGTCCACTACGTACACTCGACGCAGATTGTGCATTTCAAGGGCGAGAGCACGCGCAGAAGCAATATCGACGAAGTGCGCGTTTTCTACGGTGCGATGGAACTGTTTGTCGAGAAGCACTTCAGCAAATCCCGCGTTGGAGGTTTTTTCCTTCGCCTGGGCATTGGGCTGAGAGGTGCCGCGGCGGTGATCGCACGCTTCGCCCGTCCCCTTGTCTTCGCCATGGTGGATGCGGTGCTTGTCGCGGCGACGCTTATGATGGCTGAACTGCTCTACTTCGGCCACCTGTTCCGCTTTCCGCCGTACGCATATCCGATCATCTGGGTGATTCCGGCTGCGACGGTGTTGCTTGTCGGCTCTTTCCTCGGTGTCTATGCGACCCACCGCGGAAGGATCCGCCGGGCAGCCGCAGCGGTGGTGATCAGCTATGTTCTGATTGCAGCCGCTGTGTTCTTTTTTAAGGAGTTTGCATTTAGTCGCGCGGTGGCCGTGATCTCCGGCGGGTTGGCCTTTATACTCCTCCCGGGTTGGCGGGCAATTCTCCGGCTGACGGGTGGACGGGCTGGTGCAGCCGTTCATCAACACGGCATCTTCGGCAGCCGCACCTTGATCGTGGGAACAGGCTCCGCAGCTCAAGAAGTGCTGCGGCGATTACGTGCCCGGGTCGCTGACGGATATGATGTGCATGGGTTCATTGACACTAACAGCGCGCACATCGGCGAACGAATCGGCGGCGTCGAGATCGTCGGGAGCCTGGAAAACGTCGGCAAGGTGATCGATGAGCGACGTATTACAGACGTGATCTTTTCCACTGATGAACTTCCATACACCGCAATTCTTACGGTGATTGCCCGGAGCAACAATAGGAGCGTGAATTTTCGACTTGTGCCGACGAGCCTTGAATCTATCATCGGCAAAACACGTATCGACGATCTGGACACGCTTCCACTCGTGGAAATCGATTACAACATCCGCCGCCTGCGAAATAGGGTGGCAAAAAGAGTCTTTGATGTGATGGTGAGCGGTTTGGGCCTCCTTACGCTGTATCCTATCGTGTGGGTCCTGCGTCTTCTCCGGTTGCTCCCGGGTAAGGGCCGGGTTGCCGCAGCCTTTGACAAGTTCCCGCGTGTCTTGTGGGGAGATCTGAGTCTCGTAGGGCGGTCCGCAGACGTTGCCTGCAGCCCCACACCTGGAGAACAATCCCCCTATCTTCTGAACGGAGCGTATCTTGGACCGGAGGGGGTAACCGGTCTTGTACAATTGCATGCCTCAAAGGATCTTTCCCGGGAAGAACGCGAACGTTATGAGCTCTATTATGCCAAGAACCAATCGCTGTTGCTTGATGTCGAGATTTTGCTCAAGTCGATGATGAACGCTATCAGAGGATAACGGGAGGTCGGACATGGCAAAAATGGTATTGGATTTTGAAAAACCCATCATTGAGCTCGAACGCAAAGTTGAGGAGATGCGGAAATATGCCGACAACCCTGATATTGTGCAGGAGATCACGCGGATCGAAAAGAGGGTGCGGCAGTTGCAGCAAAGCGTGTACGCCGGTCTCACCCGGTGGCAAAAGGTGCAACTTGCCCGCCATTCCGATCGTCCCTACACGCAGGACTATATCCAGCTGATGACAAAGGACTTCATCGAACTGCACGGCGACCGTGCCTACCGCGATGACAAAGCAATCGTCGGCGGGTTTGCGCGGATCAACGAGCAGCCGGTGATGATCATCGGTCACCAGAAGGGGCGCGACACCAAATCGAATGTCTATCGCAATTTCGGCATGCCCAATCCGGAAGGATACCGGAAGGCCCTGCGATTGATGAAGCTGGCGGAGAAATTCCGAAAGCCGGTAATAACATTGCTTGACACGCCGGGGGCGTTCCCCGGCCTTGAGGCCGAAGAACGCGGTCAAGCCGAGGCCATTGCACGCAATCTCTTCGAAATGGCGCGCTTGAAAGTCCCCATCATCGTGACGATCATCGGTGAGGGAGCTTCCGGTGGTGCGCTCGGTTTGGGTGTGGGCGATCGCATTCTGATGCTGGAGTATGCCTGGTACTCGGTTATATCTCCCGAGTCCTGTTCGAGCATCCTCTGGCGAAGCTGGGAATATAAAGAGCAGGCGGCGGAAGCACTGCAGCTCACCGCGCCCGATCTCAAGAAGGCAGGCATCATCGATCTGATCGTTCCCGAACCCCTGGGCGGTGCCCACCGCGACCACCAGCAGATGGCAACCATCCTCAAAGAGATCCTCCTGGCGGAAATCAAGGCGCTTAAGAAGGTGAAACCCGACCGCCTTGCGGAACGGCGAGTGGAGAAATTTTCCAAGATGGGAGTGTTCATTGGATGACGAGGAGAAACAAGCATGATTGAATGCACAACAAGCCTGCGTGTGCGCTATGCGGATACAGACCAGATGCATCACGCATACTATGGAATGTACTTCGCCTATTTTGAAGAGGGACGTTCCGATCTTATGCGCTCCATAGGTCTTCCGTACCCTGAGTTTGAGTCAATGGGGTACCAGTTGCCGGTGATAGAAGCCCATGCGGTGTACAAGAAGCCGGCACGCTATGATGACCTGTTGCATATCGTCACGATGCTGAAAGATAAGCCTGTTGCCAGAGTGCGGCTGGATTACCGTATTTTCGACGAAACACGAAATGAGGTAGTGGCAGAGGGGTATACGATTCACAGTTTTGTTCATGCTGATACGGGCCGACCCACCCGCGCGCCCGCACACTTCCTGGAAATGGTGGAACAGGCGTTGCAGCGGCCCACCCATAAGGAGTCGTAATGCTCAGTGTCGACGATGGCCGGATGGTCCGTGCCGTGGAAATGGCATTGCTTGAAGACATTGGAGTCGGTGATGTCACGGGCAACGCCACCGTTCCCGAAAAGCAACAAGGCGAAGGGGTCTTTCTCTGCAAGGCTGATGGTGTTGTCGCCGGGCTCGACGTCGCGGCTCTTGTCTTCAGCCTGTGCGATGAAAAGGTGCTCTTTGAAAAGCATGTGGAAGACGGAGCCCGTGTACATCCGGGCAAGAAGCTCGCGCGTGTGCGAGGCTCTGTGCGAGGACTTCTCCGCGCAGAACGTACAGCCCTGAATTTTCTCCAGCGCATGAGCGGCGTTGCAAGCGCGACACGCACGTACGTCGATGCCGTAGCCAAAACTCCCGCGCGGATCACCGATACGCGAAAAACCGTTCCGGGACTGCGCTGGCTTGACAAGATGGCGGTGAAGACGGGAGGGGGAGTCAATCACCGGTTCGGACTGGATGATATGGTGCTCATCAAGGACAACCACCTTGCGGCGTTACGCGGTGCAAAGCCGAATGCCATCGCCGCCGCCGTCCGNNACGGGACTGACGCGCATCATGCTCGATAATTTCGATCTGGCCGCCATGCGCGAAGCTGTGCGTATGATCGATCACCGGGTCGAAGTGGAGGCCTCCGGGGGCATTACCCTGGCAACTGTTCGTTCGGTTGCCGGGACCGGCGTTGATGTGATCTCCATCGGCGCCCTGACCCATTCCGTCGTAGCGCTGGATGTTTCCTTCGAGCTCGCTTCCTATGCTGGATAAGATCAAGCGTCTGGGGACAGAAACCGCTGTCTATGGGATCAGCACGATTCTCGGGCGGTTCCTGACTTTTGTCCTGACGCCTCTCTATACCCACGCTCTCTCGGCTGAAGACCTGGGAGTCGTGGCATACGTGTATGCGTATATCGCCTTCCTCAACGTGATCTATGGCTATGGGATGGAAGGCTCTTTCATGAAGTACGTTTCCACGCTGGAAATCGGAAACAGAAGGCAAGTGTTCAGCGTGCCGTTCCTTTCTGTCCTGGGCACGTCCGCGCTGTTTTCGGCGCTCATCCTCGGATTCGCATCTCCCCTTGCTCAACTCATCGATGTCCCGGCGGCATACGGGCATGTCATTCCGTACGCCGGGTTGATCCTTTTCTGTGATGCAGTTACGGTGATTCCGTTTGCAGCCCTGCGCATGGAGTCGAAAGCCAGATTCTTCGCCACAGTGAAGACCGCAAGCATCGCGCTGAATGTCATGCTGAATATTCTCTCACTGTTCGTCTTCAAGATGGGCGTCGAAGGAATCTTCTTAAGCGGCGTGATCTCCTCTGCAGCAAGCGTGCTGATGCTGATGCCGGTCATCGTGAAACATCTCACGTGGTCGCTCCCGCGTCCACTCCTGCCTTCGCTCCTGCGGTTCGGGCTTCCATCGATTCCTTCCGGCATCGCAGGGATGATGATTCAGGTGATCAACCGCCCGATCATGAAAGCGATCAGCGGAGCCGCGGCAGTAGGAGTGTTTCAGGCCAACTACCGGCTGGGCATTTTCATGATGCTGCTCGTCTCCATGTTCGATTTTGCCTGGCGCCCATTCTTCCTCACCCACGCCAAGGATCCCGAAGCACGCACACTGTTTGCCCGCATTTTGACCTACTTCGTCCTCCTCATGGCAACGGTGTTGGTCGTGCTTACGCTGTTCCTGGGAGATGCCGTGAAGTGGCATATCTTTTTTGGCAAGTCGTTGATTGCGCCCAAATATTGGGTGGGCCTTGAGATCGTGCCGGTCATCCTTCTGGCCTATCTCTTCCTGGGGATCTATAATAACCTGATTGCCGGGATCTATATCGAAAAGCGGACCGCTCTGCTTCCTATTGTCACATTTGCTGCCGCCGGAGTAAATGTGGTTGCCAACTATCTCATGATCCCTCCGTGGGGAGTGATGGGTGCCGCCCTGGCGACACTCATAAGCTATGTCACCATGGCCGGGATGCTCTATGTGATGGTGCAGCGCATCTATCCTGTTCGCTATGAATGGGGAAGGCTGGGCAAAATTGCGCTTGCGTCAATTGCTGTTGTTGCTGCCGGCCTATGGGCTCAGGAAAGCCAGCTGGCGTTATCTCTGAAGGCAGTGGCACTTATGCTGTTCCCGGTTCTCCTGTATGGTATGAAATTCTTTGTCCCCGGGGAGTTGAAGTTAATGACACAAGTGGCCGGCACCGTAGGTCTCTCAAGGACACGGGGTACGCCGCCCCCCGATTCGTTGTAGCAATTGTCTCCCCAAACTTTTAGCTTGAACCATGATGACAATACCCAAACAAGAAGGTACCCCAGAGCCGTCTATTCTCCTGGGCGGTCAGGCTGTGCTCGAAGGCGTCATGATGCGCGGTCCATCGCGCATTGCGACGGCCGTGCGACGCGCCGATGGCACGATTGCAGTCCACGCTGAAACCTTCACTCCGATAGGGCAACGGGTGAAGGCGCTTTCGCTGCCGCTCCTCCGTGGCGCGGTCGGGATGATCGAGATGCTCGTTGTCGGCATTCGGGCGCTCAACTTTTCGGCAGATGTCGCGATGGGGGCCGTCAGCGGCAACGGCAGTGCCGGCACGAGAAAGCCCGGCAACGCTGCTCTCGCCGGCACGGTGATCGTGGCGCTTCTTTTCGGCCTCCTCCTGTTTTTCGTTACGCCGTTGCTCGTTACGACATTTCTGTTCGATGTAGGGCGCGATCCGCTGCTCTTCAACGTGACGGCAGGGATCATCCGCATGGTGCTCTTTCTCGTCTACCTCGCGGCGATTGCGCAACTCCAGGACATCCAGCGCCTCTTTGCCTATCACGGAGCAGAGCATAAAAGCGTGTTTGCGTATGAACAGGGATGCACCCTTTCGGTAGAGGAGGTCGCTACCCGGTCCCGGTTTCACCCGCGGTGTGGGACAAGTTTTCTCCTGATTGTGATGCTTAGCGCAATCATTCTCTTTGCAGTGACCGACACAATTATTCTCGCATGGACCGGTTCCATCACGGTTGTCGTGCGCCTGGCAGTGCATCTTCCACTGGTGCCGTTCGTTGCGGGACTCTCCTACGAGGTGATCCGTCTCTCGGCGCGTCACGCGGCGGCCCGCTGGGCCCGCTGGCTCTCCCTGCCCGGCCTCCTGCTCCAACGCATTACCACCCGGGAACCCGACGCACAGCAGTTGGAAGTGGCCCTGACCGCTCTCCGGGCGTCCCTCTCTGCCGATTGGCAGGAAACACAGGCAACGTCTCACGCTGTTGCAATGGAGGCATGAGACCCCATGCTCGATCGACTTGAACACGTCTGGAAGCGCTACGAAGAATTGACCCGGCTGCTGAGCGATCCGGCGATTCTGGGAAACCAGGACCGTCTCCGCCAGGTGAGCAAGGAACATAGTGACCTTACACCGCTCATCCAGGCGTACCAGCGATACCTCAAAGCGAAATCCGACTTGAACGGCCTCAAGGAAATTACCGAGGAGTCCGGGGATGCAGAGATGAAGCAGATGGCTTTTGGCGAAATGGACGATACCAAGGCCAAGGTGGCCGCGCTGGAAGAAGAGCTGAAGGTGCTTCTCATTCCGCGGGATCCCGAAGACAGCAAGAACGTCATCGTGGAAATCCGCGCGGGTACCGGCGGGGAAGAAGCTGCCCTCTTTGCCTCGGATCTCTTCCGAATGTATTCGCGGTTTGCAGAGAAAAAAGGATGGAAAGTCGATGTCCTCGATCTGAACGACACCGGGCTTGGAGGTATCAAGGAGATCTCATTCAGCCTGGCCGGTGAAGATGTCTACGGAAGCATGAAGTTTGAAAGCGGCGTGCACCGGGTGCAACGGGTGCCCGAGACCGAAGCGCAGGGACGTGTGCACACATCGGCCGCCACCGTTGCTGTTCTCCCCGAAGTGGAGCAGGTGGACGTTGACATCAATCCGGAGGATCTGGAAATGGACACGTTCCGTTCGGGCGGGAAGGGGGGGCAGAACGTCAACAAAGTGGAAACCGCGGTACGGATCACCCATAAGCCGAGCGGCATTATCGTTGCATGCCGCCAGGAACGCTCGCAGTTTCAGAACCGTGAGCGGGCAATGAAGATGCTCCGTGCAAAGCTGCATGAAGCCGCTGTTCGGTCACGAACCGGTGATGTTGCAGCCCAGCGGAAAATGATGGTGAAGAGCGGCGATCGGAGCGAAAAAATCAGAACCTACAACTTCCCGCAAAACCGTGTGACCGATCATCGGATCGGCGTGACCCTGTATAATCTTGCGGAGATCATTGATGGTCGATTGGATGAGCTGCTGGGGCAGCTCAAGGTTGCAGAAAAAGCGGAAAAGCTCAGAGGTGATGGGGTGTGACCCCTCGCTCACGTCCATTGACAATAGTCAATGGACAATCGACTATCGGTCGGGGTCTGACCCCGCCCGCACTTTCGCAAAGAACTCCTTCAGCAACACACCGCACTGCTCCGCGCAGATTCCTCCCACCAGATCGACCCGGTGGTTGAGCCTGGTGTCCTGAACCAGATTGTACAATGTGCCGCAGGCGCCGGCTTTCGGATCAAATGCGCCAAAGACCAGCCGGGGAATGCGGGCAAGAACGATGGCCCCTGCACACATCGCACACGGCTCGAGGGTGACATAGAGTGTGGAATCTTCCAGCCGGCGGCTCCCGAGATATGTTGCTGCTGCAGTGATGGCGATCATCTCCGCATGGGCCGTCGGATCCTGCAGCGTCTCTGTTTGGTTGTACCCGCGTCCGATAATCCTGTTCTCGAGCACAATCACCGCACCGATGGGCACTTCTTTGCGCTTGAGTGCCTGCCCGGCATCCTTCAATGCGTAGTCCATCCATCGTTCATCGTTTGCAGCCGGCAACGTTTCGGTCACCAGTGTTCCTCGTGTATTCTCTCTTCGAAGAATCGGTCGATCCGGGGCTTCCTCTCCCCGGGAATTCCCACCGGCAGAAGGCTGAAAGGGATAATTCGATCGGGAAGGGGAATGACACGCCGGATCTCGGCCACCCGGGCCTCCCGGGGATACACACCCACCCAGACACTCCCCAGACCCAAGCTGTGCGCGGCAAGCAGCATGTTTTGCGTCGCAGCTGCGCAATCTTGTGGCCAGTAATCCCGGTGCTTCACCACGTCAGTATCCGCGCAGACGAGGATGGCCACTGATGCGGTGGCAACCATCTCTGCGTACGGATGGGCAATGCTCAGGGCACTGAGCGTGTCACGTCCGCGGATTGTGATAAAGTGCCAGGGTTGTTCATTGCCGGCAGACGGCGCCGCCATGCCGGCGCGGAGAATTGTGGCGAGGTCGTTCTGGGCAACCTCTCCCTCGCTGTATCGACGTATGCTTCTTCGGCCAAGTATCGCATCAAGAATTTCCATGACCTTAATAATACCAAACCGCATCCGTGATGTCAATCTGAACGACTACATTTCTTGATTTGTGGGCACTTTCGCGGTATATTGAGCCCTGTCCCAAAGGCCGACGCACCCTTCGCTGCACATGAACTTGATGTGGTGAATGTGGAAACGACACTTGCTCTCATTGTTGGCGCCGTGGCGGGTGCGCTTGTCGCGCTCGTTATCGGTCTGTTGTATGCCCGTCAGGCAAGGGTTCTAGCCGGACAGCTGCTTGCTGACAACAACGAACAACGTGCCCGTGAAGTGCAGATCCTGCTGGACCGCGTGAAAGATGCCTTCGGCACACTTTCCCTCGATGCGCTCGCCCGCAACAGCAACGAATTCCTCCGTCTGGCAAATGAATCCCTCTCTCGTCAGACCCTGTTAGGGGAAAGGGAACTTGAAGGGAAGAAAGCACTGATTGACGCTTCCCTCCTTCAAATCGAAAAAGATCTCCTCGGCGTTCAGAATCTGGTGACAGACCTTGAAAAAGACCGCGAACAGAAATTCGGAGAAGTGACGCATCAGCTGCGCCGAACGGCGGATGAAACCGAGCGGCTGCGCGATACTACCGAGCACCTGCGCCGCGCACTGGCGAGCCGGGACGTCCGGGGTCAGTGGGGGCAACGGATGGCGGAAGATGTCCTCCGCCTCGCCGGCTTTGTCGAAGGGATCAATTACGTCAAGCAGCGCGCCATGCCCGGTGGAACAACCATTCCTGATTTCACGTTTCTCCTTCCACAGGATCTTCGGTTGAACATGGACGTAAAATTCCCACTCGACAACTATATGCAGTATGTCGAAGCCGAAGCGGAAGCCGATCGCCAGCAGGCAAAGCGACGATTTCTCGCCGATGTGCGTGAACGCATCAAAGAAGTCACCGGACGGGGATATATCAATCCCGCCGACCGGACGATTGACTATGCGCTGGTCTTCATTCCGAATGAGCAGATCTATGCGTTCATCAATGATAACGATCGGACTGTGATGGATGACGCATTGCGGCAAAAGATCATTCTCTGCTCGCCGCTGACCCTCTACGCTATTCTGGCGGTGATCCGGCAGGCCGTAGACAATTTCAATCTTGAACGCACCGCCGCCCAGATCCTGGCGCTGCTCGGGAACTTCGCAAAACAATGGGAGATGTTCGTTGCGGGCTTAGAGAAAATGGGAAAGAGAATTGAGGATGCCCAGGCCGAATATCAACAGCTCACGTCCACCCGGCGGCGCGCACTCGATCGACCCCTCAGAGAAATCGAAGAGCTGCGTCAGCAACGCGGCATCCTGCCATCTCCAGACACCGAAAGCGGTACAGAGAATGACACGACAATTTCCTGACGGCATGTGGCACATGACGCTAAGAGGTGTCATTCTTGCCTCTGTCACCACGGTGCTTGTGGGCTGCGGGACAACGAGCAGGTATTTCGATCGCCGGCCGGAGACTGCGCTGAGGATGGATGCCCGGGACCAGGGTGTGGTGCTGCGCTATGGGACCGGACCGGACAGCTGTGATGCGTATGGTGCGCGTGATGTCTGGGTGTACGACGCCAACGGCACGTTCATTATGCACTATGATGGCGCAGGTCCGTCAGGGTGGATATCTGTGCGGGCTCGCTCCGCCGATCTTCTCCACTGGACCATCGATGGTCCTGTGCTAACGCTCGGGAAAGACGGAGAGGAAGACTCGAAGAGTGCCTCCTATGGGACTACCGCAACGGACGGTAAGGAATGGCACATGTTTTATCTCGGAACTCAGTTTACCTCACCCCCTCCGGATCGTGTGCCTTCGCTTCCATACCTTACATTGAAAGCGCGAAGCAAGTCTCCCCTCGGTCCTTGGGAAAAACAACCCGGCGTGGTCGCTTTTCGTCCCTCGTCTGGAACGTACTATTCCCACACCGCAAGTCCCGGACAGATCATTCAACACGATGGGGAATACCTGCAGTTTTTCAGCGCCGCGGTAATGAATGTGAATGGCCTGATACGGCGATCGCTCGGGATCGCTCGAACCAGGAATCTTGACAGCAGCTGGACACTCTCGGCCGATCCTATCGTACCTTTGGACGAACAGATCGAGAATGCCGCCCTGTATTTCGAAAAAGCTACCGACACTTGGTTCCTCTTTACGAATCATGTCGGATGGTATGAAGGCGAGGAAGAGTATACCGACGCTATCTGGGTCTACTGGTCAAAAGACATTACCAAGTGGAACCCCGCCGACAAGGCGGTGGTTCTTGATAGACGCAATTGCAGCTGGTCGAAGCGCGTGATTGGACTTCCGAGCGTGGTACGGTTTGGAGATCGGTTGGCACTATTCTACGATGGGCTGGAGGAAAAGGGCCATGGCCATACACGGCGTGACGTTGGTCTAGCCTGGTTGAGGTTGCCGCTCAGGGTTCCTTGGAAGAACCGCTGAAATGGCAGGACTGGAGAGTCCGGCTGGTCTGACACGTCTGACTACACCGCCGCATCTACCGATCCCCGGGCGATGGGCAATTTGGATGCGCCGCTGCTGTTGTAGCCGGCGTCCTTCAAGGATGCAGCTTGGTTGGCAAGCACCGCCACCACAGCCTGCTCTTGTTGCGCCTGCATCTTCATCAATTTCACACCCAAGTCCGAAGATCCCCTCGACGCAAGCATCTGCATCATGGAGCTTGCAACCTGTATCGACAGATCATCCGCCATAGTTCTTCT
Organism: Ignavibacteriota bacterium; assembly: GCA_003162215.1. Taxonomy (GTDB): domain Bacteria; phylum Bacteroidota; class Ignavibacteria; order UBA10030; family UBA6906; genus Fen-1255. Next base: position 30,620 of record PMMO01000118.1, read on the forward strand.
CCCTGTGCTGGGTGAATTCGAACAACTTATGTGCCACCGCTGCGAGGTCGAAAACCCCCTTCTTGATCCGTTTTGCAATATTCCGTTTTAGGGGAAGCACACCCTCGTACAGCTGCACAACTGTCTACTGCTTCAACCGCAGCCCCAGGCGCGAAAGAATTCCGATACAAAGAATTCCGATAATGGATTTCTTGACTTTCGTGAATATCCCTCGTACCTTGATTCACGTTCTTTACATATTATCGGCATGAGTTAAGGGAATTCCGTGTAAACGGAAGCTGCCCCGCAACTGTATGTGACAATCGACGCGCTCGCCACTGACAAAAATCGGGAAGGCCGCGTGTGCAACCCCGTCACAAGCCAGGAGACCTGCTCAAGCCCAGTCCACCAGTAGCCTTCGCGGGAAGGTGACGGACATGAGCAGTCATCACCCTAATGAGGGTGATATCCTCTGACCCCCGTCAACTTTTCGTTTGGCTGGGGTTTTTTCATGTTCCGAATTAAGGATGTACGGTTCTTCTTCTTTCTTACGGCTGAGCTCCTCGCAGCACCTGCTTCACCGGGAGCGGCTGCACAAGAGACGAATGCGCATGTACATCCTGATACTGTTTTGTCCCCGACCACACGGTCATATGCGCTGGAAGAGTTTTTGGTTACTTCCTTCCGTATCCCTTCTACAGTGCATCGCTCACCCGCACCCGTTTCTCTGATCCCACGGATCGACATCGAGCGCTCAGGTGCTGCTTCGCTCAGTGATATCCTTGCCATAGGTCCGGGAGTATTCATCAAGGACTATGGTGCTTCCTCCGGCATCAAAACGATTTCGCAGCGTGGCTTGGGCACCGAGCACACACTCGTTCTCCTGAATGGTATGCCTGTGAACAGCATTCAGAATGGATCTCTTGATTTTGGAACCATTCCTGCGGAAGAAATCGAACGGGTTGAGCTGATCCGGGGAGGGCAATCAGCATCATTCGGAGCAAACGCCGTTGCGGGTGTGGTGAACGTCGTGACCCGTTCGATGCAAGGCGAGAATGCATCTGCGCGTTTCAGTGTTGGCTCATTTGGTGAGCGTGACATGTCCGCCAGTGTAGGGTCCGGCGAGGAGGATGTACGATGGCGTGTCAGTGGGGGCATGCAGAAAAACGAAGGAGACTTCCCATTCACTTTCAATAACGGCCCCGCAATTTACCATCTCACGAGAAGCAATGCACAGTACAATGCACTCCGGTGTTCAGGGCAGCTCGATCTGGCGGTGACCGATGCCATGCGCCTGCATACCACCGCACTCTATCTTGCAAGCGACCGCGGAGTTCCCGGCGTGATCACCAGCCCGTTCAGCTCCTCACGGGCCTCAGAGCGCGACCAGCAAGGCATCGTTCAACTCGGTGTCCTGCAAACGCTGTCTCCCCGTACCTGGTGGGAATTGAAACTGCAGGGCCTCTATGCGTACCAACGGTACGCGGATCCTGATATTGTGGTCGGAGGATTCCCGATCGACAACAACTTCCGGAATACCGAACAAAGGATGGAATTGCAGTTGCATGCCGAACCCCTGGGACTTGCACGCTACACGATCGGAGGCGATCTCGTCCATGCGGCCGCGGAAGGAAACACGGCCTCGGGTTCGCCGGAACGTCTGCAAGGAGGTCTGTTTGTCGTCGGCGAGCATTGCCTGCAGATTGCTCCGGACAGCGCCGCGTTGCTGAGCATACATCCTGCCCTCCGCTATGACCGCGTCGACGACTCTCAGGATGCGTTTTCGCCGCAGCTCGGACTCCAGGCCCTGTTTCTCCGGATCGATGGATATGAGCCGTCGAAACACATGCTTCGCATCCACGGGACAATCGGTCGGAACTTCAGAACACCGACATTTAATGAGCTGTACTACTCCGGCGGTGGCGGCATGGGCAATCCCCGTCTCCGCCCCGAACGATCCACCACTTTTGACCTGGGCACGGGCGTCTCACTTGTCGGGTTAGGAGAGCATGAGCTGGATCTGACCTGGTTCGGCGTAGACATGCAGGATCGCATCGTCTGGACCACATCCGGGACAGCAACTACAACACCGAAGAACCTGCGCGATGTTGTAGTGAGGGGCATCGAACTCACCTATGGCTGGGTTTGGCCTGCTTCAGGCACAACACTTTCGCTCGCATATTCCCGCTCGCGCGCCGAAAAGACTTCCCTGGATTTTCCGGGCGATCCAAACCTCAACACGCAGATTCCCTATGTGCCGCAGGAGCTCTTCTCGTGCATGCTTTCGTGGGGAGAAGATCTGGAGTTGGGTCTGTTAAGGAGATGTGACCTTTCGCTCGGCGTTTCTCGCGTCGGATTCAGGTACACGACGGAAGACAACACCTCCTTCCTGCCATCCCATGCGGTTTTCAACTCAGGACTGACGCTGGGGTTGGATTGTTTCGGCGCGCGCGCAGCACTCCGGGCCGACATCCGAAACCTGCTCGATGAATCATATATGGTCATGCCGGGATACCCGATGCCACCGCGCTCCTATAAGATCTCTCTCGCACTTTCCTATTGACGGACGAAAGACTCATCGCATGAAATATCCTTCTGTTGCTGTTCTCTCCCTCTTCCTGCTGTTTGCAGGATGCATGAAAAATCCTTCTGAACCCGATTCTGCAAACAGTTCACTACCGGCGGCGGCCGGGGTGTACGTCCTGAACGAGGGGAATTTCGGCGACGTCGCCGGAGCTAGACTCTCTCTCTACGTACCAAGCGCCGACACCGTGTACCGCAGCATCGTTGAAGCTGCGAATAGAGGGGCGCATCTGGGGAGCACCGGCGACGATTTTACACTATTCCGTGGAAAAATCTATGTGCTGATGAGCGGTTCGGAACGGTTGGTGATAATCTCCGCCACTGATCACCACATCCTCCAGGATGCGTTCTACCCGGGGTCGACCCCGCACTCTCTGCTCATTGATTCAATGCGGAACGCGATCTACGTTACGCGGTTGTACAAGAACAGCGTGCTGATTGTAAACCTGCAAACCCTGCAAGTGGCTGACTCGGTCGCCGTTGGCCAGAATCCGCAGGACATGGCTCTCGTGAACGGGAAACTGTTCGTATGCAACTCAGGCTACGGGGCGGACAATAGCGTGACGGTCATCAATCCGGATGCCCGTTCGGTTGTGACAACGATCCGGGTCGGTGCAGGCCCATCCGGTGTTGTGCTCGCTTCCGATGGAAAGCTCTGGGTTGCCTGCGCGGGTAACGCTTTCGGCACGCCGTCGATTCCGGGGGGTGTCTATCGTATCAATCCCGCAACGAACACCGTGGTTGACTCAATCGCATTTGTTGAACCGCTCGGAGGTACGGTCGTCGCCAGCACCGACGGGTATGTGTATGTCATCGGTTCCTCCGCAAGCTACTTCGGCGGACCGATCCACAGGATTTCGATAACGTCTCAAACAGTCATGATGAACTTTGTCCCGGGGACGTATTATGGGGCTGGGGTTGATGATGCGACAGGAGATCTGTATCTTGCAGATGCAAAGGCGTTCGCCGCCTCCGGCGAGGTTTCTATCTACACACGCACTGGTATGTTGAAGAAAACGTTCGTCGCCGAACGAGGTCCGAGTCTCTTCCAATTTAAACGGTAAGCCCATGGCAATACCCGCCCGTAGAACGCTGTTGCTGCTCCTGAGCGCCTTTTTTGTAGCGCAATGGTCCCGTTCCCCCAGGGTATCCTTGAAGTACGCAACCGGCTCTGGGAGAAAATCGCCCGTACTTCCAAGGTTGCAGTAGTATTTGCCTCCGATGAGCACAATTACCATCGGATGCTCATCACCGACACGACGCGCGTCGGCATTCTGAAGGATGATCTGAATGGCAACGGCAAACTCGATGATGGCAAAATCTCTCCCGATCCTGCTTTTTCACTCCCTACCTGGTTTGTCATTTCCGGAGGCGCTGGAGCTCCTTACTATACCGAGCAAGTTGCCCCCTGGAGCAAGAGCGTGATGTTCTTTACGCCGCTCGCGCACGCCGTGATGATTAGGGCTGATGCAGGAATGCTCAGCCTCCAGGTCGTCAGCGAACACGGCCAGGTTCTCGATGAAGTGCCCGACCTTATGGGTGTCAAACGCCGCTAGAAAGTGGAACGGTGGCAACTCTCGTCGGTTTTCCCTAAATTAACCAATTAACGACGGCTACGGTCAAGGCCGGACCTGTTTCCCATCACCTGACCTACGGGCATTGTCGACAATTCGCGTTCGCTTCGCACCGAGTCCAACTGGACTCCTCCACGTCGGCGGTCTGCGCACCGCCCTCTATAATTTTCTCTTCGCGAGAAAACACGGTGGCGTGTTCATCCTCCGCATTGAAGATACCGATCGCAACCGTTATGTCCCCGGCGCGATGGAAAACCTGATTCGGACACTGGGTTGGGCCGGATTGCAGTATGATGAGGGTCCTGTGACAGGTGGCCCCCGGGGACCGTACATCCAATCGGAACGACTCGCACAGTACAAAGCATGTGCAGAGGAACTGATCCGGAACGGAAAAGCGTACCGTGATTTCCTGGACCAGGGAGACGATGACGAGCAGGAGAAGAGTGGGGAAGGGGAACAACCGAAGATAGCACGGCGCCAAAATCTCCTCAGCAGTGACGAAGTCCGGCGCAGACTCGAAGCGGGCGAACCAGCCGCGGTCCGCATGAAGGTCCCCGATGCCGTCACCATCGCGATCGATGATGTCATTCGTGGTCACGTGGAGTTCGCGAGCGATCTTGTCAACGATCAGGTGCTTCTTAAATCCGACGGCTATCCTACCTATCATCTGGCAAACGTCGTGGATGACCACTTTATGGGCGTCACGCATGTAATCCGGGGGGAAGAGTGGCTCCCGAGCACGCCCAAGCATGTGCTTTTGTATGACTACTTCGGGTGGCCGAAGCCGGTCTTTGCCCATCTCCCGCTTCTGCTGAATCCTGACCGGACAAAGCTCTCCAAGCGTCAGGGAGACGTGGCTGTTGAAGACTATCAAAAGAAGGGTTATCTTCCCGACGCCCTGGTGAATTTCATCGCTCTGCTGGGATGGAATCCGGGAGACGAGCGGGAGATCTTCACTCTGGAGGAATTGACAAGGGAATTCAGTCTCGAGCGTGTGGGGAAATCCGGGGCGGTGTTCAATATGGACAAGCTGAACTCCGTGAATAAACAGTACCTGCGCACGAAAACGGATCAGGAACTTGTCAGCGTCGTTCGCCCGATCCTGGAAGAGAGCGGGATCAGGGGGTTCAGCGATGATTACCTCGGACAGGTTATTCGCCTGACAAAGGAGCGGGTAACCACTGTGTGTGACTTCAAGGAGACGGGAGACTTTTTCTTTGCCGATCCTGCCCGCTATGATGAAGAAGCCCTCAAGAAGAACTGGAAAGCGGAAAGTCCGAAGTATGTGGCTGCGGTTCTGGATGCGCTGCGATCTCTTGAGACCTTTTCCGCCGCAACCATCGAGGCCGTTGTAAGAAGAACTGCCGAACAGCTTGGCGTCGGACCGGGCAAACTCATTCACCCGGTGCGGCTGGCAACAACAGGGAAATCCACCGGTCCGGGGCTGTTCGAACTGATGGAGGTACTCGGGAAGGGAACATGTGTGCGCCGTCTGGAACGTGCTCTTCAGACGCTCGTTTGATTCTCGGAGCGACGATGTCTATATTTCATGATCGTAAACTTCAGGAGAATGTGGCCGGGATGCAAATCGTCCGGATCAGGAATGCAGCCTTCTACGCGTATCATGGCGTACAAGACGATGAGCAGAACCTGGGGGGAAAATTCGAACTGGATCTGGACTTATACGGGAATTTTCTGCCGGCCGCGGAATCCGATTCGTTGAAGAAAACGGTGGACTACGAAAAAGTGTACGCGTTCGTTCGTGCGACCGTTCTCGAAAAGAAGTACCACCTCCTTGAGGCCCTTGCGCATGTAATCGCCCGCGGACTTCTGCGCGAGTTCTTCAATGTTGAGGCCGTGACCGTGCGTATTCGCAAACCCCATCCTCCAGTCCGCGGCGTAATCGACTACGTGGAAGTTGAGATCACGGAGCAACGATGAAGTCATACCGCGTCTTCATCGGACTCGGCACGAATGTGGGCGACCGCTTCGCATACCTGCTCAAAGCAGCGGGGGAATTGCGATCCTTACGTGAGTCGTCGGTAGTCTGGTTTTCGCCCGTGTACGAAGCCGATCCGTGGGGGAAAGCCGAACAACCGAAATTCTTGAATGCGGCTGCCGAAATCATGACGACACTCAGCCCCTCCGAACTTCTTCCGGAGCTCAAATCCATCGAAGAAAAACTCGGCCGCTCCAGCCATGAACGCTGGGGCCCGCGCGAAATCGATCTGGATATTCTTCTGTATGATGGTCTTCGCTACAGCGATGACCTCGTGACTGTTCCGCATGTCGATCTTGAACACCGCCGCTTCGCCCTTGTGCCGCTGCGCGAAATAGCACCGGACGTCGTCCATCCGATAAACGGATTGACGATCACCGAGCTTGCCGCCGCATGCGCCGATCAAGGCCGCGTCGTGAAAACCTCATTCCATCTCCTCTAGGATCTTATCAGGGTAAGGACCGCCCGTGGCAAAGCAGGAATCAATAGAAGAGCTTGTGGCACACAGCGATCTGCATTACATCGCCGTCGAAGGCGTGATCGGTGCAGGCAAGACAACCCTGGCGACAAAGCTGGGACAAACAATCGGTGGCAGGGTCGTTGTTGAACAGTTTGAAGAAAATCCGTTCCTCAAGGACTTCTACCGTGACCCGGAGCGGTATGCGTTCCAAACGCAGATCTTCTTCCTGCTCACGCGGTACAAACAACAACGCAACCTCTACCAGGGTGACCTCTTCCAACAAATCCTGGTGACTGACTACATTTTTGAGAAGGACAAGATCTTTGCNNTATCTGAACCTCCAGGACGAAGAGCTGAAACTCTATGAAACGCTGGTCGGGAGCATTGAACACAGTATTACGACCCCCGATCTGGTGGTGTATCTGCAGGCCAACGTGGAACGACTGATGCAAAATATCCGCAACCGGGGACGTTCATTTGAAGCGTATATGTCTGAACACTACATCAAAGATCTTGCGGAGGCGTACAACTACTTTTTCTTCCGGTACAAAGCCACTCCGCTGCTTATCGTAAACTCGACGGAGATTGATTTTGTGGGAAATCAGGAACAATATGAAGACCTCGTGCGGGAGATCTTCCGGCCGACGCGCGCACCCGTGGAATATTATAACCCGCGGCGCGCAAGCTGAAAGGGAAAA